>CAIQON010000031.1 GCA_903873475.1 uncultured bacterium
CGTACCCCGACGCCTGATCATCGACAACGCCAAGTGCGCCATCACCCGCGCGTGCGCGAGCGATCCGCTCGTGCAGCGCGCCTACGGCGAGTGCGCGCTGGGCTACGGGTTCAAGATCGACCCCTGCCCGCCTCACGATCCGCAGAAGAAAGGCATCGTTGAGGCCGGGGTGAAGTTCGTCAAGCGCGGCTTCCTGCCGCTGCGCGAGATCCGCGACATCGCCGATCTGAACGCGCAGGCCCGTCACTGGGTGATGAACGAGGCCGGCGGGCGCATCCACGGCACCACGCGAAAGGCGCCGCTGGCTCTGTTCGTGCTCGAGCGCGACGCGCTGCTGCCGCTGCCGGCCGTCGCCCCGGATCTGGGCACCTGGCACCGGGCCACCCTTCACCGCGACTGTCACCTGAAGCTCGGCAATGCCTACTACTCGGCGCCGTTCACGCTGGTCGGCCAGCGCCTGTGGGTGCGGATGAGCGACTGCTCGGTGGCGGTCTTCCACCAGTACGAGCACCTGTATACCCATCGGCGCGCGCAGCGCCGGGGCGAGCGCATCACGGTGCGCGACCACCTGCCGCCCGATGCCGTGGCCTTCCTCGCCCACGACCGCGAGTACTGCATGACCAGGGCGAGGGCAGTCGGCCCGGCCTGCGCCGCGCTGGTGGAAGCGTTGCTCACCGACGCCATCCTGGAGCGACTGCGCAGCGCCCAGAACGTGCTGCGCCTGGAACAGACCTACGGGGCCGCCCGGCTCGAAGCCGCCTGCGCCCGCGCCCTGGCCTTCGACTCGGTGCAGTACCGCTCGGTGAAGAACATCCTCGCCGGCGGCCACGACCGCCTGCTCCTTCCCGCTAACGCCCCGGCACACGCCTACGCCGCGGCGGCGCGCTTCGCTCGCAACGCACAGGACCTCTTCACCGCGCAGCCCGGCCGGCTGCAATGACCCCGGAGTGAACCCTGAATGAATCCCGCACCCGAACTCGCCCCGCAACTGAAGCTGCTTCGCCTCTCGGGCATCCTCGACTCGCTCGACGAGCGTAACCGCCAGGCCATCGCCGGCAAGATGCCCTACGTGGACTTCCTGGCCGCCCTCATCGGCGACGAAGTGGCGCGCCGCGAGCAGAAGAAGTTCAGCCTGCGCCAGCGCCGAGCGAACTTCCGCGCGACCAAGACCCTCGAGCAGTTCGACTTCGAGCGCCTGCCCGCGCTCAACCGAACGCTGGTCAACGATTTGGCCGCCGGCCGATACCTCGGCGAGCGCGCGCCCATCCTCATCGTCGGCCCCAGTGGCACCGGCAAAAGCCACCTCGCGCAGGCACTGGGCCAGTGCGCCATCCGCCAGGGCGTGGACACCGTCTTCACCACCTGCGCCCAGCTCACCACCAGCCTCAACGCCGCGCGCGCCAACGGCGGCTACGAGCGCCGGCTGGCCGCATACGCCCGCGTGCCGCTGCTCATCATCGATGACTTCGGCCTGAAGCCCCTGCGTACCCCCGCCGACGAGGACCTTCATGACCTCGTCGCCGAGCGCTACGAGACCGCCGCCACCATCGTCACCAGCAACCTCGACTTCCCCGAATGGGACCAGGCGTTTCCGACTAACCGCCTGCTGGCCGCTGCGACCCTGGACCGGCTGCGTCATAACGCCTACTGCCTCACGCTCGACGGCCAGTCATTCCGCGCGCCCAGGCTCGCCCCGACCAGCCGCCCCCGCAGCCTTGCCAAGGCTGCCAAATCCAACCAAGATTGACCCTCGCACGAGAGGCTCGTGACGGCAGCGCAGTGGCCGGTATATGCCGAAAACTGAGTGGCCTGAATATGCCGGTTGGTGACACAGTGGCTGGCCGGTTGCGGCAGCCTGCCCATGCTGGTGCCCGATCTTGCCCAGCCCTCGATACGGACGGTGTCGATGCAGGACGCGCGTGGTCCCCTGATGGCCGAGCAGACCCGGGCATTGCTCGCGGGCCTGGAGCGCCGCAGCCCGGACACCGGCATCTTCGATGAGCACCTGGCGCGCGAACAAGCCATCAACCGCGGCCCGCTCACCACCGGAAACAGCGTGCGCCTGCTGCAGGATGGCCCTGCCACGTACCAGGCAATGCTGGAGGCCATACAGGGCGCGCGGCACCACATCAATCTGGAAACCTACATCCTCGACGATGACGAAGTAGGACGGCGCTTCGCTCAGGCGCTGATCGACAAGCGCAGTCAGGGCGTGGAAGTCAACCTGATCCGAGACAGCGTCGGCACACTGGGGACGTCTGCAGCCTTCTTCCAACGTCTCAGCGACAGCGGCATCCGCGTGCTGGAGTTCAACCCCGTCAATCCGCTTTCGGTGCGCACGGAGTGGGTACTGAATCGGCGAGACCACCGCAAGCTGCTGATTGTCGATGGGCGCATCGCCTTCCTGGGCGGCATCAACATCAGCAGCGTCTATTCGGGTGGCTCGTTCAGCAAGGGTTGGCATCCGCGTCCGGCCGGTACGCCGGCATGGCGGGACACCGACCTGCGTTTGCAGGGTCCGGTGGTCGCCGATTTGCAGAACCTGTTTCTCGAAGCATGGCGGTCACAGGGCGGTGCGCCGCTGCCTCAGGCAGATTACCTGCCGCCAGCGGAATCCGCTGGCCATGAAGTGGTTCGTGCCATCGGCAGTTCACCGGAAGAGCCTTTCAGCCAGATGTACGTCACGCTCCTTTCCGCCATCGCCAGTGCGCGCCGCAGCGTGCATCTGACCAACGCCTACTTCGTTCCCGACCCCCTGCTGCTCGAAATGCTCGAGGCTGCCGCTGGGCGGGGCGTCGATGTCTGCCTGATCCTGCCCAGCCAGACCGACTCCTGGCTGGTGTTCCACGCCGGGCGCAGCTTCTACGAACGGTTGCTGAAGGCTGGCGTGAAGATATTCGAGCGCTACGGCGTCATCCTGCATTCCAAGACCGTGCTTGTCGACGGCGTCTGGTCCACGGTCGGCTCGACCAACCTCGACTGGCGCAGCTTCGTTCACAACCACGAACTCGATGCGGTCGTGCTGGGTGCTGATTTCGGCCGGCAACTGCAGGCGCTGTTCGCCGCCGACCTCGCGGCCTCCGATGCCATCATGCTCGAACAGTGGCGCAGGCGTCCGCTGCAATTCCGGCTCAAGGAAGGCTTCGCCCGCCTCTGGGCCTACTGGCTTTGAGCCGGGACCCTCATTGCGGCGCCTGGCTTTCGTGTGTCGGTCATCGCTGCGGCAACAAGCGCTCGTATTCCTTCCTGACCACGGCGTAGCACTCGCAGGTACGCGCCTCCAGGCCGGTACGGTCGAGCACCCGGATATGCCCGCGCGCGTAGCGGATCAGCCCTGCAGCCTGCAGCTTCAGCGCCCCTTCGGTCACGCCCTCCCGGCGCACACCCAGCGCGGCGGCGATCAGTTCCTGCGTCATCACCAATTCGTTGCCTGGCACTTGATCGAGGCTCAGCAACAGCCGGCGGCAGAGTTGCTGGTCCAGCGAATGGTGCCGGTTGCAGACGGCGATCTGCGTCATCTGTGTGATCAGCGCCTGGGTGTAGCGCAGTATCAGATGCGTCAACGCACCGAAGCGCTCGAATTCATCCTTGATCAGCTGCGCCCGCAGCCGATAGCCCTGGCCCCCGCTGTTGACCACCGCACGGCTGGGCATCGTCTCGCCCCCCATCATCAGCGAGATGCCGACCAGCCCCTCGTTGCCCACCATCGCGACCTCGGCCGTGAACCCGTCACTCATGACGCAGATCATCGAGACGATTGCCGTGGTGGGGAAGTAAACATGGCTCAGCGTGCATCCCGACTCATGGAGTACTCGGCCAAGCGGCAACTCGACAGGTTCCATATGGGGCAACCAGCGCGCCCGCTCATCTGCCGTCAATGCGCGGAGCAGGTGGTTCTGCTCGAGGCCAGCGCCGAAACCCATGTGGCTCTCTCCCTGACTCGCAATGAAGCGGCGAGCATCCACGCGCAAACCCCGGGCGGCTTGCCGCCCGGTACGTTCGTCGAGCATACGCGCTATGGACGATGAACCCAGCAGGAAAGCACAGGGACCTGGCCGTCCTGGAGTTCGCGATGCAAATCATGCAAGGCCAGGCTGGGATGGCCCTTGATCGCGATGAATCATTGCGGCGTCAGTGGGCGGCCGCGTAAGCGTGCGATCAGCGCCTCAGCGCACCTCGACCAGCAGGTCGATGAACGCATGCACGGGCATCGCATCGATCGCCCGTGGATCGTCGTAAAGCGCGAGCAGTCGCTCGCGCGCCGCCGGGGGCAGCCGGCGCAGCGCATGCGCGAACTTCGCGCGCAGCGCCGGCACGGCTTCGGATCGCCGCTCCGGATGCCCGAGCGGGTACTCGCGCTCGATGCGCGCAGTCGACGTACCGTCGCGGAAGAACACCTGCACCGAGTTCGCGCTGGTGCGCCGGACCGGATCGAAGAAGCCCTCGGTGTAGCGCGGCTCCTCGGCCAGCACCATCTTCGCGCGCAAGGCATCGATGCGTGGGTCGGCGGCGAAGGCATCGCTGTAATCGGAGGGGGCGAGGCGCCCGTGCATCAGCCCCAGCGCGACGATGTACTGCACGCAGTGGTCGCGATCGGCGGCGTTGCGCAGCACCCCCGGCTTGTCCATGATGCGGGCGAGCGACCGATGGCAGCGCAGCTCGATGCGTTCGACCTCGTCGAGCCGCGGTGCGACCTCGGGATGCAGCAGGAACGCGCACTCGCCCGCGGTCTGGCCATGCATGCCGGCCGGCAGCAGCTTGAACATGCAGCGGCCGATCACCGCCTCGCCCAGGGGTGCGTCCAGACGCAGCGGCGTGCCGCCGAATCGGGCCGCATGGAAGCCCAGCTCCGGCGCCGACAGGACCCACGGGTAGCCGTCCTCGCCGGCCATCACCATCATGGCGATGCGCACTGCCCCTTCGCTTGCCCGCGCGCATGCCCAGTTCTTGCGCGACCCGATGTTCGGTGCATGGCGGATCGCCGACAGCGTCGACTCGACGAAGGCATGCGAGGCGGCATTGAACACCTGTTCGCGCGTGCCCCCGAGCAGCTTCGCCAGCACCGGGGCGACCGCCGCCTGCACCAGCATCGTCTGGTCCATGCCGTGTGCGCGCCAGTCGTTGGCCGCGCACAGCGCGCCCTGGATCTCGTACACGCGCACTGCCGCATCGAGCAGGTCGGCCATCGTGAGTGGCGCCTTTCCGGTCGACACCGCCCGCCGCGAAAGGTGGTCGCCGAGCATCAGCACGCTGGCCAGCCCGTCGGACGGATGCATCGTGAGCATGCCGTTGCAGGCGTCGTTGTAGTCGAGCCAGCGGATCATCGCGCCGAGGTCGAAGGTAGCCTTGGCCGGGTCGAGCACGAAGGCCGTGCCCGGTAGCCGCGCGCCGTCCGGCACCACGGTGCCCGGCACCACCGGCCCGAGCAGACGCACGCATTCCGGATGGTCGAGCGCTTCCAGCGCGCAGGCCAGCGTGTCGAACAGGCAGAGGCGGGCCGCGTCGATCGAAGCCCGGTCGCGGATGCGGTAGCCGTGCACATGGTCGGCGATCTCGCCGAGCAGCGCGTCGGGCACCGCGGGCGCGGCCTGCAGGTCGGATGGCTTCGCCATCAGCGTGCCTCCATGCCGACCGAGGCGATCAGTTTCGCGTTCTTCGCGATCTCTTCTTCGTAGAAGCGGACGAACTCGGCATGGCTGCTGCCCACCGGGTCGAGTCCCTGGGAGACCAGCTTCTTCACGGTGTCCGGTTCGTTCACGATGCGCGTGATCTCCTGCTGCGTCTTGAGCACGATGTCCATCGGCGTGCGCCCCGGCAGGAACACGCCGTACCAGTTCTCGTAGGCATAGCCCGGTACGCCCGACTCGGCGATGGTCGGAAGGTTCGGCAGTGCCGGCGTGCGCCTCGCGCCCAGTACGGCGAGCGCGCGCAGCTTGCCCCCCTCGAAGTACTGGCGCGTCGACACGACGCTTGCCATCGACAGCGACACGCGCCCGCCGATCAGATCGGTGATGCTCGGTGCGGTGCCCTTGTAGGGTACGTGCGCCATCTTCACGCCCGCCATCTGGCCGAACAGTTCGGCGGCGAGGTGCTGGCCGGTGCCATTGCCCGAGGACGAGTAGAGCAGGTCGCCGGGGCGGGCCTTGGCGAACGCGATGAACTCCTTCACCGTCTTCACGGGCACCGAAGGGTGCACCACCATCACGCCCGGCGAGATGACCGCCAGCGATACCGGGATGATGTCCTTGCGCGGGTCGTACGACAGCTTCATCAGGCTGGGCGTGATCGCCACGCCCGAGGAGTTGGTGAGCATCGTGTAGCCGTCTGGCGTGGCACGGGCGAGGGTCTCGGTGGCCAGCGCGCCACCGGCGCCCGGCCGGTTCTCGACCACGATCGGCTGGCCCCAGCGCTCGGACAGCTTCTGGGCGAGGATGCGGCCGGTGGTATCCACGCCGCCACCCGGCGCGAGCGCTATCAGCATGCGTATCGACTTTGCCGGCCACGGTGCCTGCGCGTTCGCGCTGGCGCCGAGGCTGGAAAGCAGCACGGCCAGGCCGGCCTGTGCGAGACGGCTGTTGCCGATGTCCATCGAACGCCTCCTGCGGTTCTGCTGCCCCCGGCCTTCTGCGCGACCGTCACTCGGAGGATACCCGACCGAACCGCCAACTAACCGCCAACTAACCGCCAACTCGCGCGTCAGCCAGCCCGGCTCGACGCGAACGCACGACCGCGCAGCCATTCGGCGGCGTCCTCGGCGGCGAGGGGGCGGGCGATGCCGAAGCCCTGGCCGAACTCGCATCCCATGTCGCGCAGCGCGTGCAGCGTGGCTTCGTCCTCGATCCCCTCGGCGACGGTGCGCAGGCCGAAGTTGCTGGCCAGGGCAAGCGTTGCGCGCACGATATCGAGCTTCTGCCTGGATTCCAGCAGACCGCGCACGAACTGCTGATCGATCTTGATTTCATCGACCGGCAGTTGCCGCAGCAGCGACAGCGACGAATAGCCAGTGCCGAAATCGTCGATCGACAACTGCACGCCGATGTCCTTGAGCTGTTTCAGCAGGGGTACTACCTCCTCCGGGTCGCGCACCGGCGCGGTCTCCGTGATCTCGAGGGTGATGTCGCCAGGGCTTACCGACCAGGTCTGCAGGGCCTGCTCGACCAGTTCGCAGAAATCGCGCTCGCGCAGGTCCATCGGGGACACGTTGATGGCCATGCTGACGTTCAGGCCGGCATCGACGAACCGCCGATGCTGGCGCAGTGCCGTGTTCAATATCAGGCGGGTGAGTCGCGGCAGCAGGCCGCTCTGTTCGGCCACGGGTATGAACTTGTCTGGCGACACCGGACCAGCGCCCGCCCGGGTCCAGCGGGCCAGCGCCTCGACCGAGATGGCCTCGCCGCCGTCCAGGGCGATCTGCGGCTGGAACACCAGGTACAGGTCGTTGGCGGCGATCGCCGCACGCAGCGCGGGCTCGAGATCGTGCTGTGCGTGCTGCGAATCGACCGGACGGTGCACCTGATAGCTCGCAGGGCTGGCCGCGGCTTCTCGCGCGGCGGTTCGTGCGTTGCGCACGAGTTCGTCCAGCCGATCGCGTTCGGTTACGCCGGTCGCGATCCCGACCGTCGCCCGCAGCTTTCCTTTCGGCGTTGCGCCCTGGTCCCGGTCGTTGAGTCGGCTCAGTATGCCGGCCGCACCCAGTTCTGCGTACTCCGGGCTCGGCAGGCCCACCAGCACCACGATCAGTTCGTTGGGGCGGATCACCGCGACCCGGTCTCCGCCACGCAGCACCCCGCCAAGGACCTGCAAGGCGCTCTGCACCCCCAGGGCATCGACCTGCGGCTGGTAGTCCAGCCGCGGAGCGCCACTGGCCATGATGCGTATCGCGAGTACCGCGTAGGTGCCGGGCCGGGACGCGTTCGCGTCGTGCGTGCGCCGCAGGTGCTCGTACAACTGCTCGCCGGCAAGCATGAAGGGCGCGGCCGCCGGCGTCCCGGCACCTGTCCTGTCGATCACTGCACCGTCGCCGCGAACAGTTGTTGTGCCGTGATTCCCTGGTGCCCGAATGGCAGGCCACGGACGATGCTGATCACGTTGCCGACGCCGTCGCGTGGGCAAGACAGCAGGTCGAGGGTCGTCGGGCACGGCAGCGGCACGCCGTCCGCGGCTATCATGACCAGCACCCGCGGCATCAGGCGCCGCACACGATTGTGGGACAGCACCGCCGCGACCTCTCCGTTGGACAGCTCCACCAGGGTGCCGACCGGGTAGACGCCGATCATCTGGATGAAGTGCTCGACCAGCGGTGGGTGGAAGAGCGTACCGCGGGCCTGGAGCAACAGGCGCAGTACCTTGTCCATCGGCGCGATGGGGGCGTAGGGCCGCTCTCTAGTGAGGGCGAGGAAGGTGTCGACGATGCCGGCGATGCGCCCGTACACGCCGATGTCTTCTCCGGCAAGACCCCTCGGATAGCCGCTGCCGTCTTCGCGCTCATGGTGGCGCTCGACGGTCTCGCGCACCCGCACGTCGTTGATGCCGGAGGCATCCCTCATGGTCATCGCGAGGTCGACGTGCGCCTGTACCTGCTCGCGTTCCGCGGCGTCGAGCGGCCGGGGCTTCTTGAGGATGCTCTCGGCCACCTGCATCTTGCCGATGTCGAGCAGCGCGCCGCCGAGGGCGATCTGCTCGATCTCCTCATGTGGCATGCCCAGTTGGGCGCCGAACTGCGCCATGTAGACCGCGGCCTGCAAACCTCTCTTGTGGGCGAGCTGGTCGTGCGACTCCAGCCGTGCAAGCCAGACGAGCGCGTTTTCGCTGCGCAGCACGCTCTCCACGATCTGGGTCACCCAGGGCCGCAGCAACTCCAGTGCGAGTGGCACATCGCATCCTGCGCGATAGTAGTTGAGGTGCAATGCGCTCATGCTCTGTTGCAGCACCTTTGCGGCATTGGGGATTTCCCGCGTGAAGCGTTCGTATTCGAGTTCCCATGCCGCCAGTTCATCCTGGGTGGGATCGTCTGCAGACGCACCATCGTGGCTGGCCTCGTCGGCTGGCGGCGCGAGCCCGAACAGCTTGAACAGGGCGCGCTTCAACAGCTGGCCGATCGGCGGCCAGCCGCGCGAGGCTGCGTCGGCAGCAGGGCCCGGGGGCGAGGACTGCTTCAGTTCCTCGAATCTGGATGCACCCATCGGGTCGGCCGGAGCGGTGCGTCCTTTCGCTGTCAGTTCCCGCAGCGCGGTCTTGAGGCGCGCCCATGCGCTCGCCTCGCGCTCCTGCGCTCCGGTGGTGTCTGCATGAACGGCCACATCCTGGCGTGGCCGGGCGGGCTGCCGTACCGCAGCGTCGGTGGGCGTCGGCTGGTGCAGGATCTCGCGCATCAGCCTGCCCAGGAAGCCCGGCTCGGCCGGGGGCGTGAGGTCGGCGCTCGTGCGCTGCGCAGCCACCACGATGACCGGCGCCGGAAGGTCGTCCACGGTACGCTTGCGGGGGCGCAGGTAGGACTCGAGCAGATCGTGCACGACGTTGCCCATCCATCGCCAGCCCAGTGGCTGGTCGAGCAGGCTGCGGTCCTGGGGATGGTCTTCCTTGCGCGTCGCTGCGGCCCCGGCGCCGTGCGTGTCCACAGTGGTCCGATCGAGTGCCGCTGCGACAGCAGCATCCTTGAACGCGTAAGTTCTGCCCACGCCGTCGGCGTGCATGACATCAGGGGCCGTGCGTTCGTTGCCGGCCGACCGTGATGTGTCGACCACGACGTGGCGACACAGTCGGGCGAGGGTTGCGAGCTCGTCCGCGGTATCGATCCGGAACCCTTCGATCAGGAAGGGAGACTCCGACCATGGACGGTCGAGCTCAGCCACGAACATGCCGATCGAGAGTCGTTCGACCGCCATGCTGACGCAAGCGTCCTTGGTTTCCGGTGCCGTCTGACTCTGCATCTGATTGCCGCCTTCACCTGAAAGAGCGCCGGGCTGGCCGTGAAATCGGCTGATGGGCAGGCGCGAGGCAGATCGTACGACCTGACTCCCCGATCAGGCTTTTTCTATCGACACTCTTTCGCTGAGATTTAGTCTTTTCTGGAGGTTATCCCATAATGTGGTACGCGAGTTTACCCGCCGTCCCCGCGGCGCCAATCTGGTGTCTGGTCACGCCGGAAGGTAATGTCCGCTGGCGACCTTCCAGCAATACGCTCGGTGGCCTGCTGAATCTGTCCGAAAAGTGACAATATGTCATGCCGGTGTCTGCCTGCGCAGGCTGACCAGCATGACGCCGGCGATGACCAGCGCGGCACCTGCCATCTGCAGTACGCTGATCCGCTCCCCGAGGATCAGCGCGGCCATTGCCAGCGTGGCGATCGGGCCCGAGGTGCTGATCAGCGCGACCTGGTTCGCACCCAGGCGGCGCAGGGCCTCGGCCACCAGCAGGATGGGCAGCACCGTCGATACGGTACCCATGCCGAACGCGTAGGCGTACACGATGTCCGGCACGACCAGCGATTCGGCACCATGGGTCGCGAAGACGTGCGCGATGCTGAAGCCACAGGCTACCGACGATGCATAACTCGTGAAGCGCATCGAGCCGACCCGCGGCACGATCCGGGCACTGGCCACCACGTAGCAGGCGTAGGTGAGCGCGCTGGCGAGCGTGAATGCCACGCCCAGGGCCAGCGATGACGGATCGCCCTCGATGCGCAGGTTGTCCCAGACGCACAGCAGCACGCCGGAATACGACAGCAGCAGCGACAGGGCCTGGGCGGTGGTCAGCCGGGTGCGGAACAGGAGCCAG
>CAIQON010000032.1 GCA_903873475.1 uncultured bacterium
AGGCCGAGTGGCGGCAGTACCCGGATGACCGCCGGAAGCTGGACGGCCTCTACGAGTGCATCCTGTGCGCCTGCTGCTCGACCTCATGCCCGTCGTTCTGGTGGAACCCGGACAAGTTCGTCGGCCCGGCGGGCCTGTTGCAGGCCTATCGCTTCCTGGCCGACAGCCGCGACGAGGCCACCTCCGAGCGCCTGGATAACCTGGAGGACCCTTACCGGCTGTTCCGCTGCCATACGATCATGAACTGCGTCGACGTCTGCCCGAAGGGCCTGAACCCGACGCGCGCGATCGGCAAGATCAAGCAGCTGATGGTCCGGAGGATGGTCTAGCCATGGTCCAGACCGAGCTCGCCCGCATCCAGGAAAATCGGTTACGCTGGCACTGCCGTCGAGGCCTGCTCGAGCTCGATCTCGTGTTGCAGCGGTTCATGGACAATCGCTATGCTTCGATGAAGGCGGCGGATGTCGAGCTGCTCAAGGAACTGCTCGACTACCCCGACCAGGACCTGTGGGACATGATCATCGGCCGGCTGCAGCCAGCCGACAAGCGAGTCGCCCCGGTACTGGAAATGTTGCGCGCGGCCTGACCGCGCGTTTTTGTATTCGCGCCTGCCTGAACTCGCCCGTGGCGCTGCGGGAGTGCGCGATTTCTCTGTGGAGAACCTGATGGACAGCAAAGCCAAGGCAACCCTCTCGTTCAGCGACGGACGCCCGTCGGTCGAGTTTCCGATCTACGGCGGCACGATCGGCCCCGACGTGATCGACGTGCGCTCGCTCTACGCGAAGACAGGTGCCTTCACCTACGACCCGGGCTTCATGTCGACCGCGTCGTGCAAGTCGAGCATCACCTACATCGACGGCGACGAAGGCGTGCTGCGCCACCGTGGCTACCCGATCGAGCAGCTGGTCGAGAACTGCGACCTGCTCGAGGTGGCCTACCTGATCATGAAGGGCGACCTGCCGAACGCGAAGGAGAAGAAGGAGTTCGACAGCACCGTCACCATGCACACGATGGTGCACGAGCAGATGGCGCGCTTCTACCAGGGCTTCCGCCGTGACGCGCACCCGATGTCGGTGCTCTGCGGCGTGGTCGGCGGCATGGCTGCGTTCTACCACGACTCGATCGACATCAACGACCCGAAGAGCCGGATGATCTCCGAGTTCCGGCTGATCGCGAAGATGCCGACCATCGTCGCGATGACCTACAAGTACAACGTCGGCCAGCCCTTCATGTATCCGCGCAACGACCTGGGCTATGTCGAGAACTTCATGCGCATGATGTTCGGCGTGCCGTGCGAAGACTACGTGCCCAACCCGGTGCTGGTGCGTGCGCTCGAGAAGATCCTCATCCTGCACGTCGACCACGAGCAGAACGCATCGACCTCGACCGTGCGCCTTGCCGGCTCGTCGGGTGCCAATCCGTTCGCGTGCATCGCTGCGGGCATCGCCAGCCTCTGGGGTCCGGCGCACGGCGGCGCCAACGAAGCAGTGCTGAAGATGCTCGACGAGATCGGCGACGTCTCCAACATCGACAAGTTCATCGCGCGCGCCAAGGATCCGGCTGAAGCATCGAAGCTGATGGGCTTCGGGCACCGTGTCTACAAGAACTACGACCCGCGCGCACGCCTGATCCAGGGCGCCTGCCACGACGTGCTGGCCGAGCTCGGCCTGGAAGACAACAAGATGTTCAAGCTGGCGATGGCGCTCGAGAAGGTCGCGCTGGAAGACGAGTATTTCGTCAAGCGCAAGCTGTTCCCGAACGTCGATTTCTACTCGGGCATCGTGTACAAGGCGCTCGGCATCCCGGTGTCGATGTTCACGGCGCTGTTCGCGCTGTCGCGCACGATCGGCTGGATCGCCCAGTGGAACGAGATGATCGAGGATCCGGACCAGAAGATCGGCCGTCCGCGCCAGCTCTTCCTCGGCGAGGCCGAGCGCTCGCTCAAGCCCCTGGCCGAGCGCCGCTAGGTCCCCGCGGCCGAGCTACCCCGAAAACCGACGGGACGATTCCTGATGATGCAAGAGATGTTCGGCACCTCCTATCTGTTCGGCTCGAATGCGCCGTTCATCGAGGAGCTCTACGATGCCTACCTGGCCGACCCCGCGTCGGTCGATGGCACCTGGCGGCAGTACTTCGACGCGCTCCAGCGCACCGGCAACGGGCCCGACGTCTCGCACGAGCAGGTCCGTGCGAAGTTCGCCGAGATGGCCCGGCGCAGCCCCTACCAGGTCGCGGCGTCCTCCGGCATAAGCGCCGAGGCGGCGCTCAAGCAGGTGGCGGTGCTGCAGCTGATCGGGGCCTACCGCTTCCTCGGCGTGCGCCACGCGGAGATAGACCCGCTCAAGCGCCAGGAGAAGCCCTACATCCAGGAACTCGACCCGTCGTTCTACGGGCTGTCCGATGCCGACATGGAGACGGAGTTCAACACCGGCTCGCTGGTCGGGCCGCAGCGCGCGACGCTGCGGCAGATCCTCACCCATGTGCGCGAGACGTACTGCGGCTCGATCGGTTTCGAGTACATGTACATCTCGGATCCGGCGCAGAAGAAGTGGATCCAGCAGCGTTTCGAGAGCATCCACTCCAGGCCCTCGTACGACGCCGCATTCAAGCTGAACATCCTCGAACGGCTGACCGCCGCCGAGACGCTCGAGAAGTACCTTCACACAAAGTATGTCGGGCAGACCCGCTTCTCGCTGGAAGGCGG
>CAIQON010000033.1 GCA_903873475.1 uncultured bacterium
CATCCATTCCACCGCGATAAGCCACGATGCAGTTTCCTACCATACCCCCGCAGAAAGTATCCGGAGCCGTCCGGCGCGAGGTCGCGGGCGTGTCCGCGGCCACCCCTTTCGCGCCCGGTCAGGCGGGCGTCCCGGGCGCTTCCCGGGCACAGGTGGCCACGCCGCCGCCCGCAGGGCTGCCGCCGGACGAGCGCCGCCGACAGGGCTCGCGCCGGGCGGGCTCAGACCGGCGCCGGCACCAGGTGTCGGTGATGCTCGACACCCGTACCGGCCGTGATCGGCGGGGAGCGCGCCGCCGTACCGACGACCCACCGCCAGCGCGGGTCGTCGACGCGGCCTGAGGGCGGCACACGCTGCACGCCGCCCGCGCGGGGCTTGTACCCGCGCCGCAGGCGTCAGTGCAACTGCTTGGGCCGGGTATGCGGCTGCGTCGCGCTGGACAGCCCGCTTTCCCCGGCCGCCTGCTTGCGCGTCCAGTCTTCCGCGAACAGCTTGTTGATCAGCGCCGCGACCTGGGACACGTCCTCGGCACCGAACTGGCGGCCGAGCAGGTTGGACACTTCCTCGACCATCAGGCGCCGCTGCATGTCGTGGATCGCCTGCGGCGTCGGACCGACGAACATCAACTGCACCTCGTCTCCCTTGTCGTGGAAGTAGGTGATCTCGACTGTCGAGGCTTCCTCGGCCAGCGGGCCCAGCCCGGCCAGCGCATCACCGAGCACGCCCTGGAAGTTGCGGCCGACGTCCCCGGTCCAGCAGATCTCGAGCAGGAACCGCTTGCGGTCGAAAACGATGCCGGGTTCGTCCTGCTCCAGGCTGCGTGCCTCCTTGATCGACGCGCAGTCGAGGTAGTCTAGCCAGGGGCGAAGGGCACCCTCCACCTGGCCGATGGAGACACCTTCGACCAGCACCACCGTGCCGTGTACATGAACTTCGGTACGCATGTCCGATTACTCCTGACGGAAACTCGACTGATGCCGGCGCAGCCGGGGTTCGGCTGCTGCGGTTCAGTCGTTCACTGCGACGATCGGATTGCGGATCACGCCGATGCCCTGCACTTCGGTCTCGAGGATGTCGCCCGGCTTCAGGAACTCGGGCGGCGTGCGTGCATAACCCACCCCCTTTGGCGTCCCTGTGGCGATCAGGTCGCCCGGCTCGAGCGTCAGCCCCCGCGACAGTTCGGCGATCAGTCGCGGCAGCTTGAAGAACAGGTGGCGGGTGTTGGATTCCTGCTTCACCACGCCGTTTACGCGGGTGAAGATGTCGAGCGACTCCGGCTGGATCGAATCGGCCGTCACGATGCAGGGCCCGATCGGGCAGCTGCCATCCAGGCTCTTGCCCTTGAACCACTGGCCACCATGGTAGCGCTGCATGTCGCGCGCGGTGACATCGTTCAGCACGGTATAGCCGAACACGTAGGACATCGCCTCGGCTTCAGGGATGTTGCGTCCGCGGCGGCCGATGATCATGCCCATCTCGCATTCCCAGTCGATCTTGTCGCTGACCTCCGGGTTGAACGGAATCGGATCGAACGGCCCGTTCAGCGCGTTCGAAGCCTTGGTGAACAGGGCCGGATGGTCGGGCAGTTCGACCTCGGTCTTGCGATGGGCTGCACCCTCGTTGAAATGGTCGAGGTAGTTCCAGCCCACGCAGTAGACGTTGCGCAGCAGGCGTGGCAGCGGGGCACACAGCGCCACGGCCGACAGCGCGATGTGTACCGCCCTGGCATGCGTAGCCAGTGCCGACACCGCGGCGAGGCCGGGTGCGCCCGCATCGATGAGCGACTGCATGCTCGTCGGGTCGAACGGCAGTGCCGTGCCGCCCGCCGTGGCCGTGGCCGCGAGGTCGACCAGGTGGATGCCGTCGGCGTCGAGGACGCCAACCGTGGATGCCGCACCGGCGGCTGCCTTGTAGGTATAGAGCTTCATGCTTGCCTTGACTCCGTCTGTTCGCTGCGTTGGTGCGCGGTGATGTGTTCTGGCGGTGGAGAGGAGGGGGCGGTAGGGTTGGCCGGCGGCATGCACCGGGCCTGGCCTGTCGACGGGCGCAGCCCGTGCACGGGCTGCGCTGCCGTCCCGGCGCTGCTGCCGGGCGCGAGCTCAGCCAGCCAGCCGCAGGCGGAAGCGTTCGGTCGCGCGGACCAGCTCGGCCCGGATGCCGCTCTCCCATGCCGAGTGCCCGGCATCGGGAACGATGACGTACTGGGCCTCCGGCCATGCCCGATGCAGGTCGTCCGCGCTCACGATCGGACACACGGCATCATACCGCCCCTGGATGATCACGCCCGGCAGGTGCCTGATGCGCCCGATGTTGTCGAGCAGGGCGTTGTCGGGAAAGAAGATGCGATTGATGAAATAGTGCGCTTCGATGCGGGCGAGGCCGAGCGCGACGCTGTCGCCGGCGAAGTACGACACCGTCTCCGGGCTGGGCAGCAGCGTCGAGCAGCTGCCCTCGTACACGCTCCACGCACGCGCGGCCGGCATGTGCACCGCCGGCGACGGATCGACCAGCCGGCGATGGTAGGAGACGAGGATGTCTTCCCGCTCGGCGGCGCTCAGCTGCGCGGTGAACGCGCGCCAGGCTTCCGGGAAGATGGCCTTCAGCCCGTACAGGAACCACTCGATCTCCGAATCGCGGCACAGGAAGATGCCGCGCAGGATCAGCCCGTGGCAGCGCTCCGGCTGCGCCTCGGCATAGGCCAGCGCGAGCGTACTGCCCCATGACCCCCCGAACACCAGCCAGCGGTCGATGTTCAGGTGCGTGCGCAACTGTTCCAGGTCGGCTATCAGCAGCGGGGTCGTGTTGTCGACCAGATCGCCGTGCGGCAGCGACCGTCCGGCACCGCGCTGGTCGAGGACGACGATCCGGTAGAACGCCGGATTGAAGAACCGACGGTGTTCCGGCGAACTGCCTGCCCCCGGCCCGCCATGAAGGAACACCACTGGTACGCCGGAAGGATTGCCCGACTGCTCCCAGTACATCCGATGCCGGCCGTCGAGCGCGAGCATGCCGCTGGAGTAGGGCTCGATCGGCGGGAACAGTTCTGAGCGGACCGGGTCGCGCTGGTCTGGCATGGCGTTTGCACCGGACTTGCCGGCCTGTCTGGAAAATGGAACGAGTGAGGCATTGCAGTTACCCTGCAGCCGCGAAAGAAGTTAGCACGAACGCGTGCTGCGCGTCGGACACGAGGGTTTTCGCGGCCCCGTTGCATGCTAGTATCGCGAAACGAGTTGACCAGCCATGGCGGAATCGCAGCAGAGCGATCTCGAAAAGACAGAACCAGCCAGCTCCCGGCGCCTTGAACAGGCACGCGAGCAAGGACAGGTTGCCCGTTCGACCGAGCTCAACAGCTTTTCGTCGCTGCTGGTGTCCGGCGGGCTTCTTCTTTTCGCCGGATCGACGCTCATCGACGGCATGCGCACGATGTTCGCCAGCGGCCTGCAACTTGACCGGGCGAGCGCGTTCGATGTCGGCGTCGCATTGACGCGGCTGTATGAATCCATGGTCGCCGCGCTATGGGTGATGGCACCACTGCTGGCCGCCTCGATACTGGTCGCGCTGCTCGCGCCGATGCTGCTGTCCGGCTGGCTGTTCAGCACCGAGGCACTGCAGCCGAAGATGAGCCGCCTGTCGCCGGCGGCGAACCTGGGCCGCACGTTTTCCTGGCACGGCCTGGTCGAGTTGATCAAGGCGATCCTGAAGATGGTCATGCTGGGCACGGTCGTGGTCGTGATGCTCTGGAAGCAGAAGGACGCGATGGCGATGCTCGCGCTCGAGCCGATAGAGGCCGCGCTCTCGCACGTCGGCTCCATGATGACCGACGCATTCGTCGCGGTGATGCTCGCGATGCTGCTGATCGTCGCGATCGACGTCCCGTTCCAGATCTGGAACCACATCCAGCAGCTGCGCATGACGAAGGAAGAGGTGCGTCAGGAGGGCAAGGAGACCGAGGGAAACCCCGAGGTCAAGGGGCGCATCCGGGCGATGCAGCGCGAGATGGCACGCCGCAGGATGATGTCGGCGGTGCCGAAGGCGGATGTCGTGATCACCAACCCGACACACTACGCGGTGGCCCTGCAGTACCTTGAGGGCCGCATGCGTGCGCCGCAGGTGGTGGCCAAGGGCACGCGCGAGACCGCCAGCCGCATCATCGAACTGGCGCGCGAGAACAACGTGCCGGTGCTGAGCGCGCCGCCGCTCGCGCGTGCGCTCTACCGCCATGCCGAAGTCGGCGACGGCGTCCCTGCAGCGCTCTATGCGGCGGTCGCCGAGGTGCTGGCATGGGTGTACCAGCTGCGCCTCGCGCGTGGCTATGGCTCGGCACTGCCTGGTGCGCCGACGCTGCTCGAGGTGCCTGCCGACCTCGATCCGGGGCCGGACACTGAAGCGGACACGCAATCCGGGCCGGCGGTGCAGCCGGCGCTGGCGGGCGGGGGGCTGATGGCTGCCCGGGGCACTGACCGATGAGCGCCTTGCCGCCAGGCTCCGGCGCAGTGGGCGCCCTGCCGGGCGGGCAGGCGGCCAGCTCGCAGTGGACGCGTGCCGCGGCGCCCATGCTGATCGTCCTCGTGCTCGCGATGATGGTGCTGCCCCTGCCCACCCTCCTGCTCGACCTGCTGTTCACGTTCAACATCGCGTTGTCGGTGATCGTGCTGCTGGTGGCGCTGTACACGCTCAAGCCGCTCGAGTTCTCGGTGTTCCCGACCATCCTGCTGGTGACCACGTTGCTTCGGTTGTCGCTCAACGTGGCATCCACCCGGGTCATCCTGCTCGAAGGGCACACCGGGCCGGATGCCGCGGGCCAGGTGATCGAGGCGTTCGGCCACTTCCTGATCGGGGGCAACTACGCGGTCGGCCTGATCGTGTTCATCATCCTGGTCGTGATCAATTTCGTGGTGATCACCAAGGGCGCGGGCCGCATCGCCGAGGTCGCGGCGCGCTTCACGCTAGACGCGATGCCGGGCAAGCAGATGGCGATCGACGCCGACCTGAACGCCGGGCTGATCCGCGAGGACGAGGCGCGCGCACGGCGCCAGGCGATCGCCGCCGAGGCCGATTTCTACGGCTCGATGGACGGTGCGTCCAAGTTCGTCCGGGGCGATGCGATCGCCGGCATCCTGATCGTCGTGATCAACATCGTCGGCGGGCTGGCAATCGGCATGCTCCAGCACAACATGGGCTTTGGCGATGCGGCCAGCGCGTATGTCCTCCTGACCATCGGCGACGGCCTGGTCGCGCAGATCCCGGGGCTCGTGATC
>CAIQON010000034.1 GCA_903873475.1 uncultured bacterium
GCTATGCGATGGCCCAGCGCGAGATCGCGCTCGCGATCGGCGAGCCGCCAGCCACGCGCGGTTATCCGCCGTCCGTGTTCGCCAAGCTGCCCCAGCTGGTGGAGCGGGCCGGCAATGGCCGTTCCGGCGGCGGTTCCATCACGGCCTTCTATACCGTACTTGCCGAGGGTGATGACCAGCAGGATCCGATCGCCGATTCGGCACGCGCGATCCTCGACGGCCATATCGTGCTGTCGCGTTCGCTGGCCGACCAGGGTCACTATCCGGCGATCGACATCGAGGCGTCGATCAGCCGGGCGATGAATGAACTGGTGTCGGTGGAGGAGTTCGCACTGGTCCGGCGCTTCAAGTACTACTACTCGCGCTACCAGCGCAGCCGCGACCTGATCAGCGTCGGCGCGTACGTGCGTGGCGGCGATCGCGAACTGGACGAGGCGGTTGCCCGGTATCCCGCCCTGGAAGGCTTCCTGCAGCAGGGACAGTACGAGCGGTCGGACTATCCCCAGTCGCGCAGCGCGCTGGCTGCGCTGTTCGCGGCGTGAGCACGCAGGCGCAATGAGCCGGCGGTTTCCCCTGCAGGCGCTGGTAGACCTGTCGGCAGACCGGGTCGAGGCCGCCGAGCGCCGCCTGCAGGCACTGGACGCCGAGCGGCGGCAGGCACGGGAAAAACTCGCGCAGGTCGAAGCCTATCGCGTCGAGTACAAGGAACGCCTGCAGCGGTCTCTCGCAGCTGGCATGAACGTGATGCAGGTACGCGACTGGCATGCGTTCCTGGCCCGGCTGGACGAGGCCTGTGTGCAGCAGAGCAACGAGGTGGGGATGCGCGAAGCTGCCTACCTGAGCGGCCAGAATGACTGGCTCGAGCAGCGTCGGCGGAAGAAAGCCTTCGATGCGCTGGCTACCCGGCATGAACGGACGGAGGGAGTGCGGGAGGCCAGGCTGGAGCAGCGCTTGCAGGACGACCACGCACAGACGATGCTGCGCGAGGCAGGGCGGGACGAGGCGGAACGATAAGGGAACGATGGCGGAACGCCAGGGGGACAGCTGGCGCTCGCGTCGGTCTCCGGCATGGCTACGCGGCAGTGCTGCAGGTGGCACGGGGTTTGCAGAAGCGTTGGCAATCCGATTCGACCACCGAGGTATTGCCGTGAATGCTGCCGCGCAAGCAGGACCCGCCATCAGTGCAGTGCAGGGCGCCAACCCGACGCAGGCTGCAGTCGACATGGGCACGGGTACGCCCGATGCGACGATGCCCGACGGCGCTTTCAAGAAAGTGCTCGAGAAGAGGATGCAGGCGGGTGAGGACCCGGCCGTCGGCACGCCGGCATTGGCAGCAGACATCCGGGAGACCGTGGCCAATCCATCGGAATCCACGCAAATCATTGATCCCAATAGGATAGCGTCTGATGCGGTGGTGGCCTTCCTGGCCCGCCAGCCCGCATCGAGCCCGCCCGCTTCATCTGCTGCATCCGCCGCATCTGACGCAGGTGCCGATCCGCTGTTGCAGGTGCTTGCACGCGGATCACTTGCCGAAGGGATGCTGCCGAAAGGCATCGGCGTCGTGGCCGGCCCGACCGACCGTTCGCCCGGCGCCCCGGCCGAGGCCTCGGCCGGACGTGGCCTGCCCGCGGCAATCGATGCCGGAGCCGGCAAGCCGTTGCCGCCGCCCGCGACCGATCCGGACGTCCCCTTCCGCGGCCTCCTGGCGGAAGTGGCTGCAGCCAGCCGTCCTGCCGATGCAGCCCTGCCGATGCCGGTTGCCGCCGATACGTTGCCGCCCTCAGCCGGGGGGCTGCACGCACCTGCTGTCGCGCCGGGCCCGTCCCAGCCAGCCGATGTGCGGCTGGCCAGCACCCAGGTACCCGTGCCTTTCGGCCGACCCGAGTGGACGAACGCAATGAACGAGCGCGTGACCTGGCTCGTGGGACAGCGCATGCAATCGGCGGACATCCAGCTCAACCCGCCGCAGCTGGGGCCGGTCGAGGTCCGCATCACGATCCAGAACGATCAGGCGAACCTGTTCTTCACGTCGCAAAGCAGTGCGGTACGCGAGGCGATCCAGGCGGCGCTGCCAAGGTTGAACGAGATGCTGGCGCAAGGTGGCCTGTCGCTCGGCCAGACCTCGGTCGGTGCCGAATCCTTCGCCGGCCAGCAGCAAGCCTCC
>CAIQON010000035.1 GCA_903873475.1 uncultured bacterium
CATCGATGCCGGCCTGAGCGACTCGGTCGCCATCGAGTACGCGATGGCGCACCGGCAACTGGTACCCGCCTTCGTGGCGGGCCCGCCGGGGCCCGCAGCCGCGGCCGCGGACGCAGGTGCCGCCGCAGGTGGTGCGCGATGAAGCGCGTGTCCATGCGACCGGCAGGGTCGGTGTCATGCGCGGCCAGGCAACGCAGGCAGCTGCTGCATTGCGGCGGCCTGCTGGTGCTGGTCGCCCTAGGCACCCGCCCCCTGGATGCAGCGGCGGCTGCAGCCGCGCCTGCCACCGACGCGCTGTCCTGGCTT
This sequence comes from uncultured bacterium, assembly GCA_903873475.1. Lineage (GTDB taxonomy): Bacteria > Pseudomonadota > Gammaproteobacteria > Burkholderiales > CAIKXV01 > CAIKXV01. Next base: position 307 of record CAIQON010000035.1, read on the forward strand.
GCCCGCGCCTCGGCGGCTGCGCGCAACGCCAGCTACAGCGGCATCTACGTCTACAGCTGTGCCGGCATCACCGAGACCGCACGGGTCACGCGCCTGCGAAATGCCAGCGGCGATTCGGAGCGCATCGAGTCTCTGGACGGTACGCGGCGCGAAGTGGTACGCCGGGGCGACGAGATCCATTACCTTTTCGTCGATTCGAAGATGGTGCGCGTCGACCGGCGCGTATCCGGGCGCGGCTTTCCCGACTTCCTGCCGCAAGACCCGTCGATGCTCGCCGCCTACTATGCGATAGAGACGGGCCCGGTCGACCGTGCGGCCGGTCGCACGGTCCAGGTGATCCGGCTGCGCGCCAGGGACGGCAGCCGTTACACGCAGGAGATCTGGGTCGACCAGCAATCGGGCCTGCCGGTGAAGCGACGCGTCATCGACGAGCGCGGGGACATCGTCGAACAGTTCGTGTTCACTGAGCTGTCGGTGGGCGAGCGCATGACCCTGCGCCAGTCGATGCCGGGCCGGCGCGCGGCCTATGCGGGCTGGACGGTCGAGAACAGCGCCGTGGAGGAGGCTCGCCCGCCCAGCCCCGGCCCCCTTGGCTCGGGGCCGGCAAAAGCTGACGATCCCGCCTCGCCGCCGTTCCCGGAGCCGCGGATGCTGCCACCGGGCTTCCGCAAGGTGACGCAGGTGTCCCGCTCGCTGCCGGGGCACGATCGCCCGGTGATGCAGTCTGTCTACAGCGACGGCCTCGCAACACTGTCGGTGTTCGTCGATCCCGATGTCGCACGCGTAGCCGGCCATGAGGGCACCAGCCAGCGGGGCGCCGTCGGCGTCATCACCCGTGCGGCGGGAGACCGGGCCGTGATCACGGTCGGTGAGCTTCCGCCAGCCACGCTGCGCAAGGTGGCCGATTCCATCGGGCCGCTTGCTGCACGCTGACACGATTGACGCGGTTGCATGCTGCGGGCAGGACATCCGGGCTTGTCTTTGGCGGTCGCGGAGCCTATGTTCCATGCGCCGCATTCGTGCGTATCGTGCCACCCCGGCTGTTGCCCGCGCCGCTGCCACGCCCGGTGCCTGTCTGTTTCCCACGCATCCATGGTTGCCAAATGATCCGTCGTCCCTATGTTTGCCTGACTGCCGTCTTGCTGGCCCTGTCTCTGTCCGTGTCCGTCCTGCTGCCGGCAAGATCCGCGCACGCTCAGGTGGTGCTGCCCGATTTCGCCGACCTGGTCGAAAGGCAAGGTGGGGCTGTGGTCAATATTTCCACTACCCAGATCGTGCGCGGCAGCGCACGCGGATTGCCGCAGTTCCCCAACATTCCGGAAGACGACCCGTTCTTCGAGTTTTTCCGCCGCTTCCTGCCGCCCAATCAGGGTAGCCCGAGCCCCCGCGAACTCGAGTCGCGCTCGCTGGGTTCGGGCTTCATCATCAGCGCCGATGGCTTCATCCTGACCAATGCCCACGTGGTCGAGGGTGCGGAAGACATCACGGTGCGCCTGACCGACAAGCGCGAGTTTCGCGCCAAGGTGGTCGGAGCCGACCGGCGGACCGACATCGCGCTGTTGAAGATCGACGCTACCGGACTGCCGCGCGTCGCGCTGGGTGATCCGACCCGGCTGCGGGTCGGCGAATGGGTGGTGGCGATCGGTTCACCGTTCGGCTTCGACAACAGCGTGACGGCCGGCATCGTCAGCGCGAAGGGCAGGGCCCTGCCGCAGGAAAACTTCGTGCCGTTCATCCAGACCGATGTCGCGATCAACCCAGGCAACTCGGGCGGTCCGCTGTTCAACCTCCGTGGCGAGGTGATCGGCATCAACTCGCAGATCTACAGTCGCACCGGCGGATTCATGGGGTTGTCGTTCGCGATCCCGATCGACGTGGCGATGGATATCGTGTCGCAGTTGCGCAGCACCGGGCGTGTCGCACGTGGCCGGATAGGCGTAGTCATCCAGGAAGTGACCAAGGAACTGGCCGAGTCGTTCGGGTTGAAGAAGCCCATGGGCGCGCTCGTCAATTCCCTCGAAAAAGGCGGTCCGGCGCAGACGGGCGGCCTGGAGCCGAGCGATATCATCCTCCGGTTCGACGGCAAGGCGGTCAACGCGTCGGGCGACCTGCCGCGGATCGTTGCCGCCACACGCCCCGGCAGCAGGGTGCCGGTCGAGGTCTGGCGCAAGGGGCAGATGCGCGAGTTCACGGTCACGGTGGCCGATACGCCGGACGAGAAAGCCGTGCCGCGGGGGCCGCAGCGCGGTCAGCCGGGGCCGCAGGGCCAGGCACCGCAAGGTCCATCGGTACCGCCGCCCAACGTGTCCGGGCGCGGTCAGCCGAGGCAGGGGCTCAGCGTGATCGACCTGAGCGCCGAGCAGCGGGCACAACTGCGCCTGGGTGCCGGCGTGCTGGTCGACGAGGCACAGGGTAATGCGGCGCGGGCCGGCATCCGGCGGGGCGATGTGGTGGTCGCCATCAACAACGTCGAAATCAAGACGGCCGAGCAGTTCAATGCGCTGATGGCGCAATTCGAGCGGGGGCGAAACGTCGCGCTGCTGGTGCGTCGCGGCGAGAATTCGATTTACATCCCGCTGCGGATCGAGCCGAACAGCTGATTTGGCAAGGCTGCGGCGGTCGAATCGCGGCGCCGCAGCCTGCAGGCATTTCAATGGCGTTGTTTTTCTGCTACGATTCAGGATGTTAAGTGGGCTGCGGCCCATTTTTCATTTGTGCGCCGGTTTCCCGCGCCGTGGCGGTGGTTCTTCGCCCGCTCATGGCTGCGCTGCATCCGGCCGTTCGGCCCTGCCGATCGGCCTGCCAGATACTTTCCGAACGATCCTGCTGCCCCGACGATGACTGTCAATGCTTCCGTGTCCCATGTGGTCGAGACCGCCCTTGGCGGGCTTGGCTATGAACTGGTCGACCTCGAGTTCGGCCAGGGGCGTTCGCGATTGCTGCGCGTGTTCATCGACAAGCCGGAAGGTATCGGCCTGGCCGACTGCGAGCGGGTCAGCCGTCACCTCACGCAGCTTTTCGCGGTCGAATCGATCGACTACGACCGGCTCGAAGTGTCATCGCCTGGCCTGGATCGCCCGCTCAGGAAGGTTGCCGATTTCGAGCGCTTCGCGGGCGAGCAGGCCAGGGTCACCATGCGTGCGCCAGTATCGGGGCGACGCAATTTCACCGGCGCGATTCGCGCGGCAGACGAACTCGCATTCGAGCTCGACGTCGATGGTCAACCGGTCAGGCTGGAGTTCGCGAATCTCGATCGCGCCCGGCTCGTTCCTAAGCTGTAGTGGAGGGTAACAAATGAGTCGCGACATCCTGCTGATGGTCGATGCGCTGGCGCGCGAGAAGAATGTCGAGCGCGAAATCGTGTTCACCGCACTCGAGATGGCCCTCGCCTCGGCCACCAAGAAGCGCTTCAAGGAAGACGTGGATGTGCGCGTCTCGATCGACCGCGAGACTGGCGACTACAGCGCCTTCCGCCGTTGGCTCGTCGTGCCCGACGAGACCGAGGAAGTGATCATGGACCAGCAGTACCTGCTGTCCGAGGGCAAGGAAGAGCAGTCCGACATCGAGGTCGGCGACTACATCGAAGAGGCCCTCGAGCCGGTCGATTTCGGGCGCATCGGCGCGCAGGCGGCCAAGCAGGTCATCCTGCAGAAGATCCGCGATGCCGAGCGCGAGCAGATCCTCAGCGACTTCCTCGCTCGCAAGGAACACCTGGTGTCGGGCGCGATCAAGCGGCTCGAGCGCGGCAACGCGATCATCGAGACCGGGCGACTGGAAGCCGTGCTGCCGCGCGACCAGATGATCCCGAAGGAAAACCTGCGTGTCGGCGATCGCGTCCGTGCGTGCCTGCTGCGCATCGACCGCGGCGTGCGCGGCCCGCAGCTGATCCTCTCGCGCATCTCGCCCGAATTCCTGATTCGCCTGTTCCAGCTCGAAGTGCCGGAGATCGAGGAAGGCCTGCTCGAGATCAAGTCGGCCGCGCGCGATCCCGGCGTACGCGCGAAGATCGCCGTCAAGTCGAACGACCAGCGCATCGACCCGATCGGCACCTGCGTCGGCATGCGCGGATCACGCGTGCAGGCGGTCACCGGCGAGCTGGCCGGGGAGCGCGTGGACATCATCCTCTGGTCGGCCGATCCTGCCCAGTTCGTGATCAATGCATTGGCACCAGCCGATGTCAGCAGCATCGTGGTCGACGAAGAGAAGCACACGATGGATATCGTCGTCGATGGCGAGAACCTGCCGCAGGCGATCGGCCGCGGCGGGCAGAACGTGCGCCTGGCGAGCGAGCTGACCGGCTGGCAGCTCAACATCATGACGCTCGACGAGTCGCAGCGAAAGAAGGAACAGGAGACCGCCTCGGTGCGTGCGCTGTTCATGGAGCGCCTCGACGTCGACCAGGAAGTGGCGGACATCCTCGTGGACGAGGGCTTCGGTACGCTGGAAGAAATCGCATACGTGCCGATCACCGAAATGCTCGAGATCGAATCGTTCGACGAGAACACCGTGAACGAGTTGCGCACGCGTGCGCGCAACGCGCTGCTCACCGAGGCGATCGCCAGCGAAGAGCAGGTGGGCCATGACGTCGAGGACCTGCTGACGCTCGAGGGCATGGACAATCCGACGGCACGGATGCTTGCGCGCGGCGGCATCAAGACCAAGGAGGACCTGGCCGACCTGGCGGTCGATGACCTGGTCGAGATCACCCAGATGGACGAGGACCGCGCCAGGCAGTTGATCATGGCTGCGCGTGCGCCCTGGTTCGCGGAGCAGTCGAACTAGTCGGCACGTAAACGGAATGCCTGCGGGCAGACAGCCCGGACACGGCAGCCGTGCGCAAAACCAGGCGGGATGATCCCGCCGACCGGAGCATCAGATGGCAGAAATGAACGTATCCCAATTTGCGAAAGAGCTGGGCGTGCAGCCGGCACTGCTGCTCGAGCAGTTGCAGGCCGCCGGCGTCAGCCGGCCGCTCGCGGAGAACGCCCCGCTGACCGAACAGGACAAGACCCAGCTGCTCGACTACCTGCGCCGTTCGCATGGTGCAAGCGAGAGCCAGGGCAAGATCACACTGACCCGCAAGCAGACGACCGAGATCAAGAAGGCCGACGCCACAGGCCGCCCGCGCACGATCCAGGTCGAGGTCCGCAAGAAGCGCGTGTTTGTCAAGCGCGATGCGAACGAGGCGGTGCCTGCGGTGGAGGGTGCCGCTGCTGCACTGCCAGTGGTGGCCGATACCGCGCCGGAAGCTGTCGTCGAAGAAGCCCTGGTCGCCGCGCCGGTGCCTGAGCTGGTGCCGGAACCGGTGCCGGAACCGGAACCGGTCGCGGTGGCCCCGCCCGAGCCCGAACCCGAACCCGAGCCCGAGCCGGCTGTCGAAGTGGAGGTGGAGGCCGCGCCCGCACCGGAAGTGCCCGTCGCGGCGGCCGAGCCCGCTGAAGCGGCGGCTGCGCCTGCGCCAGTCGCTGCGACGCGGACCGTGGTGCGCAAGCGTCCTGGCCCGGTCCTGGACGCCGCGGAACTCGCCCTGCGCGAGGCCGAGACGAAACGGGCCGAAGCCCTCGCTGCGCGCCAGCTCGCCGAACTGAGGGCCAAGCAGGAGGCCGAGGTACGCCGCCGTCAGGCCGCCGCGGCCGCGGCGATCGCTGCCACCCAGCCGCCCCCGGCACCGGCAGCCGCGCCCGCGGCACCCGTCAAGCCCGGCGTTGCACAGTTGGCACCGACCCAGCCGGGCACGCTGCACAAGCCGATCGTCAAGCCCGAAGACCGGGCAGCGAAGGCCGAGAAGAAGACCGTCAAGAAGAAGGAAGTCACGCCCTGGCAGGACCCGAACCTGCGCCGGCGGTCGATCAAGACGCGCGGTGACGTGATGGGTGCCCACGGGTGGCGTGGCGGGCGCGGGCCAGGCGGCCGTGGCCGTGGCGACGACGATTCCGGCAGCGGCTACAGCGCGCCCGACCCGGTCGTGCACGAAGTGCTGGTGCCCGAGACCATCACCGTCGGCGCGCTGGCGCAGAAGATGTCGATCAAGGCAGCCGAGGTGATCAAGCACCTGATGAAGCTCGGCACCATGGCCACGATCAACCAGGTGCTCGACCAGGAGACGGCAATGATCCTGGTGGGCGAACTCGGCCACGTCGCCAAGCCCGCGAAGCTGGACGATCCGGAAGCCTTCCTGGTCGAGGCGCAGCCGCATACCGAGGTCGTGCTCGAGCCGCGTGCACCGGTGGTCACGGTGATGGGCCACGTCGATCACGGCAAGACGTCGCTGCTCGACTACATCCGGCGCACCCGCGTGGCCAGCGGCGAGGCGGGCGGCAACACCCAGCACATCGGTGCGTACCACGTCGAAACCCCGCAGGGCATCATCACCTTCCTCGACACCCCGGGTCACGAGGCGTTCACCGCGATGCGCGCACGCGGTGCCAAGGCCACCGACGTGGTCGTGCTGGTGGTTGCTGCTGACGACGGCGTGATGCCGCAGACGATCGAGGCCGTGCGCCATGCGAAGGCGGCAGAGGTGCCGATGCTGGTTGCGGTGAACAAGATCGACAAGCCGGAATCGAACGTCGAGCGCATCAAGCAGGAACTTTCCGCCCAGGGCGTGGTGCCCGAAGACTGGGGCGGCGACACGCAGTTCATCGAAGTGTCGGCGAAGACCGGGCAGGGCATCGACAAGTTGCTCGAGGGCCTGCTGCTGCAGGTCGAGATCCTGGAACTCAAGGCTCCGCGCGCCGCGCCGGCACGCGGCCTGGTGATCGAGGCAAGGCTCGACAAGGGCCGGGGACCTGTGGCCACCGTGCTGGTGCAGTCAGGGACGCTGAGGCGTGGCGACGTGATCCTGGCCGGCACTTCGTTCGGCAAGGTGCGGGCGATGCTCGACGAGAACGGCAAGCAGGTCGCCGAGGCGGGGCCGTCGATCCCGGTCGAGATCCAGGGCCTGTCCGACATCCCGAGCGCTGGCGAGGAAGTGGTTGCCCTGTCCGACGAGCGGCGGGCGCGCGAGATCGCGCTGTTCCGCCAGGGCAAGTTCCGCGATGTGCGGCTCGCCAGGCAGCAGTCGGCCAAGCTCGAGAACCTGTTCGACAACGTCGGCGAAGGCGCGGCGAAATCGCTTGCACTGGTCATCAAGGCGGACGTGCAGGGCTCGGTCGAGGCGCTGGTGCAGTCGCTGCTCAAGCTGTCCACCGACGAGGTGAAGGTGACGATCGTGCACAGCGCGGTCGGTGCCATCACCGAATCGGACGTGAACCTGGCGCTCGCGTCGGGAGCGGTGGTCGTCGGCTTCAACACGCGTGCCGATGCGACCGCGCGCAAGCTGATCGAGAGCTCGGGCGTGGACGTCCGCTACCACGACATCATCTATGACGTGGTCGACGAGGTGAAGGCTGCGCTGTCGGGCATGCTCACCCCCGACCGGAAGGAGTCCATCCTCGGGCTGGTGGAGATCCGCCAGGTATTCCGCATCTCGAAGGTGGGCGTGGTCGCCGGCTGCTACGTGACCGAAGGCCTGATCAAGCGTGGCGCACAGATCAGGCTGTTGCGCGACAGCGTGGTGGTCTACACCGGAGAACTCGATTCGCTGAAGCGCTTCAAGGACGATGCACGCGAGGTCAAGGCCGGCTTCGAGTGCGGCCTGTCGCTGAAGAACTACAACGACATCGCGGTCGGTGACCAGCTCGAAGCGTTCGAGGTGGTCGAAGTGGAACGCACGCTGTAGTGCGGCGTGCCAATCCCAGGTCGCGGCGGGTCGCCGAACAGCTGCAGCGCGAGCTGTCCGGGCTGATCCGCCTCGACGTCGACGACCCGAAGGTCGGGCTGGTCACGATCACCGATGTCGAGGTGACCGGCGATCTCGCGCACGCGAAGATCTTCTTCACCGTGCTCGATGAAGACGACGCCCGCAAGGCCGAGACGCTGGCGGCATTGCAGCGTGCGGCCGGCTTCCTGCGCGCGCAACTGGGCCACAGACTGCTCCTGCGCAGCGTGCCGCAGCTGCACTTTACCTACGATGAGTCGGTCGAGCGCGGCGTGCGGCTGTCGCGGCTGATCGACCAGGCTAACGAGCCCGGTTCACAGTCCTGATCGAGGTTCGGTGAACATGGCTTCCGGGAAGGCGGGAGGGCAGCGCCGCCGGCCACCGACGGTCGACATCGACGGCGTGGTGCTGCTCGACAAGCCGGAAGGCCTCAGTTCGAACGCGGCGTTGCAGCGCGCGCGACGCTGCTTCAATGCGGCCAAGGCCGGACATACCGGCACGCTGGACCCTATGGCGACCGGCCTGCTGCCTGTGTGCCTCGGGGACGCGACCAAGTTCTCGCAGGGGCTGCTGGACGCCGACAAGGCTTACCTGGCCACGGCGCTGCTCGGCGTGGCCACCGACACCGGAGACCGGGAAGGCAGGATCGTTGCCCAGCGTCCGGTGGAGGCGACCGCCGCCCAGGTCGTGGCCGCCCTGGCCGCGCTCACCGGACCGCTGGCGCAGGTGCCCCCGATGTACAGCGCGCTGAAACACGAGGGACAGCCGCTTTATGCGATCGCGCGTGCCGGCGGGGACGTGGAGCGTGCGCCGCGCCAGGTGACGATCCACGACCTCGAACTCGTCGAGTGGGACAGCCCGCGGCTGACCTTCAGCGTCACC
>CAIQON010000036.1 GCA_903873475.1 uncultured bacterium
AGGAACAGCTCGCGGCGCGTCTTCTTCCGCTTGCCCGCCTGCTCCGCATCGCTGAAACTCATCTGGCTCATCGGCTCGCCTCATCGCCCGCTGATGCTTCGATGAAATCACATTTCGGATGGCTTGTTCAGACCTTCCTTATGTCGCAGGTCGGTTGCCAGTACATACGGCGGGACAGAACATCGCATCGTGGAACGTCATTGCAGCGCTGCTTTCCGCGTATGGCGGCGCTGAGTACGACGAACTCGTTGCCGCTGTCCGCCAACATGACCACCCTGCGGGCGGAAAAGGCTTCATTGACTACTGCATTCGAAACGGCTGGCTGACGCGTGCTTGACCGCACCATCTTGCTGCCCGACGTTCGACCGGACCGCCACCAGCGGCGCCCCGCGATCCAGCGCTCGGCTAGTCTCTGTCCGGCGGGGCGCCGGTGGCGCCGTCCGCTCAACTCTGCGTTAAACCGCACCCGCCGATTGGGCGACCTTGCTAGAGCGTATCCCATGTGATACAGTCTACGTGCTCGAGGTTCGTCAAACCAAGCTGTACGCCGAGTGGTTCGCTGCGCTTCGGGATCGAGCGGCAAAGACGCGCATCGACATCCGCATCCGTCGGATGTCCCTCGGGAACGCTGGCGATGTCAAGCCTGTTGGCGAGGGGGTTTCCGAGCTTCGCGTAGATCATGGTCCCGGATACCGCGTGTACTTCGTCCAGATGGCGGATGTCTATATCGTCTTGCTTGCGGGTGGCGATAAGTCGACGCAAGAGAAGGACATTCGCAAAGCCAAGGCGCTCGCTCGCGAGCTTTAGGAGCAGCACAATGACAAAGACTGTCACGACTACATGGGACCCCGCCGATCACCTCGTCACTGACGAAGACATGGCGGCTTACCTTGAGACCGCGCTTGAAGAGGGCGAACCAGCGCTCGTTGCGGCCGCACTAGGCGACATCGCGCGAGCCAAGGGGATGACGCACGTTGCTCGAGAGGCAGGGCTGGGCCGCGAAAGCCTCTACAAGGCACTTTCGCCCGCTGGCAATCCAGAGTTCGCCACTATCCTGAAAGTGGTAGCGGCCCTCGGGCTTCAATTACATGCAACCCCAGCGGTTGCGAAAAGTACGGTCTAACCTGACGTTCGAACGGACCGCCCCCAGCGGAGGCCTCTCAGCTCTCACGTCAAATTGCACCCGACGATTTGGCGGCCGCAACGTCACTGAAGACAAACGGCACACGGTCTGCTACGATTTCGGCCGATGAAACCGTTCCGGTGGCCGCCTGACAAGAACGATCTGCTCAAACAAGAGCGAGGTGTGTCGTTCGAGGACATCACCGTCGCAGTGGAAGCAGGCGGCTTGCTTGAGATCGTGCCGCATCTGAACGCAAAGAAGTACCCGAGGCAGAAGATCATGGTTGTTGAAGTGGCGAGCTACGCCTTCTTGGTTCCGTTCGTCGAAGAGGAGGACCACTTCTTTCTCAAGACCATCATTCCGAGCCGGAAGGCCACACGCGACTTCATCGCGAAGGAGTCAGACGATGTCTAAGCTTGATCCGTACGAACTAGAGGTGCTTGAGGCCTATGAGTCGGGAAAGCTGAAGCCGATTGCGAGCAAGGCTGAGCTTCAGCGCATGCGCACTGCGGCTAGAGCCACATCAATCAAAGACAAGCGGCTGAACATTCGCTTGTCGTCCGCAGACCTACTCGATATCCAGGCCAAAGCACTTGCCGAAGGTATGCCGTACCAGACCTTGATCGCCAGCGTCTTGCACAAGTATGTGGCAGGGAAACTCGCAGAGAAGGCTCCTGCTGTCGTTAGCGCGCAGCGACGCCTAACCCCTCGATCAACCTGAAAGCCAACGGCATGCCACAAAGCCCGCACCACAGTGCAGGTGTGCATTTTCTGTATTGATTCGAAAGGCAGGGACATTCCCTGCGTCGCGGGGCTTGAAGAAAGGGTTCTCTACCTTGATTGCACTCAAGCCATGAAAGGCGGCGGGCGATTGGGAGTCAAGAGTGCGGCCCGGCGTGCACCCGGGATGCGTCCTGGGCGATAATCAGCCCATGGTGTCAAACGAGAAACAGGATCTGACGTCCGATCAGGATGGGGCGCAGTTCCCTGAGCCAACATCGGACCAGGCATCATCACAGGCGCGTTCCGACGCCACGCCTGACGTGACGGCCTTTGCCAACCGTTTGCGCAAGAACCTCGCGCACTGGCACAAGTGGGCGCGACGGCGCGGCATCACGTGCTTCCGCATTTACGGACGTGACGTGCCGCAGTTTCCCTTTGCCATCGACTGGTTCGAGACGGTTTCACCACGCTCTGAAACGCACCTGCATGTTCAGGAAATCGATACCGGCTGGCAGCGCAGCGATGCGGACTACACCGCCTGGCTGACTGCCGTGTGCGACAGCATCTGCGAGGTGTGCGGCGTGCCAGCGGCGCGACTGCACCTGAAGCGCCGCGAGCGACAGCGCGGGACGTCGCAGTACGAGAAGCTCGATGGCGAGGAGGCGGAAGTGTTCGTCGTGGAGGAGGCCGGTCTCCGGTTCGAGGTCAACTTCGATGCCTATCTGGATGCCGGGCTGTTCCTCGACCACCGGCCCATGCGCGCCATGGTGGCCGAGCGTATCGCCGCGAGAGCACGGCACGGCGCCGGCACGCGCTTCCTGAACCTGTTCGCCTATACCGGCAGTTTCACCGTGCATGCCGCGCGCGCAGGCGCCGGCATGTCGACCACGGTGGATCTGTCGAGAACCTACCAGGCATGGACCGCACGCAACCTTGCCCTGAACGGCATCGACGCCCGCCGGCATCAGCTGGTGTGTGCCGATGCGCTGGCGTGGCTGGGCTCGGCGGTGGCCGCGCGCGAGCGCTTCGACGTCATCGTGCTCGACCCCCCATCGTTCTCGAATTCGAAGAAGATGTTGGGCGTGCTGGATGTGCAGCGTGACCACGTTCGGCTGGTGAGCCAGTGTCATGCCTTGCTGGCCGACGGCGGCGAACTGTTTTTCTCCACCAACCTGCGTTCATTCAAGATCGACGCGGAACTGGTTCAGCAATGCGCGCTGCGCGAGATCACCCGCAAGAGCGTCCCGGAGGATTTTCGTCGTCCGAGCGGTGCGGAGCCGCATCGCGCCTGGCAGGCAGAAAGGCGGGGATGATGAACCCTGGTATCCATCCAGGGGCGAGACGCTCCCCTTGGCTTAGCGGTCAAGCGCCGATTGACTGCTCGATTTCGCGAGCGCTGATGCGTTCATTCTGTCTCTTCATCGCGTGCGTCGCTGTTGCACTCGTTCCTTTTCGCACGGCGCATTCGTCAGTGGGCGCTCCCGACCTGACATTGCCATGGGTGACCGGCGAGGCCAGAGTGCCGCGAGTCGTATTCCGCACGTTCGACAGCAAGACCATCGGCGGGAAGGTGAGCTATCACGCCTACATTCCGGCGGCCTACGGCAGGTCGGAAGCCCGCTTGCCGGTGCTTTACTGGTTGCACGGGACGGACGGAGGGATTGGTGGCATTCGTCCGAGCGCCAAAGTGTTCGACGACGCGATCGAAGCAGGCAAGGTGCCGGCGATGATCGTGGTGTTCGTGAACGGCTTGCCCCGTCGCCTCTGGGCCGACTCGAAGGACGGGTCGTCACCGGTCGAGAGGGTCTTCATCACGGAAGTCATCCCCGATGTGGACAAGACCTTCCGTACGATCGCCACGCGAGAGGGTCGGATTCTCGAAGGGTTCAGCATGGGCGGATACGGTGCGGCGCGGCTGGGATTCAAGCACCCGAGCCTCTTCGCCGGGATCTCGATCCTGGCGGGTGGGCCGTTCGATCTGGAGTTGCGGGGGCCCCGAGCACAACGGAACCCGCTACTTCGAGAGCAACTGCTTCGCGACGTGTGCGGGAATGACTCCGATTACTTCAAGGCAATCAGCCCGTGGTTCATCGCCGAAGGAGCTGCGGCAGCCTTGCGCGACCAGAAGACAGCCATCCGGCACGTCGTCGGCGCCCGGGATGACACACGCGATCTCAATCGTCAGTTCCACGAGCGGATGGCCAGCGTGCGAATCCCGCATGATTACACCGAGTTGCCGGATGTCGGTCACGACGCTCGGGCCCTGCTCATGGCGCTTGGTGAAAGGAACGGCGAGTTCTATCGGCGGGCGCTGGGGTATGCCAGATCCGAGGCGACGAAATGAACGTTCCCGGATTGGCTCGAACATCAGGCGCCCGGAGCGACCCCGGGCGGACAGGTGCGCCTGGACGAGTTTGCTTGTCCAGGGCTCTGCCTGGTCGTTTCGAAGCCAGGGCAACACCCGTGCATCGTCCCCGCTGGTCCCTCGCTGTGTTCCTGTCCCTGTGGCTTCTGGCAGGACTCCTTCCAGCCGTTGCGCAGGCCTATGACGCATCCGCGGTGTTCGATGCGAAGGCGGGAACGCTGCCGCTGCTGCTCACCGTTTCCCACGACGGTGCGGACTTCCTCGGGTTGTTTCCGCACCGGACGAAGGGTGTGACGGTTCGTGACGTTGGCACCCGGGAACTGGCCGAGCGGGTCGCCGATCACCTGGAGAAGCAGACCGGCCGTCGTCCGTATCTCGTCATCGCGAAGGTGAGCCGCAGACAGATGGATGTGAATCGTGCCGAGGTCGACGCCGTCGAGTCCGCTGGATTGCTGCCTGCGTACCGGGCCTACCATGAGCAGGTTGCAACCTACGTCGCCGAGTTGCGCGCGAGGTTCCCGTCCGGCGCCCTGCTGATCGACGTTCACGGGCAGTCCTACGAGCCGGCGACGACGTTTCGCGGAACCCGGGCGGGGCTCACGGCTACCCGACTGGTGGATCGCTTCGGCCCTGCTGCGCTCCAGGGCAGCAACAGCATCACCGGCATCCTCGCGGCCAGAGGGTACGGCGTGCACCCCCTGCCCGACGCGCCGACCCTGCGCGAAGAGCCCAGGTTCGCCGGTGGCCATACGGTGTTCACCTACGGCAGCCACCGGCCCGACGGCATCGATGCAATCCAACTTGAATTCGGCCGGCAGCATCGCGCTGACGCGCGGCTGCCCGAAGACCTTGCGTCGGCCATCGTGGGGTTCATGAAGCACCACGGTCTCGCCACGCAGTGACGCACGGCCATTCCCGGCGGAACCCGATCGCGGGCATGGTGCAGGCCCTGCTTGTTGTGCTTAACACAATCTAAGTATCATCAAGGAATGAAAAGAAGCAGTTCCTCTCTGGCCAAGCCCGGCAAAGTCGCCCTCCAGACCGGACGCGAAAGCATCTCCCGGGCAGGCAGTGTCCTGCGCCCGGCGCGCCACCGGTTCGCCCTGGAGCCGCGGCAGATGTTCGACGCTGCGGCCGCGGCCGACATGTTCCAGGCTGCCGATGCGCCGGCTGCCCGCGCGGATGCGCCGCGCGAAGCGAGCGCCGCCGAAGCGCCGCTGCCGCCGGTCGCACCGGCCGTCGAGGCTGCGGCTGCGTCCCCGCGTGCGTCCGAGGGGAAGGCCGTCTATGTGATCGATGCCGCGGTACGCGATGCGGCCGTGCTCGAGGGTGCGATCCCGGACGGCGCCACCGTGCTGCATCTGGCACCGGGTGTGTCTGGCATGTCCCAGCTGGCCACCGCGCTGGCCTCGATGGGTGATGTCGGCGCGCTGCACTTGATCAGCCATGGCGCACAGGGCCAGTTCACCCTGGGCGGAGACACGCTGGGTACGGCGACCCTGGCGGCTTTCCAGTCGCAATGGACCGCGGTGGCGGCAGCCTTGCGCCCGGGCGCGGACATCCTGCTCTACGGCTGCCGCATTGCCGCCGACGGCGGGCTGCTGGTCGAGCAGCTGGCGCGGATGACCGGCGCGGATGTCGCGGCATCGATTGACGACACGGGTGCGGCTGCCCGAGGCGGCGACTGGGTGCTCGAGGCGGGCGCGGGCGAGGTGACGGCGACCGTCCTGTCCGTGGAGGGGTATGGCTGGATGCTGGCCGCCCCCAACTTGGCTGGCCCCGCCGGGGTTGTCGCCGTGGGCGAGAACACCGGTGGCACGGTAGGTGGCGGCATCACGGTCGGCGGGACTGGCGCCGACGTGCTGCGGGCGACGGCTTCGGTCACCGCGGGCAAGGGCGCGCTCGCCTTCGGCGGGCCGCCTGCCGGGGTGACGATTGTTTCAGGCAGCGGCAGTAACTCCCTCGTCTTCGAGGGTACGGCGGCTGCCCTGCAGGCTGCGCTGTCCGTGCTGAACTACAGCTATGTCGGTGCTTCCGAGACGGGTGACTCCGACACCCTGTCGCTGTCGGTGACCAACCAGACCACGGGTGGCACGGCGACGCTCGCCGGTGGCAGGGCGATCACCGTCCAGCCGCAGAACGATGTACCGACCGTGGTGCCGCCAGCCTTTCCAGGCGGCGCCGGTCTGCTGACCGTGGCTGAACGCGGCGACATCGCCTTCGCCGCGCCGGGCGCACCGGGCGGCATCGGCGCCTCCCAGGTCAACCTGGGGCTGCTCGATACCGACAGCACGACGCGCCAGGTGATCCTGAAGATCACCGCGCTGCCCACCCTCGGGCGCCTCACCTACAACGGCCTGGAAATCGCCGCGGGTCAGACCCTGTCGGTATCCGATATCGGCCTGCTGCGCTACCAGCATGCGGGCGGGCAGGTGCTGGCCGATACCCAGGACAGTTTCCGCATCAACGTCGATGACGGCGCGGGCGGACTGGTGAGCGACGTGCGCGTGCCGGTGAAGCTCACGCCGGTCAACGACGCGCCCACCGCAAGCGGCACGATCACCTTGATCGAGGGCGAGACCGGTGTGCCGCTGGGCGGCGGCAGCCTGCCGGCACCGCTGGGCGGCGGTCGTGGCAGCCTGTCGATCACCGACCCGGACCAGGCGCCTGGCATACCGTTCGGCGTGCAGGTCACCGGCCTGCCCGTGCACGGCGTGCTGCGCTACGCCGGCGCGGTGGTCACCCCGGGGCAGTCGATTGCCGCTTTCGATGTCGCGCTGCTCACCTATGACCACGACGGCAGCGAGACCACCGGCGACAGCTTCACGATCCGCGTCACCGACGACGGTGGTGGCGCCGGAGTCGCGGCGCGGCTCACCTCAGCGGACCAGACCATCGCGCTGTCGATCGTACCCAACAACGACGATCCGACGCTGCCGGTGAATACCGGCGTCATGCTGGGCAACGGGCAGGCGCTGGCCGGCCCGGCGGTCACGCTCACCCGCCCGATGCTGCAGGCGGCCGATGTCGACTCGCCCGGCGATCGCCTGACCTACACACTGACCGGCCTGCCGGCCAATGGCTACCTGATCTCCACCGACTTCCCCGACACCTACCTTCCGGTGGGCTTTGCCTTCAAGCAGAGCGAACTGGACGCCGGCAAGATCCGCTTCGTGGCCACCAGCACCGCGGCCTTCGTCACCGATTTCGATTTCACGCTGACCGACAGCAGCATCCGGCTGTGGCCCTCACCGCAGCGCGAAGGCGGGCTGTACGCGAACGAGACGACTACCACGCTCGAGCAGCGCAGCTTCCGCATCGAGTCCACCGGCCTGCCGCCTGGCGGCGGTGGCCCCGCCCAGCCGGCCACGGCCGCCCCGGTGAACCAACCCCCGGTCATCGGTGGCAGCCTGAGCCTCGGGCCGACGCTGATCGCCGAGGGGCAGACGATCAGCCTGACCACCACGCAGCTCTCGGTGAGCGATTCGGACAACATACCCGAGGAGCGGGTCTACCGGGTCGGCAGCCTGCCGCAGCGCGGACAGCTTCTGTTGAACAGCGTGCCGCTCGTGCTGTCGGGCGCGTTCACTCAGGCCGATGTCGATCTGGGACGGGTGCAATACCGGCACGACGGTGGCGAACTGTTCACCGACGGTTTCACCTTCACGGTGTCCGACGGCGACACCACGGTGGGTGCGGCCACCTTCTCGATCGACGTCAAGCCGCAGAACGACACGCCCTCGATCGGCGCAGGCGCTGTCCGCGTCCTCGAGGGCGATTCGGTGGCGATCGACGGCGGCGTGCTGTCGCTGCGCGACGGCGACAACGCGACGCCGACCGATCGAACCAGCGGGTACGCGCAGGACAACGTCCTGACGTTCGAGGTGGTGAGCCTGCCCGATGCACTGACCGGCGAACTGCGCCTGAACGGATCGGCAGTGGCGGTCGGCGACCTGCTGACCGCGGCCCAGGTGAACGGTGGCCTGCTTGTCTACCGTCACTTGGGCACTGAGCGCTACACCGACAGTTTCGTGCTGCGGCCACTCGACGACCAGGGGGTCACGGGCGCGGGGCTGCCGGCTGGCAACCCGACCAACCAGCCCAGCGCCGGCGCGCCGGTTACCGTGAACATCACCGTGCTGCCGGTCAACGATGCGCCGACTTTCGCCGGCAAGCGCGAGGGCGTGCTGGGCGAGGGCGAGTCGATCGTCATCCAGGGTGCAGCGTCTTACACGGGCGGATTGCCCGGTGTCACCGGGAGCGGTGCGCCGGTGGCCCCTGACAGCGGCGCATACCTGTCTTACGCCGATAGCGACAACGCCACCGACCAGCGCCAGTACCGCATCACGACGGCGTCCCAGAACGGCACGATCCGGCTCAACGGACAAGTGCTGGGTGCGGGGTCGGCGTTCACACAGGCCGACCTTGATGCCGGCCGCATCCAGTACGTGCACAACGGCTCGGAGACCGATGCTGACTTCTTCGAATATGTCGTGAGCGATGGCGACTGGCAGACGAACGAGACCACGGCCTTTGCCCAAGGTACGGCGACCACCCCGGGGCGCTTCAATTTCGCGATCAGCGGCAACAACGATGCGCCGGCCATCGCCGGGCCGTCGGGGCCGATAAACATCGACAGCACGATCCCGGCCAACAACCCGGTGACGGGCTTCGTGGTGAGCGACATCGATCTCACCGCCGGCATCGGTCCGGCCGAGGTGGACTTCGTGCAGGTCACGCTGCGCCTGCTCGACGCGAGCGGCACGCCGATCACGGACTACACGACCGGTTTTGCTGGCGGCAGCGTGAGCATCGCGATCGCTACCCCGGCCGATACGAGCGGGCGCTGGGCCGCCACCCGAACCGGCCCCAACGACATCGTACAGTTCCAGGGCAGTCGCGATCAGGTCAATGCCGCGCTGGCGGGCCTCACCATCACGTTCGTCAACGACTGCGACCTGGTCTACCGACTGCAGGTGATCGTCGATGACCGGCTGCGCGATGGTACGGGCGCGCTGGACACCAGCGGCAGCGATGCCAATGGCGGCGAACGCAACCAGGGCCGGCCGGCGGGCTCGCCATCCACGGCGGTGCCGGGCACCGTATTCAACTGGGCAAGTACCGATGCCGTGCCCGTAGATGACCCGAACATCACGGCGCGCACCGTCGATCTGCGCGCGTCGCACACCAACGATCCGGCTACCTTCACTGCGCCGGCTGCCCCGACGGTCGACGAGGATGTGCGCGCCCGCGTGACCGGCGCCTTCACCGTGAGCGATCCCGAGTCGGCGGCCTTCGGCACGCCGGTGGTGGTGACCCTCTCGGTGCCGGTGGACAAAGGCGGCACGCTGGATATCGGCGCGGCTGGGGCCAGCACCAGTCTCACGCCCTCGGGCGGTCAGGCCGTCACGATCAGCGGCGACAATACCCGCCAGATCACGCTGACCGGCCGCGCCGCCGATATCCAGGCGCTGCTCAACGGCCGTAATTTTGCCAACGCCGCGGACGATGCCGCTGGCGGGCTGTTCTACACGACGGCGCTCAACGTCAACCACGACCTCAATGATGCGGTTTCCGGTGATGTCACGGTGTCCGGCACCTTCTCCGACTCCACCTCCGGCATCGGCGGCGACGTGGGTGCCGGCAGTGTTGCCAACAACCCTGCGGATGTCGCGACCGCAGTGACGATCACGGCGGTCAACGACGCGCCGAGCGCGGTCATGCCCGGCGCGGCGCTGGTCGTGTCGGGCACGACGCCGATCATCCTCACCGGCGTGACGGTGGTCGACGTGGATGCTGACGATGGGTACGCGGTCGGCGAGACCGACGGTACGGTAAAGGTGCTGGTGCGTCTGCTGCTGCCGAGCGGCACGCCTCTGGAGGCCTCGGCCTACGCCAGCGGCGGTTCAGGTCTGGGCATCACGCTCGACACCACCGCCGTCGGTCATGGCGCCACGGTCGATGCCACGCTCGGCGGCTCCGGTACGCCAGTCGCCGTGCGCGGCACGCTCACCCAGGTGAATGCCTGGCTGGCCGGCCTGCGGGTGACCTTCGGCAACCTTGGCAACTCCAACGTCGACCAGGCCTATTCGATCGAGGTCGTGGCCGATGACCGGCTGCGCGATGTCGCGGGCTTGCTCGTCGGCGGCGCGGACGGCGGCGCAACCAACCAGTTCTCCGGGCTCCCGATCGTGCCGCTCACCGACACCTTCGACGCTTACACGACCTCGGTCTCAACCTACAACGTCTACAACGTGGTGCGTGCCACGCGGTCGGTGTTTGTGTCCTCGATCAACGACCCGGGTTCGATCAGCGCGAACAACGTCGTCGTCTCCGAAGCGTCAGCCACGCTCGTGCTCGGTGCGGGCAATGTCGGCATCACGATCGCCGATCCGGACGACAACGGTGCGGCCAACCTCACAGCGACGGTCACGCTGCCTGACGGGTCGGGGCTGGTGTTCAGCGCCGTGGGTGGCAGCGGTGGCGGCGTGGGGGGCACTGGCACGCGTCAGCTCACGCTCACCGGCACCGAGGCACAGCTCAATGCCCGCCTGCAGGAGCTCACCGTGGCCTTCCCTGATCCTGTCGGCGATGCGCGGGCCGTGGACTGGAACGGCGGGTTCACCGTCACCGTGGTGTACAACGATTCGGGCAACACCGGCACGCGGCCGGCGGGCATTCCCAGCGATACCAATGTCCCGACCGCGAACCCCGGCGACTTCGATTACGCGGATGGCGCCAGTGCAGCGCTGGTCACGACGCGTACCTTCACGGTGACGGTCACCCCGGTCAACGATGCGCCGGTGCGGCTGATCGCTTCGATCACGCTGTCCGCCGTCGACGAGGATTCCCCGGGCGGCGCAGGGGCCACTCCGCCCGGCGACACGGTGTCGGCCCTGTTCGGGTCAGCCTTCTCGGACGCCTTCGACCAGATCGACCGCGCCGTGACCGGCGGCAGCTTGGCCGATGCGTTCGCCGGCATTGCCATCACCGGCAACGCGGCGATCGGCACCCAGGGCGCATGGCAGTACTCCGGCGACGGCAGCAACTGGGCGGCGCTGCCTGTGGTCAGCGAGACCTCGGCGCTGCAACTCCAGCCCGGCGATCGTCTGCGCTTCGTACCGGCGGCGGACTTCCACGGCACGCCCGGCGCGCTGACCGCACGGCTGGTGGATGCCAGCGGCCCGGCGCTCGTGACAGGTTCGACGGTGAATGTCTCCGGCGCGCTCTCCGGAGGCATCACCCGTTATTCGGACAGCTCTAACGCGGTCACGCTGACCACCACCGTGTCCCCGATCAACGACCGCCCGACAGCCGCGAGCACTGCGCTGACGGCGACCTTCGAGGACAACACGAACCCGACCGGTGCAGCGCTGGGCGCGCTCGGCTTCGACTACGGTGACGCCATCGACAATCGCACCAGCATCGCGGGCGGTGGCAACACCGCCACCGCGGTGGGCGGCTACGCGATCGTCGGCAATGCCTCGGCGGCCGCCGAGGGCCGCTGGCAGTACAGCACGGGCGGCGGTGTCTGGCTGGACGTGGCCGCGGTGAGCGACGCCTCTGCGGTAGTGCTGCCCACCACCGCCAGCCTGCGCTTCCTGCCGGCGGCAGACTACAACGGCACGCCGGGCGCGCTCACGCTCAGGCTGGCCGACAGCGTGCAGGCCGTCGCCACGGGCGTGAATCTCTCCGGCAGCGTGGGCCCGACGGGCACCTGGTCGCTGCCGGTGGCGCTCGCCACCAGCGTCGACCCGCGCAACGACGCGCCGGTGCTCTCGGGCACTGTCAACGCCACTTTCACCGAGGGCAGCGCGCCGGTCGCGCTGCTCTCCGGCGGCGCGGGCAGCGACATCGATCTGCCGGGCTTGGTGACCTTCGGCGGCGGGCGCATCACGGTCACGCTGGACACCTGGCGCGCGGGCGATGTGCTGAGCCTCGCGGGCAGCCCCGCCGGGGTGGTCGGCACCAGCGGCGGCAGTGGTGCCTCGCTCGTCTTGCAGCTGAACACGGCAGCGACGCCGGCGACGATCGGCACTATCCTGAACGCGCTGCGTTTCGAGAACACCAGCAACGACCCGGTGGGCCATCTGCTCGGGATCGACGACTTCGACCGCGCCTATACGGTCGTGCTCAACGATGGCAACAACGTCAACGGCGCGGCCAATGCCGGCGGCAATGGCGGTGGCGATCCGACGCTGAACTCGAATGTCCTGGCCGGTGTGATCACGGTGGTCACGGTCAACGACCCGCCGGTGGCGACCGACGATACCTCGACGTTGACCGAAGACACGGTCTCGGTGTCGGGCAACGTGAAGACCGGCGTCGGCGGCACGCTGGATACCGACCCAGACCATCTGAACGCGGAGCTGTTCGTCAGCGGCATCCGGGCCGGTGCAGTCGAGGGTGCTGGCGCCGCAGGCGCCGTCGGCGGCGCGGCGCTGGCAGGCCTGTACGGCACGTTGTCCATCGCGGCGGGGGGTAGCTATACCTATACCCTCGATCGCGCGCATCCCGTGGTCAATGCGCTCGCCAATGGCCAGTCGCTGGTCGAGTCGTTCAACTACACGATCTCCGACCCGGTCGGGGCGCAGGATGCTGCAGTCCTTGCGATCACCATCACCGGGGTCACCGATGGTGGTCCCTCGATCAGCGCTGTCGATGGCAACGGTGCGGTGGCCGGCCAGGCGACGGTCTACGAATCCGGGCTCACCCTCGACGGGCCGCCCGGTCAGTCGCGTACCGCAAGCGGCGAGCTTGCGGCATCGGCGCCGGATGGCCTGGCCACCGTGGGCATCGGTGGCACGGTCTTCACGGTCGCGCAGCTCGCGAGCTACTCGGTGCTGTCGCCCTCGGCTGCGATCGTCACCGCTGCCGGTTCGCTGCGCGTGACCGGCTTCGTCGTGGTGTCGGGTGCCGACGCCGCGCCCACCTCGGCACGGGTGCTGTTCAGCTACACCCTGGATGCCGCACAGTTGCAACCGGGTGCCACCGAGAGCCTCGATACGCTCGCG
The DNA here is from genome assembly GCA_903873475.1 of uncultured bacterium. Classification (GTDB taxonomy): domain Bacteria; phylum Pseudomonadota; class Gammaproteobacteria; order Burkholderiales; family CAIKXV01; genus CAIKXV01. The sequence continues at coordinate 13,226 of CAIQON010000036.1, forward strand.
CTCCAGGCCACCGATGCCTCCAGCGCCGCGGCGAGCGGCGTGGGCGCGCTGGGCGTGGCGATCATCGATGACCTGCCAGAAGCCCGTGCCGATACCGCCGCGGTGGTGGCTGGTACCACTGCTGCTGCCCTGCAGACGGCGGGCAACGTGGTGGTCGCAGGCGCGGCCGGTGACGCCAGCGATCGCATCGGCGCGGACACGGTCGCCGCACCGGTGACCGCACTGTCGGCCGGAGGCCTTTCCGGGACACCGGGCACGGCGCTGAGCGGGCGTTACGGACAGCTTCAAATGGCAGCCTCTGGTGCCTACGTGTACCGCGCCGATGCGGCCAACCCGGCGGTCGCCGTGCTGGGTCCGGGCCGTACACTGGTCGACGTCTTCGACTACACCATCACCGATGCCGACGGCGACACCAGCACCACCACCCTGAGCATCACCCTGCGCGGGGACGCGGTGCCGTTGTCGGCGTCGGGCGCGGACCGCCCGGTGGAGGGTGAGCGGCGCGATCCGTTCCGTCCGTTCGACATGCGCCGGTCGGTCAACGCGCCGATGGAGCCTTCCCTGCATGTGCAGAATGCGGTGCGCGAGACCGCGGCCGGAACGCTCGAGCATGGTCGCCTGATCCAGGGCCTGGCCTTGCCTCCGGGCAGTGAGATCCACAGCGAAAGCCTGTCTATCCCCGACTCGATGGATCCGACCGAGCATGTGTCGCGCGATGGCGTGCGCTACTCGCGGCAACTGCTGGCCGATGGCCAGGAGCGTCCCGGGTCCCTGGGCAACGTCTACGTGGTCGGCAACCAGACCCTGTTCGACCCGTTCTCTCCGTTCGGCACGCGCGAGGTCGTCGCCGCCGGTGCGGCGGCGGCCGTCCTCGCTGCACAGGACGCGGCGCCGCCGGTGGCCGAGCGGCCACCGCAGCCCGGGGAGGGCACGGGCGCGCCCGCCCTGGCGCAGGACGGTACCGGTACCGGTACCGGTGCAGCGCGCGCCGTGCCGCTGGCGCCGTGGACGGGCTTCACCCAGCAGTTGCGCCAGGTGGCGCTGGATCGCGCGCTGGTGCGCGAAGGGCAGTCGTCGCCGATGCTGCCGCGCGTGGTACACGCGCCGGCGGCGGCGACGACCGCGGCAACCGAAGAGGCGCGTACCCTCGCACGCGCCGGTTGAACGACATGAGGTACTTCAGCACATGATGAGTGATCCGACCCGCCGATTCGCGCGCTCCACCCGCTGGGCCCTGGCCGCTGCGGTGATCCTGGCCTTGGCCGGCTGCTCGATCGTTCCCGAGCGCCTGACGGCCGAGCAGATCGAAGAGCGGGTGCGCCGCGACCGCGACGCGATGTACGCCGACCAGGAAGTGCTCACCGAGCCGCTCACCTTCTCGGGCGCGCTGGCGCGGGCGCTCAAGTACAACCTCGACTACCGCCTCAAGCTGATGGAGATCGCGTTGTCGCAGGGGCTGCTCGACGTGTCTCGCCTGGACCTGCTGCCCAAGGTGGTCGCCGATGCCGGCTATCGTTCGCGCAGCAACGATTCCGGTGGCACCAGCATCGGCATCGAGGACCGGCTGGTGAGCCTGCGTCCGTCGACTTCCGAAGAACGTTCCTTCAGCACCGCACGGGCGGAACTGTCATGGAACGTGCTCGATTTCGGCATCAGCTACTACCGCGCCAAGCAGGCCGCTGACGAGGTGAGCATTGCCGAGGAGCGCCGGCGCAAGATCCTTCAGAACATCGTGCAGGACGTACGCAGTGCCTACTGGCGGGCGGCCGCAGCGCAGCGCCTGTCTGGCGAGGCAGATACCCTGCTGGTCTCGATCCGGTCGGCGATCGAGCGCTCGCGCGATGCCGAGCGTGCGGGCGTGCTGCCGCCCGCGCAGGCGCTGGCCTATCAGCGTGCCCTGCTAGACGCGATGACTTTGGTGAACCTGCGCCGCCAGGAGATGGAGTTCGCCCGCCGCGAACTGGCGGCACTGATGAACGTGCGCCCGGGCACCGAGGTGCGCATCGCCGATGTCGCCGAGCCGCCGCTGCTGGCCGTGCCGGTCGACATGCCCGAACTGGAGCGCATGGCGCTCACCCGCCGGCCGGAACTGCTCGAGGAAGACTACCGGGCGCGCATCACCCAGAGCGAGGCGCGCCGGCAGCTGGCTTCGCTGTTTCCCAACCTGAACGTCTTTGCCGGCGCGAGCTACAACTCCAATACGTACCTCTACAACAACAACTGGGCCGATGCCGGAGCCAGCGTGTCGATCAACCTCATGCGGCTGACCGGCCTGCCGACGATGCGCCGCGCCAACGAGGCGCGCGCGCAGACCGACAGTGCCCGCCGCATGGCGCTGTCGATGGCGGTGATCACCCAGGTGCGGGTGGCAGTCGAGCGCTATCGCCTGACCACGCTCGACCATGATCTTGCCCGGGAGTCCACCCAGGTCGATCAGCGCCTTTCGGCGATCTCTCGCGCCAGCGCGGCGAGCCGTCTGGAGAGCGAGCTCGAGGCCCTGCGCACCGAGAGCCGCGCACTGGTCTCGCGCTACCAGCAGGCGACTGCCTACGCTGCCGCCCAGTCGGCGTTCGGGCGGGTGATGAACTCGCTCGGCATCGACATGCTGCCCGGCGAAGTCCGCTCGGCCGAACTGCCCGACCTGCAGCGTGCGATCGAGACGTCGCTCACCGCTGGCGAGCGAGAGGCGTTTCGCATCGGGGTGGCCGAGGTAGCCGCGCCGCGTCCGGTGCGCGTGGCGATCGCGGGCCTGGGCGGGCAGGGCGATGAAGGCACCGTGCGCGAGTCGGTCGAACGCGTGCTCGCGCGCAGCCAGGTCGGCGTGCGTACGGCCGACGATGCGTTCCGGCTGTCGCTTGCGTTCACGCCGCCGCCGGCCGGTGGCGGCCGCGCAGCCTGGCGGATCGATGTCGCCGATGCGGCGGGCAAGCCGGTGTTCGGCTCCGACTACACCAGCGTGCTGTCGGCGACCTCCGATGCGAAGACGTTGTCGGCCTTCGCCGAGGCCGCAGTACTGTCGGTGATGGCGCGGCTGCGCGAGGTGCTGGGCGCGCGCGGCCCGGGCCGATGAGCACCGACCACGCGCCGGGCCATGTCCCGGGGCGGATGCCATCCACATGGCGGGCGGGCACGCTGTGTGCCGTGGTGGCAGTGGCGCTCGGGTACGGTGTGCCGGCGCCGTCGCTGGCGCAGGGGCAGGGATCGATCGCGCCGGGGGATGCAGCGGGCCGGTTGCGTGGGACGGATATCGAAGTACGCCTGCTGGTGGTCGCCGACCAGGAGAGCGCGATGTCGGCACCAGCCGCGGCCCGGGTGTCTGCGGTGGAGGTGCGCCTGGGCGACACGGTAGCCGCCGGTCGTCCGCTGGTGCGGTTCGAATGCGCAGAGGTCGAAGCGCGCCGTGAGGCAGCCGCTGCCGAGGCGAGTGCCGCGCGCCTGCAGCACGAGGCCAAGCTTCGCCTGCAGGGGCTGCAGTCGGCTGCCGAGATCGAGGTGGCGCTCGCCGCCGCGGCGGTCGATCGGGCGCAGGCGCAGGCGCGGGTGGTGGAGGCGCAGCTCGCGCAGTGCGTGGTGCGCGCGCCGTTCGACGGACGCGTAGCCCGCATCCATGTGCGGCCGGGCCAGAGCGTCACGGCTGGTGCGCCGATCATCGATGTGGTGGGCAGCGGTGCGGTCAGGGCCAGGGTGAACGCCCCCTCCCGGTGGCTGGCCTGGCTCAAGCCGGGCGAGCGGCTCGACGCCGTGATCGACGAGACCGGGCGCCGTCACGCGATGCGCGTGGCGCGCGTGGCAGGGCGGGTCGATGCGGTCAGCCAGACCATAGAACTCGAGATGACCTTCGAAGGCGGTGACGCCGACCTGCTGCCCGGCATGAGCGGCCGGGTCGTCGTACCGCGGCGCTAGCTCCCGGATGCCGGGCCTCGACCAGGGTGCGGCCGTGCACCTGCGGCTCACCGCGCGGATGCAGGAGGCGCGCGACCTGCCGGCGCTGAGCTTCGTCCTGTGCAACGAGTTGCGCGCGCTGGTCGAGTACCGGCAGGCGGCCATCGTGGCCTGCGACGCGGCCGGACGCGGCACGCTGATGGCGCACTCGGGCCTGGTGGCGGTGGACGCGGACACGCCGTTCGCGCTGTGGATCGCAGAGGTGGTCGATGCGCTGCGGCCGGCGCTGGGCGCGCTGCCGCCCGAGGCCGCCATGCTCGCCGCCAGCGCGGACAGCCTGCCAGCGCGGCTGGCCGATGGCTGGTCGGAGTGGCTGCCGCCGCATGCGCTGCTGCTGCCACTGCGCGGACCGGACGCCGTCGTGCGCGCCGTGCTGGTGCTGGCGCGCGAATCGCCCTGGCCGCAGGCACTGGACGACGGCAGTCCAGCCTGGTGGCTGGCCGCCGCCGTCGGCGTGGCCGGGCATGCGTGGTGGGCGCTGGCCTCGCGCCGGCCGCGGCTCGCCGAGCGCTGGCGCAAGGTTGCGGGTTCGCGTCGCGTCCAGATCGGCGCACTGGCCGCACTGCTGTTGCTGGCGGTGCCCGTACGCGAGTACTCGCTCGCGCCGGCGGAGGTGATTTCGCTCGCGAGCCAGGTCATCGCCGCGCCGCAGACTGGCGTGATCCGCGCGATGCGGGTGCCGCCGAATACCCCGGTGCGCAAGGGCGATGTACTCGCCGAATTCGACGATACCAGCCTGCGCAGCCGGCTGTCGGTGGCGCGGGCGTCGATGGCGACCAGCCGGGCCGAGTTCCTGCAGTCCTCGCAGCGCGCCTTCGACCGGCAGGAGGCGCGCGCTGAAGTCGGGCAGGCCGAGGCGCGTGTACGCGAGCGGGAAGCCGAGATCGCGGGCCTGGCCGCGGAACTCGCGCGCCTGCAGGTGCTGGCACCCGCCGATGGCGTGTTCGTCTATTCCCACCCCGATGACTGGGCCGGAAAGCCGGTGCAGACGGGCGAGCGCATCGGGCTGCTGAGCGATCCGGGTCAGCCGGGCATCCAGGCCTGGGTGCCGGTAGCCGACGCGATCAACCTGGCGCCGGGCGCGCCGATGACCCTGTTCCTGCGGGTGGCGCCGCTGCAGCCCCTGTCGGGCAGCCTCGACTACGCGTCCTATCAGGTGGCCGACTCGCCGGAGGGCATCGCCGGCTACCGGGTGCGCGGGCGCCTGCAGGCCGGTGGCGAGGCTGCACGGGTGGGGTTGCGCGGCACGGTACGCATCGCCGGAGAGTGGACCGTGCTCGGCTACCTGCTGCTGCGTCGGCCGCTGGCGGCGCTGCGCGAGTGGTGCGGATGCTGAGTACATCCGTCTCCGCGCCGGGACGGGTGCTGCCCGCAGCGCAGGCGGCGCCCGCGCCCTGGCCTGAACTGCGCGAGGAACTGCGACTGCACCGTGCCGGCGATAATCCCGACGGTTCGCCAGCCTGGCATGTGGCCGACCCGGTGGCCAACCGCTACTGTCGCATCGGCTGGCTGGAGTTCGAGATGCTGGTGCGCTGGCATCTGGGGGATGCGGCACGGATCGCGGCGCAGATCCGCGCCGATACGGCGCTACAGGCCGAGCCGGCCGATGTCGAGGCCTTCGCGGCGTTCCTGCGCGCGCAGCAGTTGCTGCGCGAGCTGCCGGCACGGGCGCTGGCACCGCGCTTCGGCTGGCGCTGGTGGCTGCAGCACTACCTGTTCGTGCGGGTGCCGCTGGTGCGCCCGGCCCGTATGCTGGCGTGGCTCGCGCCCCGTCTGGACATGCTCTGGACCCGCGGCTTCCTCGTGCTCAGCGTGCTGGTTGCCGTGTCCGGCCTGCTGCTCGCCGCGCGCCAGTGGGACGAGGTCCGCGCGGGCGCGGGGGCCCTGCTGAGCTGGCAGGGCGGAGCCACGCTGCTCGTTGCGCTCGCCTTCTCCAAGCTGGTCCATGAGCTGGCGCATGCGCTCACCGCGACGCGGTACGGGGTGCGCGTGGGCCACATGGGTATCGCACTGGTGGTGCTCTGGCCGATGGCCTATACCGACACCGGGGAAGGCTGGAAGCTGATCCAGGCGCGCCACCGCATGGCGATCGCCAGCGCCGGCATCGTCGCCGAACTGGCGCTGGCGGCATGGGCGACGCTGGCCTGGTGCCTGCTTCCCGACGGACCGTTGCGTCACGCGCTGTTCCTGCTGGCGACCACTTCCTGGGCCTGGACACTGCTGGTCAACGCCAGCCCGTTCATGCGTTTCGACGGCTATTTCATCCTGTGCGACTGGCTCGATTTTCCGGCCCTGCACGAGCGCGCCGCCGCCTATGCCCGGCGCTGGCTGCGGCAGGTTGTGCTGGGCCTGCATTCGCCGGTTCCCGAGAGCCTGCCGCCGGGACGCGGCACGCTGCTGGTGGCCTTCGCGCTGGTCACCTGGCTCTATCGACTGGTGGTATTCGTCGGCATCGCGCTGCTGGTCTACCACCTGTTCTTCAAGGCGCTGGGTATCCTGCTGTTCGCGATCGAGCTCTGGGTGTTCATCGGGCGTCCGGTCGCCACCGAGCTGCGTGCATGGTGGCAGCAGCGTGCAGCCGTGCGCCGATCCCGCATCCTCCTGCTGTCGTTGACCGTCGCCCTGCCGTTGATCGTACTGCTCCTGCCCTGGCCGACCCGCGTACAGGCGCCGGGCGTGCTGCGTTCGGCGGGCGAGCAGGCGGTGTATGCCCCCTACGCCGGCCGCCTGGAGCGCCTGTCGGTGAGCGAGGGCCAGGCGGTGCAGCCTGGCGATGTGCTCGCCGAGCTGAATGCGCCGCGCGAGGACGACGAGCGCCGGCGGGCGCTGGCGGTGGCCGAGGGCTACCGGCGCGCCGCTGGGGGCGCGGTCGGCCTGGATCAGGACGGTGCCGCGCGCCAGGTCATCGCCGATCGCCAGAGCCAGCGCTGGCGTGCCGAGGCCGGTGCGCGCGCCACTGAGCTCGCCCGCCTGCGCATCGTGGCCGAGCATGCCGGCGCCATCCGCGACGTCGACCCGCTGCTCGCCCCGGGCAGCTGGGTCGATGCCTCCACGCCGATTGCCTGGCTGGTACAGGCGCGCGGCTGGCAGATCGAGGCGCTGGTGGCCGAGGCCGACCTGCCGCGCATCGAGGCTGGCGCTGCCGTGACGGTGATCGTCTCGGGCAGCGGGCAGCGGCTGTCCGGACGGCTGACGGCGATCGATGGTGCACGCGTCCAGCGACTGCCGCATCGGCTGCTCGCCGAAGGCCACGGCGGTCCGGTCCCGGTGCTGCCGGCCGGACCCAACGGCGGACTGCCACCGGCCGATGCGCTCTACCGGGTCCTGATCGAGGGCGATGATCCGATATCAGGCCGTGTTGCGGTGCGGCGGGTTGCAGTCCACATCGAGGCCCGGCCGGACAGTCCGGGGCGCCGCTGGCTGTCGGCCATCGCCGCAGCACTGTTCCGCCAGGGCGGATTCTGACCGGCCGCCCCAGCCGTACGCTGCATCGTTGTCGGCCTGCGCGGGTCGGGCCGGTTCAGAACCCGTAAAGCAACGCTGCGTTGTCCACCAGGATGCGGTTGCGCACAGCCACGTCGGGTACCCAGTGCCCGAGCAGGTCGGCGATATCGCCGTCGTTGGGCATGCGCGTCTTCACGATCACATGTGGCCAGTCGGTGCCCCATACCAGCCGCTGCGGCGCGGCATCGACCAGCGCGAAGGCGAAATCGTCGGTGTCCGGGTAGGGCATCTCGGTGCCGGTCAGCCGATACGGGCCGGTCATCTTGGCCCATGCTGCGCCGTCCTTCAGCAGGCGCAGCAGCGCCTGGAAACCTGCGTCTGCGATGCCCTTGCCGGTGGGCACGTAGCCCAGGTGGCCGAACACCACCTGCACCGGGAAGCCTGCCAGCTGGCGATCGAGGTCGGGGAACTCGTTCACGTGCATCAGGAACTCGACATGCCAGCCGAACGGCCTGACCTTTTTCGCCAGGCCGGTCAGGGCGTCGAGCGGCAACTGACCCTTGCCGGTCTTCAGGTCGACGATGTTGCAACGGACGCCGCACACGCCGGCGGCGTCGAGCCGCTCGATCTCGGCCACGGGTATGTCGAACGGCACCACCGCAACGCCGCGCAGGCGCGTCGGATCGGCTGCCAGCGCATCGAGCATCGCGCGGTTGTCGATGTCGTACACGCTCGGCTGCACCAGCACGGCACGCTCGCAGCCCAGGGCGTCGAGCATGTGCCGGTATTCCGCGGGCAGGGCATCGGGCGGGGTGTAGATGCGCTCAGGCCAGTATGGGTAGCGCGACGCCGGACCGCACACATGCGCATGTGCGTCGCAGGCATGGGCGGGGAACGGCACCTTCGGGGCGCGGGGGGCGGGATCGTGCGGGATGCAGGTCGGGATCGTGCTGGCGGTCATCGGTCAGGGGTGATCGTTCGGTCGGACATGACGCACAATACACCCGGGCCCGCCCGGCCTGCAGCGGCGGCCCCAGCCGCGGGCGGACCCGCACCCGCACCCGCACCCGCACCCGATCCGTTCCCGCCCGTTCGTCCGTTCACAGCCGGAGCCCCTGCATGAGCACCACCCCCCCCGATCTGCCGAGCCCGCATGCCGTGCTGTCTGCGCTCGCATCGCGTTTCGTCGACGTCGAGTCGTTGCCCTGGCGCGACACGCCTTCGCCACTGATCCGGATGAAGGTGCTGCTGGAGGAGCCGTCCACCGGGCTGCTGACCGCGCTTTTCCACTGGGCACCGGGCGCGGTGCTCGGCGACCATGAACACGTGCGCATCGAGCAGTCGTACATCCTCGAGGGCGCGATCGAGGACGACGAAGGCGAGTGCACCGCTGGCAACTTCGTCTGGCGGCCGGCCGGCAGCCGGCATGCCGCGCGCTCGCCGAAGGGTGCGCTGGTCCTGGCGTTCTTCCTTGCGCCCAACCGCTTCTTCCCGCCGGATGGCAAGGCCTGAAGACGGACCTCGCCGCGCCCGCGGCGCGATATCGCGGCAACCGCCGGTGGCACCGACCTGTCGGTGTTCTAGCCGCGCGCCGGGTAGGCCTTCTCGAAGGCGCCGAGGAAGCGCGGCAGGTCCGACTCCGGCAGCAGCTGGATGCCGGCGGCGCGCGAGCGCCCGCCACCGGTCTCGAACTGCCGGCACAACGCGTCGGCCCCGGCCGGGATGCTTGCCGGCGCGCGCACGCTGACCAGGTAGCCGCCGGCGCGTACGGTGAGCACCGCATGCGCGCGCATCGGGAATGCATTGGTGAGCTGGTTGCTGAAGAAGCCGGAGATGCGGCGCGCCCAGGCGGCATCGGGCAGGATGAACGCGGCCAGGGATTCGCGCACCATCGCGGGTTCCAGCTCGGCGGCGCGGGTGAGGTCGTCGGACAGCGCGGTGCGCAGCACCTCGAATACCGGTTCGGCGACCACGAAGTCGAGCGGGTTCTCGTAGCGGCGCAGCGTCTCGTACAACTCGTCGGGCTGGTAGTGCAGGTCGTCGAGCGATTCGCCGTACGCGTTGTAATTGAGGCATTCGCCGAGCACGCGCAGCGTGTGCATCTGCATGTCGTTCATTTCGAGCGGTTCGGCCGCCTTCGACGCCGCTTCGCGCAGGTTGTCACCGAATGCCGCGACCACCGCCCATGCGCGATACTTGCCGTTCAGGAAACGGTCGACGATCAGGCTGGTACAGGTGTCGGCAGAGCCATCGATATGGGCCCGGAAGCCCGGCCGCTGCGGGATGGTGCCGGCGAAATGGTGGTCGAAGTAACGTACCCGCGCGCCCGCATCGAGCACGCGCATCAACGCTTCGCGATTGACCTCGAGCGAGATGTCGAACACGGTGATCTCGTCGCCGCGCCCTGCATCCACCCGCGCCAGCAGTTCGATGTCGCGCTTGGTGCCGGTGACCAGGATCGCCTCGCGTGGCTCGGCCAGGCGCAACTGGTGCAACGCGCACAGACCGTCCGCATCGCCATTGAAAACGTCATAGAATTTCATCGATGAATCCTGCGGGGCCGGATACTGAAGTCGTTACGCATGTCGTCACGGATTTCCGGCTGGCTCAGGCGCGGGAAAGCCGGCTCGCGTGGTATTGCGCCGGAGCTTACCTGCTGGTCCTTGTCTATGCGAGCCTGTCGCCGTTCACCGGCTGGGCGACGCCCGGCGTGCCGCCGCTGGCCTTCCTCGATGAGCCGTGGCCGCGCCGATGGCAGCGTTTCGACCTGTTCATCAACGGTGCAGCCTACCTGCCGCTGGGCCTGCTGCTGGCGCTTGGGGCCATGCGCTGGATGCGCCCGGTGTTCGCAGTGCTGCTGGCGACGCTGGCCGGGGCTGGCCTCAGCTTCGCGCTGGAGACCGCGCAGATGTACCTTCCGGGCCGGGTCGCGTCCAGCGTCGACCTGCTGCTGAACGCGGCTGGCACCCTGCTCGGGGCGCTGCTCGCCGCGCGCACCGGACGCATGCCGCTCTGGGGACATGTGCGCGACGTGCGCCGCCGCTGGTGCCTGCCGGGCCGGGTCGCCGAGCCGGGGCTGGCGCTGGTGGCGCTCTGGTTCCTGACCCAGCTCGATCCGTCGCTGCCGCTGATGTCGCTGCGCGCGCTGCCGGCGACGGTGCCGATCCCGGG
>CAIQON010000037.1 GCA_903873475.1 uncultured bacterium
AGCAGCTGCAGCCGCTCCCGAGCTATCGCGAGCACGAGCCGGTAGTCCGACATCGCGCGCAGCTCGGCGTCGGTCGAGATCTGCGGCGCCGCCGGCAGGTCGACGACGCACGGCACCGGTACCGGCACGCGGATGGCGTGCTGCGTGGCGCAGCCCGAAGCCATTACCGCGCAGGCGGCCTGCACGGCCAGCGGTAACAGTTTCTTCCGCATCATTGCAGCCCCCCTCGGACGGTTTCGATCGCATCCGCGCACGTCAGCGACCCGCCGGCCTGCTCAGCCGCTGCCAGCGCCACGATCTGCGGCTGTCGCGCAGCCGAGGCCGCCCGGGCTGCTTCGACGGCCCTGCGTGCGTTCTGGGCAGCCTGCGCGGCCGCCCGCTCCATTTCCGCGACCCCGGCCGAGCAGGCAAGCGCCGCAGCCTGCGCCTGGTCGCGCTCGGCGACCGCGGCCGACAGCCCGGCGCGAGCGTGGGCGAGCTGCACGCGGCTCACGCCGAGCCCGGCCAGCAGGGCGAGCACGAACGCCAGCGTGATCGCCCGCGCCGGATTCGCCGCCAGCCAGGCCGCGATCATCCGGCAAACACCCGCGTGCCGGCGTCGTCGATCTCCAGCACTGCACGGCGGTTGCGCGAGCCGAACGAGATGTGCACCCACTGCGCGCCGGATCGGGTCGACTCGCTGATCACCTGGTCGAATGCGATCGACGAGCGCGCGATCGTCGCGACGATCTGCGCCGGCGTCCCGAACTGGGGCGCGCGGAAGTCTGCCGCCTCGCCCAGCACATGCTGACTGGTGTCCCGGCTGCCGATCGCGCGATTGAGCCGGGGCGACCGGTAGCCACTCGTGACGATCACCGGCACGTCGTGCCCGACGATGCCCGACAACAGGCTGCGCACGGCCTCAAGGCCGGCTGCGGTGGTACGCAGGGCGGGCATGACTTCCGGGGGCGGAACGTTTTCCCAGCCGCCCGCGATCGCGGTCGCGCTGTCGGTCAACTCGCGCAGAGTGAAATTCGGCGACAGGTTCATGCAGTGATTCCCCGGCGGTTGAGCAGTTCGATCATCAGGTAGATCGCCAGCGCGACGAGCTTCGGCGTGTCGCCCGGCTGGTCCGGAAAGAACGGGGCCAGGGCGATCCATGCGCCCATCGTGCCCAGGGCGACATGAAGCACGCGCATGCAGTGCGGCGTGCCCGGCAGCATGTCGTTGACGACCATCAGGGCGCGCCACCCCACCGCGAGCCCCACCACGATCTGGACGACGTCCATCAGTCGCGCCCCCCGAGTCGACGATCAGCAATGTCCGGCAGCCGCTGGAATGCCCAGCTGATCGCCAGCTCGGCAAACAGGCCCAGGAAGAACGCCAGGCCGAGATGGAGCGACGCGGGCATGCCGAGATAGTGCGCAGCCAGCGGTGTGCCGGCAGCCGCAGCCAGCGTGCCGACGACCACCGACACGAGCAGGCGCGGCAGCGGAAGCCCAGGCAGGAACGACCGGGCGCACATCGCGCCACTGAACCCGAGCAGCAGAACGGGCAGCGGCACGCCCAGCCAGGCCAGCGAGACCCCGGATAGCCACATGCCAGAGAGCCCCGAGGTGGCCGCGAGCCCTGCCGCGCCCTCGTTGAAGTTCGCCCCGACGCTCATGCTTGATCAGCCGTGACTCGGACGATGTTCGTGGCGTCGCTGTAGAGGATCGCGTGGCGAGCCGCTGCCACAACGACCCCGGCACCGGTCGCGCCGATGAATTGCAGGCCGAAGCCGCCGGTGGTCGCGTTGTTGACGATCCACTCCTGCTCGGCGAGCGGCAGCACGATGTTTCGCTGCGCGGTCAGCGTACCGGTGAACCGCAGGATCCGGCAGCGGGCCTGCGCGGCGGTCAACGTCGTGTTGGCGTCCCCCATCGCCAGCTGCAGCCGGCCGGTATGTGTGGGCGGCAGCCGCACGTCGAGGTAGTTTGTCACCACGCTACCGACAGTCGTGATCTGGTAGAGCGGTATTCCGCCCGCGGTGAATCCGCTCGTGTTCACACTCACGACGCCCGCGCGCGTCGCCTCGACGTAGTTCGTTGCCGCGTTGGTCAGCGTGACGGTGCCGTTCGCGATCCGGGTGAGCGCGCCGTCGAGCGAGATCATGCCGCCGAGAAAGCCCCAGGTCAGGCCGGTCGTGGTGATGTAGTTCCGCCCGTACAGCAGGCCCTGGCTGGTTGCATCCAGCAGCGCGTTTAAGGTCGCCTCCTTGCTCGCCTGCGACGGGGACATCTGCGGGACGTTGGTTGCCAGGTCTGCCATGTGGGCCTCTAGGTCAGGGTCGCGGCGCGCGGAAAGCCTCGGCCGACCGCGCTGGACATTTGGTAGATGACGATCGAGATCGACGCTTGATTACTGCCGAAATCGGTGGTCTGTTGCGCAGCGGTGTATTCGATGAACGGCGTCGTCACCTGGAACGTGCGCACGACATTGACGCCGTTGAGCACATCGACCTCGTATGCCTCTGCGGTTTCGCCCACCGGCACATCGACGCCCGATCGCCAGCCGCCATCGATCCGGGTGCGCCGATCCCACGAGACGCGATAGTTGTCGTTGGGCTGCCGGCCGCCTCGCACGTTGACGCCAGACAGCGGCCGAAGCCCCACTGCAGTCGATGCGATCACGTCGCTGGCGACAGAGTCGAACCTGCGCCCGACCGATACCGCGCGGTAGAAGTAGCCGACACCGATATCGGATTGCTCGAGCGGCGGTCGAACCGTGCCGGCCATCGACAGGCGCACGAACCGCTCGCCCGCCGCATGCGTGCCGATGTGCTGCTCGGTCCCGAAGCGCCCCCGCAGCAGGCCCGACAGCGTGTAGGTGTTCGCGCTGATCAGGGTCGCCACGCGAGCGAATACGATCTCGTTGCCGATCAGGCACGCCATCGCACCGTTGAGGAACTGCGAGAACGTCACGGTATCCAGCGTGCCAGAGGTCAGTACGACGGTGATGCTGTTGCCCTCGTCGTTGATGTTGCCGCCGGTAAATGTGCCCAGCGTCGTCGAGCATTGCCCGACAGCCGCGGGCTGGAACGCCTGGCCGATCTGCTCGAACTCGGTGTCGTCCGGCGACACGAACAGTTCCGCGCCGCGCCAGGTGTCGTTGTTGGTCGTAGCCGTCAGCACAAGGTACAGGCTCGCGTCGTCGTCCTGGTCGCGCACGATCGGGATGTCGAGCGCGGTGATCTCGGTGAGCGAGGGCAGGATGATCTGCGTTTGGGATGCCTGCTGCGTGCCCCCGGTCGCGTCCGATGCGTAGACCAGCGCGTCGTCTCCGATCGCCTCCCAGTTGATCTGCGGCCCCGACTCCTCTTTCCGCACAACCCGAGCGCGTGCGGTGCCGAACTCCAGCGGCAGAGTCAGCACGTCGCCGGGCTCGTACTTCGCATACTTCACCGTGGTCGAGAACGTGTAGGTCGTGCGCGCGATATAGGCGTTGTACATCGACACGTCGGCGATCTTCGCGGCCTGGTCCGGCGAGATGGCGATCGGCAGCTCGATCACGTCCTCCTGACGCGAGTTGCCGACGATGCGCCGGGAAGCCTCGACGGCCGGCAGGTAGTCCCCGCCTGCGTTGGCATACTGGACTGTGACGCGACTCGGCAGCTCGACCTCTTGCGCGCGCTGGATCGCGACCGATGCCGGCGACTCTGCCCCGAACGGATGAGCGCCCAGGTCAGCATCGGGAATCGTCACCGCCACCGCCCCGCCGCGCTTCACCAGCTTGAGCTCGGCCCCCGACTCGATGACATCGAAGAAGAACGCGCGCTGCAGCGGTGCCACGTTGTCGCGGGCCGAGGCCACGCGCGAGACGAGATAACCGGTCACCGAGTCGGTGACGCCTGCCGTGTTGTACTGGCCGCTCGTCAGGCCCGAGCGCGCGAACTGGTCGGCGACGATGCTCGAAACGGGCACTGTGTTCGCGGTCAGCACTGAATAGTTGGCCCAGCGCCGAAGCGTCGGGGATGAGTTGTTGTCGAGGTTTACGAAATACGGGAACGCATAGGCCATGAGAGAGCCAAACACAGACGTCGTTGTCGTGGTTTCCGTCCAGCTGATGCCATCGAATGAATAAAAAGCCTTATTGAAGCCGCCGCCGTTTCCAGTGCGGCTGACGGCAAGAAAACGATCGCCGCCAAAAGCGATGCTCTGCCAGTAAGACGACACCGGCATCGTTCCAGCGTTCCACGTCTGCCCGTTGTCGAGAGAGTAGACATAGGATGACGTCGGTGACGCAGATAGGCTCGGGCAGATAATCGCCACGACGACATCGTTTCCGTAGGCAGCTTTCTTTATGCCCGTTGTCGTCGTGACTTCCGACCACGTGATGCCATTTGTCGACAGTCCGATTTCAATGCCGGTACTGAAAAGAACGAACCGATCACCAGCGAAAACGATGTCGGAACGGGTTCGGCTCGGCACGCTTTGGGATGTCCAGGTAACTCCACTGTTGATCGATCGGGTCACAGAATTGCTGCCGAATCCGTCGTCGGCAAGCACATAAACACCGTTTCCGTAGGCTCCAAAGTACCAGTCGCCGGGTGCGCTTGCGCTCGTCCATGCGAGGCCACCGTCCACAGATCTGAGCACGTTGCCATTTGCGGGATCTCTTGGAAAAATCCACACGCCGTTGCCAAAAAACGGACGCCCGGTCGCCCTGAGTGCCGGGCTTGGTTGCGCCCAAGTTAGCCCGCGATCGTCGCTGTAATACATTCGCGCAAGGCCGTCACGTCTAACGTGAGTGATTAGCCGCGAGCCGTCGCTGCCGAGGTTTTCGGCTCCATCAGATCCGGTAAACGGCGAAAGTGTCGAAGCCTCCCAGGTGCTCGCACTAATGCTGCCTGCAGTCACGACCTCGAACTCGAAGTTCGGCAGCGCGTTGCCGTAGTCGGCCAGCGGCAGATTCTCGAACACGATATAGGCCAGCCCCCGGTGCGCCGGCACGTTGCCTACGCCCTTTTCTGCCTCGATGACCGATGACGGCGTCTGCGTCTCTGTTCCGGTGTAGAGCGTGAACAGGCCCGATCGCTGCTGGCTCTCGATCAGCGTTGCCGGGTCGACGTTGTCGCCTGCGTTGTAGTAGAGCTTGCCGTTGGCCCAGATCCGCTTGACGCCGATGATCGGGCCTTCGCAGATCGCGACCGCGAAGTTGCTGAAATAGGTGTAGGTCGTCGTCGTCTGGCCGCCGCCGCCCTTGCCCCGGTTGCGGGTGCGGCTGACGACCTCGCGGATGCCTGCGGTCCAGATGAGGTTGCCGGCCAGCCGGTAGCTGCCGTACACGATCGGGATTCGCTCGCCCCACGTCGATGCCTGGACGCGGCGGTCGTTGAGTCGCGGGCCGGATACGTTGGTTTTCGGCTGGTCGAGCCGGGAGCCGACGGCCGAGCCGACCGCATAGCCGATGCGCGCGCCCCACGGGCCACCGATCGCGCCACCGACAACGAAGCCGACCGCGCCGAGTACGAGCGATGCCATCTACTCGACCCCCGGATAGCGATAAGCCTGTACCGTGCGCCGCTGCCAGATCGCATCGAAGCCGGTTTCGATTACCCGGCCGACCGGCGCGTAGGCGTGAATCAGCGACAGCCCGCCGCCGGGATAGTCCCCGACGATGCCCAGGTGCTGCGGGTGCGGCCCGAACGAGAACAGCACGACATCGCCCAGCGTGTAGCCGTCGATGCGGGTCATCTGCTCATCGCACGAGCGCATGATGCCAACCCCGTCCGGGATCGGCGAGTAGCCGGTTTCCTCGCGCATCGGCAGCCCGACCTCTTGCGCGACCCGGATCACCAGGCCGGCGCAATCCACGCCCACGCCACGAACGCGGCCCTGGTGATGGAAAGGTGTGCCGATCCAGTTGCGCGCCTCTGCGATGATCCTGGCGCGAATCATGAGCCGCCCGCCTGCACCATTTCATCGAGACCGGGCACGTACGGCTCGCCGCGGAAGTTGATCCCGTTCGTCCAGCGCCCGACGCAGTCCTCGACGAACCGCTTCCCGCAGCCCGGGGAGATGTTGAACGTGTTCCCGACCTGAATCACGAACGGGGTGGGCAGCTCGAGCGACACCACGCCGCCGCTCGCGAAGGCTGATACCTCGAACGCCCGGCCGATGTTGTCGCCGCTGGTGAAGGTCACGAGCCCGAGGCGGAAGTAGTTTGCGGCCTGCGTCAGTGCTGTGGCCGTGAACTGGCGATCGCTCTGCACGCTCGTCACCGTGGCCGACACGGTCAACGGGCCGAGTGCGACGCCGCACCGGGTGTCGCCGAACTTCGCGCGGCAGGTTGCCGAGTAGATCTGCCCCACCTGCTGCTGCACCTGCTGTGCCAGGCCGCGCAGCTCGGCGGTGAACTGCCCGCGCTGCACGCGCACCTCTCCGACCGTGCCGACCTGCTGCACGAGCGCACCCTGCGACAGGTCTGCCCAGTTCACGATCTGAATCGTGATGCGCGCGAAGTCCCACCGCCCGGATTGCAGGTCCGTCTCGGTGATCGATGGCGACGCCAGCACGCCGTCCAGCTCCAGGTTGTCGGCCGCGAGATCCGCGTTGCTCGCAATCGCTGTCGGCGAGAACCCCGCCGAAGCCTCGTAGGTGAGCCCGTCGAGCACGATGTCGCGATCGTGCGAGGTGAAGCCGAGGATCGAGCCATCGGTCAGATCTGCGCGCCAGCAGGTAGCAAGGCTGGTCTGCGGCTGCGCGAGATGCGCATCCAGCGCCGGGCTAATTGCCTTCATCACGCACCTCGACCAGCGGAATACTCGACCACGAGTAGAGGTTGGGCGCGATGATCTGCCCGACCAGCTGGTCGGTGTCAAAGCGCATCGGGACATCGAACTGCCCCGACCATGCGAGCGTGTCGGTGGACTGCGCGAACTTTCGCCCGGTTGCCGATACACCGCCCGGATTGGTGATGGTCGCGCCTGCAGTGTTCGTAGCCAGCACGAAGCCCGCGCCGGCCACGCTGTTTATCACGTGCGAACGGTTGTTCAAAAGGCCTGCGCTGGCGCCAGAAAATCCTTCCAACCATAGTCGCTGTCCAGCAATCAATGTGCCCGGATTGGTAAGCAGGTTCACGCTTGTGGTTGCCCCGAGCGTGAATCCCGTAACCGCCGCCGATGCGTCCGGCACGAAGGTCACGATGCCGGTCGAGAGGTTGACCGCGATATTGCCCGGGCTCGCGCCGAACGATACCGGCGAGCCGTTGCGGGTAACCGCGACTTGCCCGGACAGCGGCCGCGTGATCGGCCGGTCGTAGTGCTGGCCTGCGGTCGTGTACCGCTTGACCAGCTGATAGCCTGGCCCACCGTCGCCGACCCCGGTCCCCAGGCGACCGGCGGACGCATCAACGCGATAGTCTGTCCAGTCCTTGACCCTGAACGCATTCGCACGCCCAGCCGCGAGGTTGAAGAACGCCTGCACCACTGCGAAGTCTTCCGGCGTCTTCACATTCTGCGATACGTCCGCAGAGATGCGGGCGTACTGCCAGACGCGGTTTCGCGACTCGTGGCCGCTGTTGACCACCACCAGATCGGTCTTGAACAGCGGGCCGAACTGCGCGCCATAGGCGATTCGGTCGGGGAATCGAACGTCGAGGAAAGCCATGTCACATATTCCTCTGGCCGGAGGCGATCGCCATCGCCATCTTCGCGGCGATCTGCCCGGACGACGAGCGGAAGCTGTTCGCGTCCGGCGTGCTGATGTTGAACACGATGCTGGCGCCGCCCATGCCTGCGCGATTCTGGGCGGCCGGGATGATGCGCTCGCCCTGGTGAATCAGCGCAAGCCCGGTGCGCGGCACATAGTCGGTGCCGACGGCGAAGCTGGGTATGAGACCGGACAGGAAACTGCCGATGCCAGAAGCTGCACTGCTGCCCCCGCCGCCCGTCATTCCGCCCAGCAGCCCTTGGATGCCGTCGAACAACGGCTCGGTGATGAGCTTGCGCGTGCCCAGCTTCAGCAGGTCCGACTCCAGCCCCTTGAGGATGTCGCGGAACGATTTCGACCCGCCAATCGCCGCCTCGAACGCGGAGGTGAACGTGAGCCCGATATCGCGCGCAACGCGGTCGGATTCCTGCGCGGCCTTGCCGTTGTTTTTCAGCGCCTCTGCGAGCCGGTTGGTCTCGGCGATCGCCTCGCGATCGTTCAGGAGCCCGCGCTCCTGCAGCTCGGCCACGCGCTCGAGCGCGCGGATGTACTCGCGCGTGGGGTCGAGGCGGTCCTTGATCGCCTCGGCCTCGCGCTGCAGGCTTTCGGCCGCGCGCTCCCCCTCCTGCTCGGCCAGCTCGATGCGCAGCTGCTGGGCGAGCGCGAGGTCGGCGTAGAAGTCGAGCAGCGCCTGCTGCTGGCGATCGGCGTCGGCGTTGAATGTCGCTTCGTTCGCGTCCTGCAGCGCGATGCGGCGCGCTGCGGCCTGCGCCATCAGTTCGTCGAGCGACAGCCCGGCAGCAGCCCGGCCACCTGCACCGGCGGCCCGGGGTGGCGCCAGGGCGCGCAGCAGGGCCGCAGGGTCAGGCGCGCGGCCGGCAGGCAGTTGTGGCCCTACTTCCCCTTGACCACGCTCTCCAACGCGCCGCTGCAGCTCGTCAACTTCTGCCTGCAACCTCTTAACCGCAGCCTCATTCACACGGCGCGCGGCCTGGCGCATCGACGGCGGCAGCGATTCAATATCGCCGCCGGGAGCGCGCCTAGCTTGAGCTGCCATCAACTGCGCCTGAACGTCCTCAAGACGGCGCCTTGCGGTCTCGGGGTTTTCTTGGTTGGCATAGAACTGGAATTGGGCAGCCGCGCGACGATCGAAGAAACCGCCGCCGCCGGTGAAAAGGTTCTCGACACCCCCGAAGGCCGAGATGACCAGCTTGTCGATCTCGCGCAGCGTCTGCACGAACAGCCCGCCGCGTTCCCGCGCGACTACGAGGTTGTCGCTGATGGTCGTGAGGCTCGGCACCAGCGCGTTCGCGAAGCCCACGCCCAGCGCGCGGGCAGACTGCCCGAGCTTTGTCAAATTATCGTTGAATGCTTCGGCATCGGCCGCGAGCTTGCCGCTGATCAGCGTTCCGTACCGCTCGGCTGCCGCCCGCGCCTGGTCGAGCGCAGCCGAGCCGCCGTTGAGCAGCGGAATCAGCTTCTCGCCGCTGCGCCCGAAGATTTCGGTGGCCACAGCAGCCTTCGTCGCACCGTCGGGCAGTTTCCCGAAGGCGTCTGAAATGCCGCGCAACGCCACCTCGGCGCCCTTGGTCGTGTCGACGCCCAGAGCCTTGAAGACCTGCGCCACCTTCGATGTGCCGTCCTGCGCTTCGACCAGCGCCAGATTCAGCTTGCGAATGCCGCCGGTGAATTCCTCGGTCGTCACGTCGGCCAGCTCGGCCGCGTTCTGAATCGCCGACAGCGACTCGACCGTGATGCCGGTGCGCTGCGACAGCTTGTTCAGCTCGTCTGCAAGGTTGACGGTCGAGCGCACCATCGAGCCCAGCGAACCGACGAACCCGCCCGCGGCGATGCCGCCCAGCACGGACGACAGTGCAGTCGCTGACTGCTGGAGCTTGCCCAGCCCGGCGGTGGCCTGGCCGAAAACCGCGCTGAACTTGTCCTGCGCGGAAATGACGATCGACGCTTCGGTAGCCATGCTCAGCCTTTCGACAACGCGAAGCGGATCTGCCGCTCGAACTCGACGGCGAACCGCTCACGCGCCAGGCGCTCCTGAGCGTTCAGGATGCGGGGCTGCACAAACAGCGCCGGGACCCCCGGAGCGAACAGCTGCGCGATCGGCAGGTCGGGCACGTCGCCGCGCTTCAGGCGGTTGCGCCGCCGCTGCACCTGGTCATACATGGCCGCGCGCCAGTCGGGCGTGCGCATGCGTACCGCGCCCGAGGACGTGATGAACGCTCCCGGCACCTGAATCGATCGAGACCCCATGCGGAAGGTCACGCCGGTTGCGGTCTGCCGCGGCCGGAATGCCGACAGGGGGATCCGCCGGCGGCCGTTGGCCTGCAGCACGGCCCGGAGCGAATCGCGCCGGGCGTTGGTCTGGCGAATGGCCTTTCGCACCTGCCCGACCTTGATCGCCCCGCCCAGCTCGCGGCTGATCTCGCGCGACGCGCTGGCCCGCACCGTGGTCGCGGTGCGATTGAGCGCGCGGGCGATCGCGGTGTTCGTGATCTCGGCGCGCACGCCGGCCAGCCGTACCGCGGCCAGCGAGAGATTGTCGTTGACCGAGACCGTCAGCATGAGCCCGATTCCTGTGCGTCGCGGATCGCAACCATCGCCTCGACAACCGCCCCGATGTCGTCGACGTCGTAGAGCGCGACGTACACCGGCAGCCGCTCCGGGTGCCAGCCGCCGATGAAGTTCCAGCAGTGCAGTGCGCGCGCCTGAAGTTCGTCGGGCGCACCTGGGGCCTCGACGAGGTCCCCGAAGCCACCGACGGCGAACCGGGCCGCCTCTCGGCGAGACCGGTCCCACTCGACGCGCGCGCTCAGTTTTTTCGAGCGGCCTCGATGCGGGCGTTGCGCTCGGACACGCGCGCGACCAGCGCCTCGGTAAGCGCCCGGCCGATCTCCGGCTGCGCGTCGAGGAGCAGCGGAACCAGCACGGGCACGTAATCGACCGTCTCGTACTCGACCGATTCATCGGGCAGCAGGTCGCCGGTGGTCACGCCCTGCCAACCGATGATGGCCCGCTCGACCACTGCGCGCTGCATGAGCGCGAGCGCGACCTGCTGCATGCGCTCCTCGCCCCCGCCCGCGCGCAGGATCTCGACCTGCGTCTCGTGCTGGGTCGGGATGCGCAGGCGGAACCTGCGCTCCCCGACCGCATGCTCGAACTCGCGGGCCGCGGCGGCTCGCCGCTGGATGTCCGCAATGTCCATCAGGTCGCGTACGGCGTGGCGTCGACGCTGAAGGCCACATCGATGGCGTGCGTGACCGGCGCATCGCGCGCGACGTTCGGCACCTCGGCGAGCGTCCAGTAGCCGTTGCAGACCGTGCGGTTGCCCGACGGCAGTACGACTCGGAAGCCG
>CAIQON010000038.1 GCA_903873475.1 uncultured bacterium
ACGCGGGTCACGTTGAAGCTGGTCAGTACCCGACGTGCAGAGGCAAACTCCGTGCCATCGCCGCCTTTCTGTGCAGGTGCGAAGCGCGGCATGGACAGCACGTGCCGATAGGTGTGCGGATCGAACACGTTGCCATGCCGGATCGCCAGGACGCGGTCGCGCAGCATGCCCCGTCCCTCACAATGCATGAGCCCGATCTGCCAGCCGTTCGCACGGCCCTCGCGCGTCTCGACCCGGTACAGGCAGTCTTCCGTGAAGTACCCGGGCCAGTCCTCCAGGCTGTCGTCGTCGATCGCGCCGGCACAGTCGGCGCAGGCCTGTGCGGCGGCGAGCAGGAACTCGCGGTCGGCTGCGGTGTAACCCATCGTGGTCGCCATGCTCAGTACCCCATCAGTCCGCGCCATTGCTGCCAGAACCCGCGCACCGCGGCCTCGGAAACCCGGCTCTGCCGTTCGGTGGTCACGTCGTGACCGCCCATCTCGACGATGGCGCCGTGGCCCTGGTCGCCGCGCGTGGTGCGCTGTACCGCGTTGCCGATGAATCCATCCTCGAGCGAGACCAGCCCGGCCGGCCCGACCAGGTTGCTCTGCATCAGGCGCATGCGCAGCTGTTCCGGCGTATCGTCTTCGTAGGCGAACACCCACCACTGCAGGTCGCATCGATCGAGACCGCGCGGCACCAGCAGGCGAACGGCGAGCGTGTTCTGGATCTGCTGCAGGAACACGTTCGGGAACAGCGTCTGGATCATGTGCGTGATGCCGTCGTCGAACTCGGGCCAGGTCTTGAGCAGCCGCCGGTCCTCGATCGCGAGGTCGCGCATCGAGCGCAGGCCGCCCGAGGCATAGTCGGTGCCTTCGGCATCGTCGGTGGCCATCTTCGACCAGCTCAGGTGCGAGCCGCCTGCCTCGTTCACCTCGACCGCGCCGTCCATCGACAGCCGGTTGAGGCCGAAGGTTGCAAAGAAGGTATGCAGCAGGCTCGCGTGGTAGGAGTCGCGGACGTTCTCGGCGTAGAGCTTCCAGTTGTTGGGCAGCACCTGCGTGTAGCCGCCGATGAGCCGGATCGGCTTGTGGAAGAAGCGCTCCAGGCTCCAGACCATGCGCGGGCCGAACCAGTCGCGCACCGGTGGCAGCTGGTCGGAGAAGGTCGCGAAGACCAGGTTGCGGATGATGTCGACGCGCAGCTCGCGCAGCCCGTGCTTCGTGATGTCGAAGTCGGCCGGCATGCCGCCCTGTCCGCGCACGCCGCGCTTGAACGCGATGCTCTGCAGCTTGCCGTCGAGGCTGTACACCCAGTTGTGGTACATGCACGTGAAGTTCTCCGCCTTGCCGTGCTGCTCGAGGCAGAGCATCGAGCCACGGTGTACGCAGCGGTTCACGAAGACCCGTATGCGGTCGGCCACCGGGTCGCGCACCACGATCACCGGCGTGTCGCCGATCCAGTTGGTGCGGTACTGGCCGGGTTCGGCGACCTCGAGGTCGAGGCAGACCAGGTTCCACGTCTCGCCCTGGAACAGCAGCTTCTGCTCGGCCTCGGCGATCTGCGGGTCGTTGTAGACCCGGAACGGCACGCGGGCCAGCCCTTCGTCGGGCCATCGGAACAGGCCGTCGGTCTCGACGGGCGATGTGGTGTTCATCGGGACTGCCTCCGCGTGGGTTGCGAGCGCGCCATCGTACATGGAATGCCCCTGGCTGTGATCACACTCCGGCGTTTTCAGCCTCCCGTCGTGTATGCTCTTTCCCGCCTGCGGGCCTACACCTGGAAGACGGCGGGGGGACGAATGACGAGCGAGTGGATCGACACATGTGCGCACGGTGACGTGCCGGAGGACGGCACCCTTCTGGTGCGCGTGAAGGGCGAGCAGGTGTGCCTTTACAACCTCGACGGCGAGGTGTTCGCCACGCATGACCGGTGCACGCATGCGTCGGCCAGCCTGGCCGATGGCTTCATCACCGACGGCAAGATCGAATGCCCGATCCACAGTGGCCTGTTCGATATCCGTACCGGTCGTGCGCTGACCGCGCCGTGCACCGTCGACCTGAAGGTCTATCCGGTGCGTGTCGATGGCGGCCGCGTGCTGGTGCAGGCGTGAATAACCCTCGCACCATCGTGGTGCCGGCGTTCGGCGGGGAGCACTGAGCATGCATGTCGCGGTGATCGGGGCAGGGGCGGGTGGTGCCGCAGCGGTCGCGGAAGCGACGCTGGCGGGGCACAGGGTCAGCCTGTGGAACCGCTCCGAGCGCACGCTGGAACCGTTCATCGCGCGCGGTGGCGTCGAGTATGAAGGCGTGCTTGGCGAAGGCTTCGCCGAGCCGGGCCTGATGACCGCGGACATGGGGCACGCGATCGACGGCGCGGATGTCGCGCTGGTTTGCCTGCCGACGCTGTCCCACGTGGCCGTCGCACGCGACCTCGCGCGGGCCGGCGCGCACCGGCTGCCGGTGGTGCTGAACCCAGGCCATACCGGCGGCGCACTTGAGTTCGCGCATGCCTATGCGGTGGCGAGCGGGGGCGAGGTGCCGCCGGTCGCGGAGTTCCATACGCTGTCGTACATCGCCCGCAAGTACCAGCCGGCGCGGGTGACGATCACCGGCCGTGCGAAATTCCTGCGCCTGGGCGTGCTGCCCGGTGGCGAGGCCGCCGCGGCTGCCGCGACCGTGCTCTACCCGGTCGCGCAGCGCGTCGGCGACGTGCTCGACTCCAGCCTGTCCAACCTCAACATGGTGCTGCATGCGCCCGGCGCGGTGCTCGGCGCGGCGTGGGTCGAGGCGACCCGCGGCGACTTCACCTTCTACGTGCAGGGCATGACGCCCGGCGTGATCCGCGTGATGCGCCAGCTCGATGCGGAACGCATCGCGGTGGCGGCGGCCTTCGGGCATGTGTTGCCCGGGGTGGCGGCCGAGATGCAGCGCTACGGTACGGTCGAACCCTGGGTCACCGATACCGATGACCTGCTGAACGCGATCGCCAGCGGCGAAGCCAACCGCCGCATCCGTGCGCCCGATTCGCTCGAACACCGCTACTACCGCGAAGACTTCGGGCACGGGCTGCTGCCGTTCATCGAGCTGGCACGGATCGCAGGCGTGCCGACGCCGGTCGCCGAGGCGCTCTACCGCCTCGGTGGTGCGCTGACTGGCACGGATTTCGCGACAGCCGGGCGCACCGCGACGACGATGGGCATCGAGGGCATGGACCGGGCAGCGCTGCTGCGCCGGGTCCGCGGTTGAACCACACCAGCGGGGTGATAGCGTGACAGTAGATATCGGCATCAGCTTCGACGGATTCTCCACCTTCGGCGAATCCCTCGACACCGCGCGCGAGGCCGAGGCAGCCGGCGCTTCCAGCTTCTGGATGGCCGAACACCTCGGGTATCGCGATCCGCTCACCTCCTGCATGGCTTTCGCGATGGCGACGAAGCGTGCCACGGTGGTGCCCACCGCCATCAGTCCGTTCCTGCGTAACCCGGTGCCGCTTGCCATGGCGATGGCGACGCTCGCCGAAGCGGCCCCGGGCCGCGTCGCCATCGCCATTGGCGTCGGCAATCCGCTGTTCCTCGCCGAGGCCGGGCTCAAGCTCGAGAAGCCGCTTGTAGCCAACCGCGAGTATCTGGCGGCGTTGCGTGGCCTCTGGTCGGGCGAGCCGGTGCACCAGTCAGAGGCGATGCTGCACAAACTCGCCGGCGCCCGCATGATGTTCCGGCCGCCGCAGCCGATACCGGTCTACCTCGCCCCGATGAAGGAGCAGATGCTGCGCTTTGCCGGAAAGTCGGCGGACGGTGCGGTGCTGTCTGCCGGCCTGTCCGCCGAATTCGTCAGGGCGTCCTATGCGCTGGTCGATGAAGGCGCAACGGCGGTCGGGCGCGATCCTGCGTCGGTGCGCAAGGCCGCCTACATATTTTTCGTTGCCTCGAAGGACGAGCGCGACGCGATGCAGAAGAGCCGTACCAAGCTGGCCTTCGTACTGCGCAATCGTTACATCGACGACGGCATCGCGCACTCGGGCATCCCGATCGACCAGGAAGCGATCATCGACGCGGTTTCGCGGCGCGACATGGACGAAGCCACGCGGCTGGTGCCGGAGGCCGCTGTCGAGGCGTTCGCGGTGTGGGGCGACCGCAAGCGCTGCGCGCGCCGCCTGCAGGACTACATCGATGCCGGGGTGACCGAGCCGGTGCTCTACCTGACCGGCACCGAGTCGGATCGCAGCGAGTCGCTGGCGGTGATCCGCGAATTCGCGCTAGCATGAAACCAGCCATCCATCCGGGAGAGTACGCCGTGAACAGCCTCGAATGCAGCCGTTCCTCTACCCTGCGGCGTGATCGCTGCCGCTTCGCAGCCGTCCGGCGCACGATGGCCGCCACGGCACTGGCCGTGACATGCGCGGTCATCGCGCTGCCCGCCGCGATCGCCCAGGCCTTCCCGTCGCAGCCGATCACGATGATCGTGCCGTGGCCGCCCGGCGGCGGCAGCGACATCGCGATGCGCCTGGTCGCAGATGCGGCGTCGAAGCGCATGGGCCAGCCGATGGTGGTGGTCAACAAGCCGGGCGCCGGCGGCACCATCGGACTGAAGGAGATGGCGTCGTCCAGGCCGGATGGCTACACGATCGCCATGGTGGCCACCGGCGCCGTGTTTGCGCAATACAACAACCCGAATGCGAACGCGCTGTCCGATTTCGAGCCGATCGCCTTCTTCGGTGACGATCCGGTGGTGCTGTCCGTCGGTGCGAAGACCAGCATCAAGACCCTCGCCGATTACATCGCCGCAGCGAAGGCGAACCCCGGCAAGCTGCGCAACGGCAATGACCAGCCGGGCGGTTCTTCGCATGTGGCGGCGTCCCTGATGGAGCGCACCCTCGGGGTGAAGATCAACAAGATCGCCTACGCCGGGTTCGCGCCGACCGTGCAGGCGCTGCTCTCGGGCGAGATCGACTCGGCGACCGTGCCGGCGCCGGACATCTCGCAGCACCACAAGTCGGGTGCCGCGCGCAGCCTCGCGATTGCCGGTGCCCAGCGCCATTTCCTGCTGCCTGACGTGCCGACGTTCCGCGAGCAGGGCATCGACTTCATCGCCGGGACCTGGCGCTACATTGCAGCACCCCGGGGAACGCCAGCCGACCGGCTCGCCACCCTGGAGGCGAGGTTGCTCGAGACGATGCGCGACAAGGGATTCATCGAGAAGGCACGCGCGGCAGGCTTCCTCGTCGAGCCACTGAACCACACCGACACCGCGAAGCGGCTGGTGGCCGAGGACGCGGCGATGTACCCGGTGTTCCTCGAGGCTGGCCTGGTTCGCGCCCGGCAGAAGTAGGCACCTGTCCGGCGCGGCTGTCGACGGTCCTCGGACGATGTCCCGCTGGCTCAACCAGGATACCCTCGCCGGCGCGCTGTTCCTGGCGATCGGGGCGGGTGGTCTGGTTGCCGGCCGCTCGCTGAACGTCGGCACCGCCGATGCGATGGGGGAGGGCTACGTGCCGCTCGCGGCCTGCTGGCTGATGGTCGGCCTCGGCCTCGTGATCGCCGCCAGTGGTCTGCGTGCGTCGGCGCCGGCGGTCGAACCCGGTCGCCTGCGGCCGCTGCTGGCGGTGACCGCCGCCGTGCTCGCCTTTGCGTTCGCGCTCGAACCGCTCGGCGTCGTGATCGCGATCTTCGCGTCCGCGCTGTGCGCGGCCCGTGCAGTGCCCGGCATCGCGTTGCGCTCGGTGCTGCTGCCGGCCGGCGTACTGTCGCTGGCAGTGCTGGCGATCTTCGTGTGGGGCCTGGGCCTGCCGCTGCATGCGCTGCCCCGGCTGGGCGGTGGATGACATGGGCAGGCGGCCCGGGCGCGCGATGGCGCATACCTCCTGATGGACCTGCTCACGGCGCTGCTCGGCAACCTCGCGCAAGGCCTCGACGTGGCGATGACGCCGCTCAATCTGGGCCTGTGCCTGCTCGGTTGCCTGCTCGGCACGCTGGTGGGCGTGCTGCCCGGCATCGGACCGACCGCCACCGTCGCGATGCTGATGCCGATCACCTTCTACCTCGAGCCGACCGGCGCTCTGATCATGCTTTCGGGCGTGTTCTACGGTTCGCAGTACGGCGGTTCCACGACCGCCATCCTGGTCAACCTCCCGGGTGAGTCGTCCTCGGTGGTCACCTGCCTCGACGGCCATGCGATGGCCCGGCAGGGGCGGGCCGGCGCGGCACTGGCGATCGCAGCGCTGGCCTCGCTGTTCGCCGGAACGGTTGCCACGCTCGCCATTGCCGTCGGCGGGCCGGCGATCGCCAGCGTCGCGCTGCTGTTCCAGTCGCCCGACTATGTCGCGGTGATGGTGCTGGGGCTGGTGGCCGCCATCGTCCTTGCCCACGGATCGCTGGTTAAGGCGATGGCGATGATCGTGCTCGGTGTGTTCGTCGGGCTGATCGGTACCGACGTCACCACCGGCGAGCAGCGCTTCACCTTCGGTATCGACGACCTGTTCGACGGGGTCGGCTTCGTGCCGGTGGCCATGGGGCTGTTCGGCCTGTCCGAGATCATGCTGAACCTCGAGTCACGCGCACAGGACGGCGGACTCGCACGGCTGCGCGACCGCTTGTGGCCGTCGCGCGACGACTTCCGGCGTGCGACGCCTGCGACCATCCGAGGCACGCTGCTGGGCATCGCGATGGGCATCCTGCCGGGGGGCGGTTCGACCATCCCGTCGTTTGCGTCCTACAGCCTCGAGAAGAAGCTGGCACGCGACCCTTCGCGCTTCGGCCAGGGCGCGGTCGAGGGCGTGGCGGGACCCGAGGCGGCGAACAACGCGGGCGCGCAGGCGGGATTCATCCCGATGCTCGCGCTCGGAATCCCGCCCAACGCGATCATGGCACTGCTGGTCGGCGCGCTGATGATCCATGGCATCCAGCCCGGCCCGCAGATCATCGCGAAGCAGCCGGAACTGTTCTGGGGCCTGGTGGTCAGCATGTGGATCGGGAACCTGATGCTGGTCGTGCTGAACCTGCCGCTGATCGGTCTCTGGGTTCGCCTGATCCAGATGCCGTATCGCTACCTGTTCCCCGCGATCATCGTGTTCTGCTGCATCGGCGTGTACAGCCTGCGCAACAGCATGATGGAGGTGGTATTCATGGCGGTGGCCGGCGTAGCCGGGTACGTGCTGCGCAAGCTCGGCTGCGAACCGGCGCCCCTGCTGCTCGGCCTGATCCTCGGGCCGATGCTCGAGGAAAATTTCCGCCGCTCGCTGGCCGTGTCCGGCGGCGACTACATGATCTTCCTGCAGCGGCCGATCAGCGCGACGCTGCTGGCCGCTGCCGTCCTGCTGCTGGTGTTCGTGCTGCTGCCGGGGGTGCGCCGGCAGCGGGAACTGCTGCGCGAGTAGGGGCGGCAAGCAGGGGCTTGCCGCCGGCCGGGGCTGCGGTATGCTGTAAGAGCCGCAGGCGCAAGACGCCCGAAGCCACGGCACGCACAGCCTGCCCGGCGACATCTCGAGGAGGAGTGGATGCGAAAGACCGACCTGGCCCTGGGTGCCGCAGTGCTGTGCATGGCGGCCGGCCCGACGCTGTCGCAGGGGGGCGGCGCCGGCTGGCCGGCGAGGCCGATGCGCCTGGTGATGCCCAATGCCCCCGGCACCGGTACCGATACGCTGGGTCGTATCGTGGCGCAGTACCTGGGCGAGGAACTCGGCCAGCAGCTGGTGGTGGACAACCGCGCCGGCGCCGGCGGCGTGCTCGGCATGGTCATCGGCCGCAACGCCGCCCCCGACGGCTACACGCTGATCTACTCCTCGCCGCCCGCGCTGACGGTTGCCCCCTTCGTGCAGAAGCAGCAGCCGTTCGACCCGATGAAGGACTTCGCCTACATCAGCACCATCGGCATCACGCCGAACGTGCTGATCGTCAACGCGTCGCTGGGCGTGAAGTCGGTGGTCGACCTGATCGAGCTCGCTCGCGCGAAGAAGGGGGCGCTCAACATGTCCTCCTCGGGCAACGGCTCGCAGAGCCACCTCGCCGGGGCGCTGCTGCAGAACATCGGCCGGTTCGAGTCGCTGCACGTGCCGTTCAAGGGCGGCGGTGCCGTGCCGTCGGTGATGACGGGCGAGTCGCACTGGTCCATCAACCCGGCCCCGTCGTCCCTCGGGCTGATCCGCGCCGGCAAGGTCGTGGCGCTGGCGCACACCCTGCCCAGGCGCACGCCGCTGCTGCCCGACATGCCGTCGATCGCGGAGACGGTCCCGAAGTACAACTACAGCGCCTGGAACGGGATCATCGCGCCGGCGAAGACGCCGCAGCCGATCCTCGACCGCCTGCACAAGGCGCTGGTGGCCACCATGGCGCGCGCCGAAGTCAAGGCTGCCTTCGCAGCACAGGCGACCGAGATCGTGGTGTCGACCCCGGCCGAGTTCCGGGCGCTGGTGCAGGAGACCATCGCCAGCAACATCAAGCTGGTCAAGGCCCTCGGGCTGCAGGTGGACTGAGCGATGCGCCTGCCGCCATCGGTTGCCTTCGCCCGCGTCGTCGCGTCCGTGCTGTCGATCGTCGCTGCCGCTACGGCGGTGGCGCAGCCGCAGCCGGCGTGGCCGGCCAAGCCGCTGCGCCTGATCGTGCCGCAAAGCGCTGGCGGCTCGACCGACCTCGTCGCGCGGCCGCTCGCGCAGCAGCTCGCCGCCGCCCTCGGGCAGAACGTGCTGGTCGACAACCGCCCCGGGGCGGGCAGCGTGATCGGCACCGACATCGTCGCGCGTGCCGCGCCCGACGGCCACACGCTGCTGGCGATCGCCGCATCCTTCACCGCGACACCCGCGCTGCACGCGAAGCTGCCGTTCGACAGCCAGCGCGACTTCGCACCGATCACGTTGCTGTCGGCCTTCCCCAACCTGCTGGTGGTGCACCCGTCGCTGCCGGTGAAGTCGGTCCAGGATCTGCTGGCGCTCGCCCGCGCGCGGCCTGGCCAGCTCAACTACGGCACCAGCGGCGCGGCGACCGGCACCCACATGTCGATGGAGCTGTTCATGCACCTGACCGGCGTGCGGCTGGTGCACGTGCCGTACAAGGGCGGCGCGCCCTCGGTGCAGGCGCTGATGGTGAACGAGGTACAGGTGAACATGGCGACGATCTCCACCGCGCTGCCGCAGGTGCGTGCCGGGCGCCTGCGCGCGCTGGCCACGACCGGTGCCCGGCGGGCTGGCGTGCTGCCGGAGCTGCCGACGGTCGCCGAGGCCGGCGTCGCCGGATTCGACTATGCGTCGTGGACCGGCCTGCTGGCGCCGGCGCGCACGCCGCAGGCGGTGGTCGAGCGCCTGCACGTCGAGGCCGCCAGGGCGGTCAACAGCGCCGAGATGAAGACTTTGCTGGCGACCGAGGGTGCCGAGCCGGTCGGCAGCACGCCCGCCCAGTTCGCCACGCAGATCCGCACCGAGATCGCGCGCTGGACGCAGGTGGTGAAAGCGGCGGGCATCCGTGCGGATTGACCGGTCCTGCGCGTTTCCTGGCCTCGACAGGTGCGCCGCCATGGGGCTGAGGCGCCTGTTTGCCCTGGCTGTCCTCTGCCTGTCTGTGGCGGCAGCGGGCGCGGCCGATCTCGCGGAGATCAAGGCACGAGGCGAATTGCGTCATCTGGGCATCCGCTACGCCAATTTCGTCACCGGGGCTGGAGACGGGTTCGACGCGGAGATCGTGCAGGGGTTCGCCAGGCACATCGGCGTCCGCTACCGCCTCGTCTACTCCGATTTCTACTCTGTGGTCGGCGACCTGATCGGCCGCAGCGTGCGCGTGGAAGGCGGAAAGGCGGTGCTGGGTGCGGCGGTTCCGCAGCGCGGCGACATGATCGCCACTGGATTCACCCGGCTGGCATGGCGGGAGGCGCTGCTGAACTTCTCCGATCCCGTGTTCCCCTCGCAGGTCCTGCTCGTGACCCGATCCGAGGCGCCCGAACGCCCGATCAAACCGTCCGGAACGATCGCGGCCGACATCAAGGCGACCCGCCAGCTCATCGGCAAGAAGAGCTTGCTGGTGATGGAAGGAACCTGCCTTGACCCGGCTTCCTACGGGTTGAGGGGTATGGGACTGGATCTTCGGTCCTACACCAGGAGCACCAACCTGAACGAAATGGTGCCGGCAATGCTCAATCGGGAAGCCTATTTCACGCTTCTCGACGTGCCGGACCTGATCATCGACCTTCGCCGCTGGAGCGGCAAGATCAAGGTGCTCGGCCCGATCTCGGACCACCAGGTTCTGGCTGCTGCGTTCCTGAAAGAGGCGCCGGCCCTGCGCGATGCCTACAATGCGTATCTGCGGGGCATCAAGGCCGACGGCAGCTACGACCGGCTGGTCGACAAGTACTATCCGGGGGTTCGAACCTATTTCCCCGAGTTCTTCTCGAAGATCCGTCCGGCGAAGTGATGCCCTCCCATTGCGTGCGGTGCCTGGCCCGGGGGCGCGCTCGACCGACGCGGATACGGGACAACGGCAGAGTGGACGCGGTTGCCGCGCAGCGACGAGTGTTCCGATGAGCGATGGCGCACCGATGCTCGAGGTCTCCAGGAGGACGCGGGCCAGCTGGTGGATCGCAGGCGTGCTGCTGGTGGCCTACTGCTGGGCAATGCTCGCCGGGATGCACAGCCTGCATCAGCAGTCGAGGCTGGCAGCAGAGCAGCGTCTCATCTCAGACAGCAAGCGCAGGGCGGTGGTGCTCTCCGAGGGCATCCGTGGCTGGCTCGATTCGGCCAGGTTCCTGAGCGAGGCAGTGGAGGTCAAGAGCTACTTCTCCAGCCGGGCCCTTGGCATGTCCGATCGATACGGGCTCGACCTGAGCCGTGCGCTGATCGAGAGCGTGTTCGTGCGCGCACGTTCCGAGCGGCTGGAGACGGGGCATGTCAGGTTCTACAGGTTGTTTCTGGTTACCCGGGATGGTGAGCCCATCGTCGATTCGGCCCAGTCGGGCGCATCGGCACCATTACCGTGGAACCTGTGGGAGCCGGGGGTCCTGAGCTTCGCCGAGGCGCCGAGCCGCATGAATGTCCGGTTGCCGGTTGTCGTGAACGAGCAGGTGGTCGGCTATCTCATCGCCACCGCCGAAGCGTCCCTGGTCTCGGGCTATCTTGCGGGCCTGGAAGGCAGCATTCGGTACATGGAGTTCGTCCTGCCGCGAGGCATCGCGCCCATCCTCGATGCAAGTTCGAGCATGCCGCGCCGTGACCTGCTGGACGCAGCCGCGGTGCTTGCGCCCGGGGTTCCGGCACCCATCGACTTCGAGCCCGGGCAATGGTGGCGGAGGTTGACCGGAGTGTCGGAGGCAATCGCCATCTCGTGGCCGGTGATGGAGTCCGCGGCCAGCCTCGTCACGATCGTGCCCCGGTCTTCGGTGCACGGAACCCTTGCCTCTCCCCTGCTGCTGCTCGTGGCTGCGCTATCGGTGCCCGGTGTCGTGCTGGCGGCCTTTGCCTTTGCGAAGTCGCAGCAGAGGGTGGCACGCGCGGTGGAGCGGAACGAGGCGCTCGACCGTGAATCCGCCCTGTTGTCGCAGAGCAATTCCCTGCTGCAGGCCGAGGTGCAGAGCCGGCTGCAGGTCGAGCAGTCGCTGCGCGTCAAGACGGCCGAACTGGAGAGGGCAAGCATCGACCTCCAGTCGCAGACGCGCCAGGCCGAGGAGGCCAACAAGGCCAAGTCGGCGTTCCTTGCCAACATGAGCCACGAGATGCGCACGCCGATCCATGCGGTGATCGGCCTGTCCCACCTGCTCGGAAGGACGGCCCTCGACCCTGGGCAGGCCGACCTGCTCGACAAGATCCGCCTGTCCGGCAACGCGCTGCTCGGGGTGGTCAACGACGTGCTCGACCTGTCCAAGATCGAAGCGGGCGAACTCGACCTCGAGCGCCGGCCGTTCCGGTTGCGTACCCTGGTCGACGAGGCGGTCGCGATCGCCTGCGTGCAGGCCGACGCCAAGGGGCTTCCGCTCGGCGTATCCATGGCGTCCGACCTGCCCGAGGTGCTGGAGGGCGACCCGCTGCGGATCAACCAGGTGCTTGGCAACCTGCTGGCCAACGCGATCAAGTTCACCGAGCGGGGCAGGGTAGACCTGATCGTGCGCGCAGCGCCTGCCGCGGCCGGTGCGGCCGCTTCCAACCTGTGCTTCGAGGTACGCGACACCGGGATCGGCATCGCGCCGGAGCAGCAGGCACTGATCTTCGCCCCGTTCTCCCAGGCCGATGCCTCGACCACGCGGCGCTTCGGTGGCACCGGGCTCGGCCTGTCGATCGTGCGTTCGCTGGTGCAGTTGATGGAGGGCAGCATCGGCGTCCAGAGCACGCCGGGCAGCGGCAGCGTCTTCAACGTGCAGCTCACGCTGGCACTGTCCGATGCATCTCGATTGCCTGTGCCAGCCGATGCACTGCCGTCCGACTCGCGCCGCCTGCAGGCGGTGCGCATCCTGCTGGTCGACGACAGCGAGCTGAACCTCGAGGTGGCCAGGCGCCTGTTCGAGGCAGAGGGCGCGCGCGTGGATATCGCGCGCAACGGACAGGAGGCGCTCGACGTGCTGCGCGAGTTGCCCGCGGCCTATGACATCGTGCTGATGGACGTGCAGATGCCGGTGCTCGATGGCCACGAGGCGACCCGTCGCATCCGGAACGAGCTTGGACTGGTGACGCTGCCGATCATCGCGCTCACCGCCGGCGCGCTGGCCAGCGAGCGCCAGCGCGCCGCCGCGGCCGGCATGGACGACTTCCTCGGCAAGCCGTTCGACGCGATGACGGCAGTCGCATGCATCCTGGGCCACCTGCGTAAT
>CAIQON010000039.1 GCA_903873475.1 uncultured bacterium
CCTTCATGTCGGCGGCGGAGTTGATGTAGGTGATCGGCGTGATGTGCTCGTCCGGGTCGAGCACCTCCGAGATCTCGCGCCAGGCCCGCTCCACCTTGGCCAGGCTGGCCATGTCGGCCATCGAGCAACCGGCCGACAGGTCGGGCAGGATCGCGACCTGGTGCGGCTTCGTGAGGATGTCGGCTACCT
Organism: uncultured bacterium; assembly: GCA_903873475.1. GTDB lineage: Bacteria > Pseudomonadota > Gammaproteobacteria > Burkholderiales > CAIKXV01 > CAIKXV01. The sequence goes on from CAIQON010000039.1 coordinate 190, forward strand.
CGGCCATGAAGTGCACGCCGCAGAAGACGATGTACTCGGCCTCGGTCTGGGCCGCGAGGCGCGACAGGCCGAGCGAATCGCCGGTCAGGTCGGCGTGCTGGTACACATCCGCCCGCTGGTAGTGGTGGCCGAGGATGGTCGCGCGTGCGCCCAGCCTGGCCCGGGCGGCAACGATGCGCGCCTGACAGGCATCATCTTCCAGAGACTTGTAGTCGTCGAATGACAACACTGGGGTCGCGGTCATTGCATCCTCCAGGGAAAGCGTGTCGGAATGAAGCGGCCGATTCACGCAAACGGGGCGGGGAAATTAACACAACTGACACACCCCGGGTGCGCCGGCACGGGGTGTCAGCGCGAAGCAAGCGACGGAAGCTGCCGGATGGCCTCGGCGTTGGTCGGCGAAAACACCAGCGCTGCCGCGCCAGCCCATTCCACCCATCGATATCGGGTGTGTTCGCGCGCAGACAGGACGACCGGCAGCCTGTCGTCCAGTTCAAGGCTGAATACATGCTCGACGTTCTCGGTGACCCCGGGACCGTAGCGGGCGCGCCAGTGCGGGTAGATCTCGTAGCGATTGGCCTGTCGCCAGTCCACCAGCCGGCCTTGCGCGGCATCTATCCCGGTCTCTTCGAGTATCTCACGCCGCGCGGTGCCTTCGAGCGGCTCGTCCGGATGGTCGAGGCTGCCCGTGACCGACTGCCAGAAGCCAGGCCGGTCGAAACGCTCCAGGAGCAGGACATCCAGGGCGCGGGTGTGTATCACCACCAGCACCGAGATCGGAATCTTGTACACGCGCACCCCGCCGGATCAGTCCGCCGCGTCGCTGGCGGGCAGCGCATCGAGCCCGAACTCGGCCGGCTCGTCGGTGGCCACCAGAACCCAGCAGGCGATGCCGCGTTCACGCCAGGCTTCCACCGCATCGTCGAGGATATCGACCAGTGTCTCGAACGCGTCCGGCGCCTCGCGCGCCGCGAGCGCGGCCCCGTCGATGCGCCAGAGCAGGCCGTGCCGGGCCGCATCACGCGGCTCGTGCCAGGCATCGTCGCGCAGGCATTCGTCGAGCGCATCCCAGTTGCCTCCGAAGTATTCAGGAAGCCCGCAGGCGTCGGCGAACGCGTCGAGTATCGCGCCCTTGGTGGCGCAGTGTTCGAGATCGACGCGGACCACCATCAGCCCGGCCGCGCGCGCCGCGGCCTCCCAGCCGTCGAGGTCGTGGTCGCATGCATGCAGGCCGGCAGCGACGGCATCCCGAAGCAGGCTCATATCCATGCCATCGCTCCCGTGGCGGTCAGCGGCTCATTCACGGATGCGCCTGAAGCTCGCATAGTGGTCGTCGGTGTAGTAGAACTCGCCGGACCGCGCCGCCACGATCCGTCGCGCTCCCCTGTTGCGCGCACCCGGTGTAGGCACGGTGTATTCCAGGTACCAGCCGCGCTCTCGCTGCGGCAGCAGTTTTTCGCGGTTGCCGAACACGATGCCGTCGCGGTCGTACGGAAACGGCCCGCCCTTGCGGATCAGCGCCAGCGTCTGCCGCGCCTCCGGCGGCAGGTCGGGCAGCGCCACCTCGGCGCCCCTGGCCTGCGCCACCGGTGGATGCTCGCCGCGCGCGGCGGCATACGGCACCGCCGCGCACAGCAGGGCCCAGGCCAGCAGCGCCGGCAGGCACGCAAGCAGCGCGCCCGCGGCGGCCCGCCACCGCATCGGCCGGATGCACCGGGCAGGTGCCTGCATCAGCGGACCTTGATGTGCAGTTCACGCAACTGCTTCTCGTCCACCGGCGACGGTGCCTGGGTCAGCAGGCATTGCGCGCGCTGCGTCTTCGGGAACGCGATCACGTCGCGGATCGAGTCCGACCCGGTCATCATCGCCACGATGCGGTCGACACCGAAGGCGATGCCGCCATGGGGCGGCGCACCGTACTGCAGGGCATCGAGCAGGAAACCGAACTTGGTCCGCGCCTCTTCCTTCGACAGGCCGATCGCCGAGAACACCTTGGACTGCACGTCCTCGCGGTGGATCCGCACCGAACCGCCGCCGATCTCGGAGCCGTTCAGCACCATGTCGTAGGCCTTGGCCATCGCCTTGCCGGGTTCGGCTTCGAGCAGGTCTTCGTGGCCGTCCTTGGGCGCGGTGAACGGGTGGTGCATCGCGGTCCAGCCGCGGCTCTCCTCGTCGAACTCGAACATCGGGAAGTCGACCACCCAGAGCGGCGCCCATGCGCGGCCGTCGAGGTGGCCCTTCTCATGCCCGACGCGCAGGCGCAGCGCGCCCATCGCGTCGTTCACCACCTTGCCGCGGTCGGCACCGAAGAAGATCAGGTCGCCGGACTGCGCCCCGGTGCGCTCGAGGATGGCCGCCAGCGCCTGCGGATGCAGGTTCTTCACGATCGGCGACTGCAGCCCTTCCTCGTTCGGTTTCGAGGCGTCGTTGACCTTGATGTAGGCAAGCCCCCTGGCACCGTACACCTTCACGAACTCGGTGTATCCGTCGATCTCGCCGCGGCTGAGCGCAGCCCCGCCGGGCACGCGCAGCGCCGCGACCCGGCCACCGGGCGTCGTCGCCGGGCCGGAGAACACCTTGAAGGCGACATCCTTCATCACATCGGTGAGTTCGGTGAGTTCGAGCGTCACGCGCAGGTCCGGCTTGTCGCTGCCGAAGCGGTCCATCGCCTCCTGCCATGCCATGCGCGGGAACTCGGGCAGGTCGACCGACAGGACCTCGCGGAACACGCTGCGGATCATGCCTTCCATGATGTCGTTGATCTCGCGCTCGCCAAGGAACGAGGTCTCGACGTCGATCTGGGTGAATTCGGGCTGGCGATCGGCGCGCAGGTCTTCGTCGCGGAAGCACTTGACGATCTGGTAGTAACGGTCGAAGCCGGCGACCATCAGCAACTGCTTGAAGATCTGCGGCGACTGCGGCAGCGCGAAGAACTCGCCGTGGTGCACGCGCGAGGGCACCAGGTAATCGCGCGCACCTTCCGGCGTGGACTTCGTGAGCATCGGCGTCTCGACGTCGATGAACCCCTGCGCATCGAAATACCGGCGCACCGCCATCGTGAAGCGATAGCGCAGCTTGAGGTTGTTCAGCATCTCGGGGCGGCGCAGGTCCATCACGCGATGGGTAAGCCGCACCGTCTCGGACAGGTTCTCCTCGTCCATCTGGAACGGAGGCGTGAGCGACGCGTTCAGGATCTCGATCGACTTCGCCAGCACCTCGATCTGGCCGCTGACGATGTTGGCGTTGGTCGTGCCCTCGGGGCGGCGCCGCACGCGGCCGGAGATGCGCAGGACGAACTCGTTGCGCACCTTGTCGGCGGTGGCGAACGCCTCGGGGGTATCGGGGTCGATGACCACCTGCACCACGCCCTCGCGGTCGCGCAGATCGATGAAGATCACGCCGCCATGGTCACGGCGCCGATGCACCCAGCCATTCAGTTCCACCGTCTGGTCGAGGTGTCTTTCGGAGATCAGGCCGCAGTAGTCGGTTCGCATCGTCGTTCTTCAGGTTGCCGCGGGCAGGGGCCCGCGCGGGTGGGTCATGGTTGGGAGTTCGGGCGGGCGCCGCAGGCGCACCGGGCCGGGTTCAGCCGCCGGTCGCAGGCGGCCCGTACGGCGGCGCCTGTATGGCGCCCGGCGTGTCTGGACGTACCGCTTCTCGCGGCGGCACGATGCCCATCGAGATGATGTATTTCAGCGCCTCTTCGACACTCATCTCCAGTTCGATCACGCGCTCCGAAGGCACGAGCAGGAAATGACCGGCCGTCGGATTCGGGGTGAGCGGGATGAACACCCCGACCGAGTCGCCGGGCAGGTGGCGCGCGACCTCGCCACCGGGCTTGCCGGTGAGGAAGCCGATCGTCCAGTTGCCGGGCTGGGGAAACTCGAGCAGCACCGCCTTGCGGAAGGATTGTCCATTGCTCGCGAGCAGCGAGTCGGTGACCTGCTTGACGCCGTAGTAGATCGAGCGCACGACAGGGATGCGCGCGAGCAGGCTTTCCCAGAAACCGAGCAGCCGCTGGCCGATGAAGTTGGCGGCGACCAGCCCGGTCAGCGTGACGATGGCAAGGGTGAGCAGTACCCCCATGCCGGGGATGTGCATGCCGACCCAGGCCTCGGTGCGCCAGCCCATGGGCAGGAACTGGAGCGACTGGTCGAGCGTGCCGACCAGGAAATCCATCACCCAGAAGGTGATGCCGATCGGAATCCAGATCAGCAACCCGGTGATGAAATAGCGGCGCAGGTTCACTGCCGTTCGCCGGGACCGTGCGGACTGCCGGCCGTCACTGGGCCGCCGGCTTGCCGCCGGTGGCTGCAGGAGACGCCGGGGCCGCTGGCGCGGGAGCGGCGGGCGCGGCTGCAGGCGTGCCCGAGGCAGGCTTCGCCGAGTCTGTGGATGCAGCAGGCGCGCCGTCTCCGCCAGCGGCCTTTGCGGCGTCCGTCTTCGGGCCGGGTACCGAAGTCGAACCTTCCGCCGGCTTCTTTCCGTTGTCGCGGAAATCGGTGACGTACCAGCCGGACCCCTTGAGCTGGAACCCAGCTGCGGTGACCTGCTTGGCCAGGGTCGGTTTGCCACATGACGGACAGTCGGTCAGTGGATCCTCGCTCACCTTCTGCAGCACATCCTGTTCGAAGCCGCAGGAGGCGCATCTGTAGGCGTAGATCGGCATCGCGCACTCCGGAGAAATTGGAAAAAGTCAAAGGAATCAATTATAGCGCGTGCGCCGGCAGAATCCGTGCCCGACGGCGTTTGCGGCGCCGCAGCGCGGCCGCGGCGGATGGCACCGTCGTGTATGCTTTCCGGACACGATTCCCGCGCGAGAAACCGGATGAAACTCCTGCTGCGCTGGTTGCTGAATGCGATCGGGTTATGGGTAGCCACCGTAATCATCCCCGGGGTCGCCGCCTCAGGCTGGCAGGACCTGGTGGTCGCGGCGCTGCTGCTGGGCCTGGTGAATGCGCTCGTACGACCGGTGCTGGTGCTGCTGACCTTCCCGATCACGCTGCTGACGCTCGGGCTTTTCCTGGTGGTGATCAATGCGTGCATGCTGCTGCTGGTGGCATGGCTGGTCCCGGGTTTCGCGATCGACGGACTGTTCTGGGCAGGGGTCCTCGCCGCGCTCTGGATGTCGCTGTTCGGTCTCTCGACGCAATGGGCAGTGAAGGGCTGATGGCGCCAGGAGCGGAGCCCCCTGCGCATGGCACGACGGTCTCGACTACTCGCGCACCGGGATAGTACGCACGCAGGCCATGATGATGCGACACCCTCGGACAGTGGACTTCCCGGAGGTACGCTCGACGCGGCTCCACCACTTGTCCCGCAACCACTGACGATCGACGATGGCAGACAACCCGAGACAATCGATTCCTGCAGGCCCGGACAGCGAACACCTGGCGAGCCTGCTGTCGCGCGCCCGGGCGCTGCCGCCCGCGGCCACCGCGGTCGCCTGGCCGATGTCCGCCGATGCGCTGGGCGGACCGGTCGATGCGGCGGCCGAAGGCCTTGTCGAACCGTGGCTGGTCGGGCCCGAGAAGGACATCCGGCTGCTGGCAGAGCGCGAGTCGCTGGACCTGCGCGGTTGCCGGTTGCTCGATGCCGCCGATCCGCTGCAGGCCGCGATGCACTGCGCCCGTCTCGCCCGTGATGGCGAAGTGAGCGCGATCATGAAGGGCAGCCTGCATACCGATGAGCTGATGGCGGCCGTGGTCGCGCGCGAGTCCGGGCTGCGGACGGCGCGCCGGATCAGCCATGCCTTTGTGATGGGCGTGCCCGGCCATCCTCGGCTGCTGCTGATCACCGATGCAGCGGTGAACATCGCGCCCGACCTCGAAGCCAAGCGCGACATCGTGCAGAACGCGATCGACCTCGCCCATGCACTGGGTGTCCCGCTGCCGAAGGTCGCGCTGCTCGCGGCAGTGGAAACGGTGACTCCGAAGATGCCGGCGACCGTCGATGCGGCGGCGCTGTGCAAGATGGCCGATCGCGGCCAGATCCGCGGCGGCGTGCTGGACGGCCCGCTGGCATTCGACAACGCCCTGTCTGCGGATGCGGCACGGATCAAGGGAATCGTTTCGATGGTGGCAGGCGAGCCGGACATCCTCGTCGCGCCGGATATCGAAGCGGGCAACATGCTGTACAAGCAGCTCGTGTTCTTCAATGGCGCGTTCGCCGCAGGGCTGGTGCTCGGCGCTCGCGTACCGGTCATCCTCACCAGCCGCGCAGACAGCCGCAGTTCGCGCCTGGCCTCGTGCGCCGTGGCGCGGCTTGCCGTGACCGGCGCCTGATGACGGACGGAGTCCTCACGTTCAATGCCGGCTCGTCCAGCCTGAAGTTCGCGCTGTTCGCATGCCGCAGCGGAGCGATCGAGCCCCTGTTCCGCGGCCAGCTCGAAGACCTCGACGAAGATCCGCGGTTCCTGGTGGCCGATGCCGCGGGCCGCCGCATCGTCGACCAGGACCTCGGGCAACTGCGCCCGGGCGCCTGGACCCATCCCGAGGCGCTGGCACACCTGCTGCACTGGATCGATGCACACGACGACGACCTCGTCCTGCGTGCGATCGGCCACAGGGTGGTGCACGGCGGCGAACCCTTCGTGGCACCGGTGATCGTCGATGAAACGGTGGTCGATGCGATCGAGGCGCTGACCGTCCTCGCCCCGCTGCACCAGCCGGCAAGCATCGCGCCGATCCGCGCGCTGGCCGCCCTGCGGCCA
>CAIQON010000040.1 GCA_903873475.1 uncultured bacterium
GCTCGCCCTGCTGGCCGGGCTCGGCGTGAGCCGCGTGCAGCTCGCCCACGCTCGCGCCGGGCTGTCGGCCGCGGTCGCCGAGCGCGACCAGGCGCAGGCTGCGGCGCTCGCCTGCTCGGCCGGGGTCGCGGAAATGGAGCGGGCGGCCGCGCAGGCTGCCCAGAACGCACGCAGGGCAATCGAGGCGGCTCGGGCGGCCTCGGCTGCGCGACAGCCGCAGATCGTGGCGCTGGCAGCGGCCGAGCAGGCCGGCGGGTCGCTGACGTGCGCGGATGCGGTGGAGCGGGTGCGCGATGCGCTCCGGTAGCCTGCTGCTGGTGCTGCTGCTGGCCGGCTGCGGTACGACGGCGCAGGTCGTCCGCGTCCCTGTACCGGTGCCGTGCGTCGTCGACCTGCCGGCAGCGCCGCAGGTCTCGACCGACGCCGAGCTGCGCGCGATGTCGGACTACCGGCTCGTGCTCGCGATAGCTCGGGAGCGGCTGCAGCTGCTCGGCTACTCGGCGGAGGTCAGGGCTGCGGCAGAGGGGTGCGCGCCTAAGCCCGCCCTACAACCCGCGCCAGTGCTGAACCGGAAGGGTGTACTCGGCTTAGGCATTTTCGGCTAACCCGCTGATCCGCCTTGATCTTCCCTCGGCATGGGGTGCAGGGGGTCGAAGGTTCGAATCCTTTCGCCCCGACCAATAATCAAGGACTTAGCGTGTTCTAGCCGCTGAGTGCCTAAGCCGCGCCTAAACCTGTGCAGGTTTAGGCAGTGCCCGCCGGCTTCGGCGGCAGCGTCGAGGTGACGCTGACTCGCTCCCGATGGCGCTCCAGATAGCCCTCGGTGGTGGCGAATTCGGTGTGCGCAGCAGCCACCTGCAGCTCGCGCGGGGTCGCGCCGGCCTTCTCAAGCTCTGACAGGGCGAACGGCCGTACGTCGCGCGTCGTGATGCCCTCGGGCAGCTTCGCCGCAATGCGTGCCGTCGCCCACATCTTGTACAGGCCCTCCTTCGTGTAAGGATGGCCCGCGCGGCTGGCGATCACGTACCCGTCGCGCAGCGTGCGCACCTTCTGCGCGCTCCTGGCCAGCTTCACCGCGGCCTCGATCTGCGGCGTCATCGGCACCGACACGGCCGCGCCCGAGCTGCGCGCGGTCTTCGATGGCCGGAAGTGCATCAGGCCGTCCTTGATCTGCGAGTCGCGCAGCAGGCGAATGTCGGTCGGCCGCTGCCGGGTCAGGTACAGCAGGTCGAGGAACGCCTTGCCCTGTGCAGGCAGCTTCGCCCGCAGCGCCCAGAACGCGGCCGCGTCGAAGCGTGCGGTGCGTGCTGGCGGCGCTGCCAGCCGGATCTCGGCGCACGGGTTCGTCGGGCATCGATCGGTCAGAACGCACCAGGCGAAAAAGCCGGACAGCCGCGCCTTGTACGCGCGTCGGGCTGTCGGCCGATCGCTGAACTGCTGGACGAAGTCGAGCACGTCGCCGGGCCGCACCTGGTCGACCGTGAAGTCGAGGAACGCCAGCTTGACGACGGCGAACATCCGGCGGTACTCGGTGGCCACGCCCGGGGTCAGCTCGCGCGCCTTCGCCTTCATGTAGTCGTCGATGGCCACCGGCATCTGGCCGGGATCCGGCTCGACGCTCAAATCGGCCAGGGCGCGCATCAGGGCCTGCTCGCCCTCGTCGACGCGGGTGAGGGGCACCCACTTCTGTCGGCGCTTGCCGTTCGGCAGGCGCTCCTCAGTGTCGACGCTGCGATACCAGCGGCCGTGCGACTGGTGGACGCGGGGGATCTTCATCGGAAAATACGGTGCACTTCGATGCCGAGGGCTCTCATGTCAGATGCATACATCTCCTCTACGCGGAACTGGGGCACGCCCTCGGCTATTCCGAGCGCCAGCATGCGCACGCGGAACTGCCCCGTTTCCTGATTGCCCAGCTCAGCGTAGAGGGGTTTCCACCAGCGCACGCCCTCAAGAGGGTACAGAATCTGGCTGTCCGGTTCGTACAGCGCCGCGCCGCTCGGAACCCAGGCGGGTTTGTACGCGAGCTCCCACGCTTTCATCTGGTAACAGCTGACATTTCCTAGAGTCTCGTCGTTCACGCC
>CAIQON010000041.1 GCA_903873475.1 uncultured bacterium
AGAACGGAACAGGTACGCCCGTCGTGTAAAGCTGTGCCACGCGCGTATTCGTATCATCTTGGGTCGTGAATCCAATCTTTACGAGGCCTGGCATGCCCGGGTTGGTCAGCACATAGACGACTTCCATAGTTTTCCTAGTAAGGTCTAACGTGGAAGTGAATTGAGAAAAACAATGCAACAGCGACAATCACGAGTCCGCTGGAACAGATGGCGACAAACAAAACAAACTGCTCACCGGTCAGATTCATTTTTCCTCACGACACTCTGCTTACTCCTGCTGTGGTGACGCCGAACGAAGCTGTGCAAGAACCTCGGCTGCAGTACGCGCGAGCCGGGATGATGTGATCAATTGACGTGTCACGCCGTCGGGCTTCCTGGTTTGCATTTCGGTTTTCTGAAAGCTATCTGGATCGCGCTGTGGGGCTATGCCGCCCCGAGAATCGTCACTGTAACTCGCATGTGGCCAGTTTCTCAATGTTGCCTACAGGGCTGAACGACACGCCCCCAGCACGCCCTGCGCGTGCCTTAGCAATGCGAGCCAGCCGTCTCCAGCGCACAACCCGGAACCAGCACCTCCCTGAGGTGGCCGCCCTCGCGCATCACGAACAGTGCGTCGAGGCCGTGTGCCTGCGCGAGCGGGATGCCTTCCGCTTCGCCCAGGACCATCAGCGCAGTGGCCCACGCGTCGGCCAGCATGCAGGTGGGCGCGAGCACGGTCACCGCCGCCACACCGTTAGACAGCGGCCGGCCGCGCTGCGGGTCGATGGTGTGGGAGTGCCGCGTGCCGGCGATGTCGATCCATTTCCGGTAGTCGCCCGAGGTCGCGATTGCCATGTCGCGCAGTTCCATCACGCCTGCAATCTCGCGTGTTCCATAAACCGGCTTCTCGATCGCGACCGACCACGGGGCGCCGTCGGCCCGGCTGCCGCGTGCGCGCATCTCGCCATCGATGCCGACCAGCCATGCATCGATGCCCTGCTCGTCCATGCACGCTCCGAGTGCGTCGACGCCGTAGCCCTTCGCAATGCCTGCCAGGTCGATCGTGGCAGGTGCCCGCTTGCGCAGTCGCCGCTGCGAGCGGTCGAGGTCGAGCAGCGCAGTCGCGCGCGGATGTGCGCGATCCGGTTGCATGGCCAGCACCTGCGACGCCGCGCGCCGTGAGGGCCCGAACCCCCAGGCGTCGACGGCGTCGCCGAGCGTAATGTCGAAGGCGCCGTTCGACGCCAGCCCGACCTGCAGCCCGGCGTCGATCACCTGCGCCAGCGCTGCCGGAAGCGTCAACCAGGTATGGCAGGGCGCGGCGTTCAGCCGGCACAGGTCGGATGCCGGATCCCAGCTCGACATCTGCCGTTCGATGCGGTCCACCGCCGCCTGCAGGCGCGCCGCGAGCGGAGCGGCATCGGTATACCGCGGTGCGTAGAACACCGCGGTGTAGCGCGTGCCCATCGTCGCGCCGTTCAGGCTGAATCGCTCCAGGGCATCCGGCCCCGCGCGGTCAGAACACATCTTCACGATAGCGCCCGCTGGAGCGCAGGGTGTTCACGTCCTGGGCGATCGGCGCGAGCACCTCGTCCAGCGCCTGGCGCACGCTGCCTGCCATCGTGCTGCTGCCGCAGACCAGCACCTGGGCCCCCTCCTTGACTAGCGTCCGGAGATTGGCCGCGTCCTCGGCAAGGCGCGTCTGCACGCGCACGCCACCGACCACGCGGGAGAACGCCGTGTGCAGCTGGGTCAGGCGGCGGTCGGCCAGGTAGTTGCGCAGCTCGGGTTCGTACAGGAAGTCGGAGGCCGGGTCCCGGCCGCCCCAGTACAGATACATCGGGTGCCGGCCCGTGTTGTTGCGGATGAAGCCGGCGAGCGGACCGATCCCGGTGCCAGCGCCGATCAGGATCACCGGTGTCCTGCCCGAGGCCGGGCGGAACTCCGGGTTCGCCTGGACGAAGGCATCGATGCTGTCGCCGGGTGCGAGGCCGTGCAGGAAGGTGGAGCACAGCCCGCCCGGCTGCCTGCGCACGCAGATCTCGAGCATGCCGTTTCGCGCGCTGCTGGCCAGTGAATAGAAGCGCGGCATCGGGCTGCCCGGCGCGACGACCCCGGCCAGGTCGCCGGCCTCGAAGGAGGGCAGGCCGTTGCGGTGGGTAATGCGAGCGAACCACCCTGCCTGCGCGTCGGCTGCGGCCACGAAACGCAGGATGACCGTCGGCTCCTGCTCGTGCACGCCGTAGTCGATGCGCTCGCGTAGCCGAAGCCGGATCGTCGGCGGATGCACCGGCGTGTGTTCCAGCGACAGCGGTACCGCCACCCGTTCGCCGAGTGCGGTGCCCCAGCGCGCAAATTCCTGCGTCGACTGGCGATTGATGGTGGTGAGCGCCATCAGCGGAAGCCAACCCTGCGCGCGCATCGCGGCATCGACATCCTTCGCGAACTGGCAGAACTTCGGAAACTGCCGATCGCCGAACCCGAGCACTGCGAAGGTGGTCGCCGGATTGGCCGCGACCTGCCTGCTCAGGGCGAGGAACTGGCTGGCCGAGGCGGGTGCGTCGCCATCGCCATAGGTGGCGGTGAGAATGAACAGTCGCCGGGCGGTGCGATGCCGCGCAGAGAACGCGTTCATCGGTGCGGTGTGCACGCGCTGGCCCGACTTCCGCAATGCATCGTGCAGCACGCGTGCGAAGCCCCAGGTGCTGTTGTTCTCGCTGCCGACCAGGACCACGGCATCGGCAGACTGCGCACTGTCGTTGCCGGTGATGCGTGGCCTTGCCTGTCGCCGCTGCCACCAGACCGTCGCGCCGGTCGCTGCGAGCCAGGGCGCGCCCAGCGCGCACAGGCCGAGCAGCAGGCCGAGCCACCACAGGCCTTCGCCGGTATGGATGCGGTAGAGCCATTCGTGTGCGCGATAGGTGGCGCCGTGCGCGCGGAAGGCGAGGTGTTCCCCGGTGGCAGGGTCGACATAACCGTCGCCCTGCGTGGTGCGCAGCGTGTATACCGCCCCGGCATCCCCGACGCGCGGAAACACCAGGTCGCGCAGGTCGGACAGGTCGGTGGCGATCAGGGCGGGCAATTGCGGCGCAGGCTTGCGCAGGCCACCCGCGGTGGTGGCCGGGAAGTCCGGCTCGGCCTGCATGCCGTCGGCGACCAGGCCGAGTGTGGTTGCCGACAGCCACGTCCCCGTCAAGGCCGAGATCATCAGGCCGGCGACCGCAAGCCGGCCGACATGGGCATGCCAGCGTTGGCTGCGGTTGCCATGCAGCGCAGAGAACACCTGCCGCCAGCCTCCGATGCGCCTGACCAGCAGCAGTAGCCCGGATACGGACAGCAGCAGCATCGCCACCGCCGTGATGCCGGCGGCTACCCGTCCCGGCGTGTCGAGGAACATCGACCGGTGCAACTGCTTCACCCAACGCATGACTGGCGACTGCAGATGGGGTCCGGTCCCCGCACCGGTCGCGGGGTCTACCCGGTCAACCCCTGCCTGGTATGCGGTGCTGAAGTACACCAGCAGCGTGCCGGAGCGGGTGCGCTGGATCTGCTCCACACCCGGGTAGTGCACCAGCACCCGCTCCACCAGAGAGGCCACGCTCACGCCGGCCGGCACCGAGGTCGCCGAACGCTCGAGTGCCGGGTCGACCGACAGCACCGCGCCGGTGAGCGCGAGCAGCGTGACGAGCAGCGCAAGCGCCAGCCCGACGATCGAGTGCAGTCGGCGCAACAAGCCGGCTGCCGCTACATGTCGTAGGTGAAGGACTGCACGTAGCCGCGGCCCCTGGCCGGCTTGCCCGCACCCTGCTTCGTCAGCGGTACGCGTACGTCTGCTGGCGTGTCGCGCCCGTCCTCGACGGCACTGTCGACCCGGATCTCGAAGCCGGCGTCGATCAGCGCATCGGCCACCTCGACGGTGATCTTCAGCGATTTGCCGCTGCCGACGCTCGCACCGGTGATGCCGTCGAACTCGCGCGGATTGAGCGCACTGCCGCGTGCCCAGTCAGAGAGGTGCTTGTAGTACTTGGCCTTCGGCCCGGCGACCCACAGGGTCTTGCGGTACTTGCCGGCCGCGTCGGTCAGGTAGAACGCGAGGTAGGCGCCGTTGCCGCCGTAGGCCTGCAACTGCGTGGTGATCACCACCGGGCGCGCATCGGCAACTGCCGGCAGCGCGAAGGCACCGGCAAGGCAGGCGCCAGCCATCAGCTTCTTCATTGTCCATGTCTCCTGGGTGAACGATCTGCAGGTGCAGCAGGTACCGCCGGCCTGGCTGGCGCCGTTGACGGACCGAGGTAGTCCGATGCATCGCCGGACGGCCCGAACTCGACTTCGAGGCTGCGGATGCGCAGCGAGGCCGGCCAGTACTTGGCCTTGATGCGGTTGCCGCTGCGGTCGAGCCCGCGCACCTCGTAGCAGCCATCGTCGACCTTGATGCGCTGCACCGTGCGGCCGTTCTGCTCGAACAGCAGGCGCACCTGTTCGCGCGTCTTCCATGTGGCCACCGGGTCGTTGCAGTCGTTGTCGGCCAGCGCCGGGCCTACGGCCAGCGCGAGCAGCAGCGCGGTGAATGCGGGTAGCCGGGCCATGACGGGTTCCTCGGCAGGGCATGCGGTCGGAGGGCGCCCGGCAGGCAGCGCCGCGCGTGGAAACGCGTATGTATGGGACGAGTGTAGGCAGTCCCGGCCGTGCGACCTTGATCCATGTCAGTGATCGTGCATTCGCGACTGATCAGTGGCCTGGGAAACCTGGTGGGTCACCTTCGCGCCTCCCACCACGACCCAACCGCCCCGAGGTGCCCCCAGCGCGCCAGCCGCCCCGAAGTCAGCGCGAGGAAGTCCTTGCCGTGCAATTCCGCGACCATCGATCGCGTAGCCTCGCGCGTGGCAACCGGTCGCACCAATGGCGGGAGCGGCACGGGCACGCCATCGGCCCAGACCCCGATCGATTCCGGCAGCGTCGAGTTGGGTCGGTACGTCAGTTTTCCAACGGCGTCGACGGGTGCGGGCTGCATCGTATCGCACGCCTCATGCGAGAGCGTGCGCTGCGTGCTCGACATGAGCCGAGCCGGTGAGGTCTGGGACAGCTCGTCGGCCATCGGGTTCGCCAACCCGATGCGTCATAAGTATGATCAAATAAAGATTCTTACCGCCCACTGGAGTCAGCATGTCGACGATCGAACGCATGACCATCACGATGCCGGCCGATATGGCCGCTGGCGTCAAGGCTGCGGTGGAGGCCGGTGACTACGCCTCCACCAGCGAGGTCGTGCGCGATGCCTTGCGTGACTGGAAGCTGCGCCGCGCAGTTCAGCTGCAGCAGATGGAGGCACTCAAGGCCGACATCGACCGGGGCCTGGCCGATGTCGCCGCAGGCCGGGTCAAGGCGTTCGATGCTCAGCGTATCGTCGAGCGAGGGAGAAAGCTATTAGCGAACCGTTGAGCCTGCGACTGACCGAAACCGCTGAAGACGATCTGTCCGAGATCTGGGCCTACCTCGCGTCCGAAGCCTCCGAGGCTGTCGCCACCCGCTTCGTCAAATCGATCGAGAAGACCTTCGCAACCTTGCAGCACGCGCCGGCCATCGGCACTCGGCGCGAACGCTTTTCGCCTGGCCTCAGGGTGATCTTCCAGTCGCCCTACGCAATCTACTACCTGCCGTCAGAGCAGGACATCCTCATCGTGCGTGTGCTTCACGGCGCGCGCGACGTCGCAGCCGTTGCCGATCTCGGTGGATTTGAAGGGTGACCCATCCAGTCGAGATCATCCATCCGTTCTTCGATGGCAACGGGCACGAGCGAGGACGTCGAAGCATTGCAAGCGCTTCAACGTGCCCACCAAAAGTACGCCGCCGTTAAGGTCCCATCCACAAGCGCCTGCAGACCAGGGCGTCACCCCCTCCGCAGTTCCCACCACGATCCGGCACTGCCGAGGTGACCCCACCGCGCCAGTTTCCCCGAAGTCAGCGCGAGGAAGTCCTTGCCGTGCAATTCCGCGGCCATCGATCGCGCCGCATCTCGCGTAGCAACCGGCCGCACCAATGGCGGCAGCGGCACGGGCACGCCATCGGCCCAGACCCCGACCGATTCCGGCAGCGCCGAGTTGGGTCGGTACTCGAGTTGCACGCGTACGCGGCGGCCGATGCCGGCCTGCACGCACTGCAGGGCCAGCCGGCGCGCGAGCAGTCCGCCGACGCGGTCGGGTTTGTGGAAATCCTTCCCGCTCCATGCGCCGCCGCCGATGGGCACGCCGGGGCCGTAGGCGTCCATCACCAGTTTCTTGCCGGTGGTGCCGTTGTCGCCGGTCGGCCCGCCGCACAGGAACATGCCGGCGGCGTTGACGGTGAGGTCGGGTAGCGGCGCCGTTCCATGCCCGTCGAGCGCGTCGTGCAGCGCGCCCTGTGCATGCCTTCGCAACGCGAGCCAGTCGGCGTCTTCGGCGTGGTGCAGCGACACCGACACGGAGTGGGCCTGGAAGCGGCCGTCCTCGCGTTCCGTGCCGCGCACGATCACCTTGCCGTCCGGGCCGATTGTCCCTTGCGGCTCCGCCTGCTGCCGCGCGTGCAGGGCCTGGGCGATGCGCCGTGCAGTCCACAGTGCGCCGGGCAGGTAGTCGGTCTGCGGCGTGTCCTGTGCGTAGCCGACGCAGATGCACTGGTCGTCCGACAGGTGCCGCAGTTCCTGCCACTCGCTGCCGCGTTGCTCGATGCGCAGCGCCCGCAGGTCGATGTGCAGCGCTTCGGGCAGTGGGTCCCAGCGTCCGCCGTAGCCGGCCGAGCGGTAGGCGTCGCGGATCCATTCCACCAGGCGCTGCTCGATATCGGGCAGCGTGTCGCGGTCGAAACCGATCAGGCCGGTGACGAACACGTGGTCGAAGGCGCACGCGGCCTCGATGCCGCACTGTCCGTAGGGGTCTGCGCGCATCACCTCGCCGACGATGCGGTCGGCCAGGGCGTCGCAGAGCTTGTCGGGGTGGCCGGGCAGGACCCACTCCGCGACCATCGTGTTCGCTTCGGTCATGTTGTTCTCCTTTACCTGTCGAGTGCGGGCATCCGCGTTACCGGCCAGCGCAGGTGATCGCAGAAGCCTCCGTTGCAGCCGTCCAGCAGGCCGACGCGCACGCGCGGCCGGGCGCGACGAAGACGCTCCGCGAGTGCGGTGGGGATGGCCTGCACGTCCCCGTCGGTGATCACCACCGCCCGTGGCACGCGTGACTCGACGAGGTGCCGTGCCACGCAGCCGATGTGGGTGCCGCCCGTGGAGCGGAAGCGGCCAGCGGCGAGCTCGGCGCGGGTGACCGGATGTACCTGGGTCGAGAAGCCGAAGAGCGGCCACTGCACCAGCGCGGCGGATTCGGTCAGCGCCTCGAGCAGCACCGGCAGCCATGCAGCCATCGACCCTGAGACATCGAGGTAGACCACCACCTGGCCTGCCGCCTGCCGGCCGTCATGGTGCAGAAGCCCTTGCCACCACAGCGGCTCGGCGCCCATCAGGCGCTGCAGGTGCGCGCGGCGGTCTCCGGCTTGCGGCAGTGGCGTGAAGACTTCGGTGTCGACCGGTCTGCGTACCCATGGCCCGCCGTCGGTGCCGAACGCCGCGGCCTGCAGCAGTTGGCGCACGGCGCGGCGGGCTGCACCGTGGCGGCGCAAGTCGCTGCGTTCGTGGGTGGTCGCGCCGCCGTCGTCGGCGCCGCCTCGCCGTTCGACCATGGGCCAGCGTGCGACGATGCGTCGTACCTCTGCCATCAGGTCGGGGTCGGCGTGCAGCGGGTCGGTGTCCTGCCCCTCGTTATCATGGTTGCCATGGTCACCATGGTCGCCGTGGTTCCCGTGGTTGCCGAGCAGGCGGTCGGCACCGTCGGCGTCGAGTGCCACGGCCATCGTGTCCAGCAGTGCGAAAAGGTCTGCCGTGGTGGCGCCTGCATCGTCGTACAGGCGCCGGTGCACGTCGCCCAGTGCACCGGGCGCGTAGCGTGCAGCGGCGGGCCATCCGGCTGGCGGGCCGATCAGGCTCCACAGCCCCTCGGGGGCCGCACAGGACGAGAAGAACGAGGTGAACTCGACGCCCCGGTGCAGCCGGCACAGTTGCGCGTTGATGACGCAGTCGAAGGCCCAGTTGGCCGCCAGGGTGGGGCGCTGGTACATCCGGGTGTGGCCGAGCAGCACGTGGTAGAGCTCGTGCATCACCAGCATCGACAGGTGTGCGTCGGTGCGGCAGCGCTGCGCGACGAACGCGGGGTTGATCAGCATGCGCGAGCGCGCACCGACGGTCACCGCCGCGGTGGCCACGGTATCGGTGGCCTCGATCGAGAGCAGTTGCAGCAGCTTGCCGAACGCCGGGTGGCGCAACGGCACGCACTGCCGGATGCGGTCGGCGAGCAGTCGCTGCTCGAGCGCAGGGATCGGGGCGATGGCGTGTGTCATGAGCGGGCTTTCCTCTTCGAGCGGGTGGCGGTCGTGACGGGCTGCACCTGGCCGGGCTGCACCGGCAGCCAGATCTCCCAGGTGCCCGAGGGGGTGGCACCACTCCAGAGATCGAGCAGGTTCGAAAGTGCCGGCGCCGCATCGCGCAGGAACACCGGCCCGCGGATGGCGGAGACCAGACGCGCGGCGAGCAGCGGGCAAGCGACGCCCTTCGGCGCGTCGAGCGCCTTTCTTTGGTCGGTAGCGGTGGCAATGTCGCTGCCGAAGGGAATGACGAAGGCCACGCGCGGCACCCACTTCGGCCACTCTATCGATTCGAGCCGCGCGGCGAGCTCTTGCACCAGGGCGCCTTCCGGCAGCGGTATCACCCGGTCGAACTCGCGCTGCGCCGCACGGCGGGACGCGTCCGGCCCATCGGCGCGGCCGGCCTGCCGCGCGATGGCGACCAGTGCACGGGCCAGTCCGAGGGGCGCGGTCAGGCGCGGCGACGCGAAGGTCATGTGCAGGTAGGCACACAAGGCCGCCGGCAGTTCGACGTGACCCACGCAGAGCGCGTTGGACAGCAACTTGCCGCCGCCGGGCCCCACGAGCACCGGGCGCAGGGCCTGGGGGCTCGCGTCGCGGCCGATGGTCGATGGCTCGCAGCTTGCCTGCGACGCGGACCCGCCCGACGCAGCCCTCGGCAGCGTCACCGGGCAGCGTATCTGCGCGGCAGACGGGCTCTGCGCCAGCCTCGGCAGTGTCACGGTCGAGCGCGGCGGCGCGCTCATGTTCGCAAGGGCCGGCGTGGGCGCTTCAGGCTGCATGGTCGTCCGCGCGGTCGAGCTGGGCGCGCAGGGCCGACTGCAGACGCGTCAACAATTCCGGCTCGGAGGCGCCGTCGTCATGCGCGTAGAGCGCCGCGCCGAGGTTGCCCAGTGCCACCTGGTCAGGGTCGCCGGTGTCGAGCGCTTCCATCGCGGTGACCAGCGCGTTGAAGCCGGCGATACGACTGCGCGGGACTTCATGCCACAGGTTCGGCCGCTCTTCGAACGACACCTGCGAGATGAACGGCTCGGCGAGCAGTTCCAGTGTGGTCGCGTCGACGCAGTCCAGCTCGACGAGCGATGGCAGCAACGCCTGCGCCAGGATCCAGCGCGCCTGCTTGTCCTGCGAAGCCAGCGCGTCGGTCACCAGCAGCGACATCGTGTGCCGCTCGACCCGACCGGGGCTCGTCTTCAGCACATCCAGCGCCAGGCCGACGCGCCGCACCGGGTGCACCTCGTCGAGGATGCGTGCCAGCGTGGCGTCGCCTTGCGACTGGGATGCCGCGTCGACCGCCTGACGGTGGATGGAAGCGACGACCCCGGCATCGACCGGCTTGCCCTGCGCCCGGTGCGGCAGCGAACAGCGGAGCGCGACGAGGGCGGCGTCGGCGATCGTGCTGCGCTCGGCGAGCGGGGCTTTTTTGCGGCCCGCGTCGGCCGCGTTGGTCGCGGTGCCCACATTGTCCACGGTGTACCCGCCGAGCGTCGTGCGTGCGCCGTGCACCGCTGCGATGTTGGCTGCGAGTATCGCCGCGCGTCGCCCGGAGATCGCCAGCCCTGCCTGGCGCAGCGGCACGACCAGCGCCGACGTGTAGGCGGTGATCCAGTCGCCGTGCAGCGCCGCGCAGAGCGCGGTGGCGTGCCCGCACCGGACCACCAGGGCGGGCAGGTCGATCGCCGTGGCCTCCGGGCGGGCCGGGCCGAGGCCGCTGCGGATCACGCAGCGGCGCGCCTCGGGCGACAGATCGTCCAGCGCAGGCAGATGCAGCACGAAGCCGAACCGATCCGCCAGCGCCGGGTCGAGCGGGAGCGACCCGACATAGACGTCCAGCTCATCGGGCGCGTCCGGCGTCGCCGGCGGGTTCATCGCCGCCCAGCGGTAGCGCAGCGCGTCCAGCGCGATGCCCTGCACGCGCTTCTCGTGGACGATCGAGAAGAGCTTGTTCTGCACCTCGGGCCGGCAGCGGCTGATCTCGTCGAGGAAGACACTCTGCGCGCCCCAGAGCGTGGCCGGCGTGCGCAGGTAGCGCAGGCCGTCGCCATCCGGGACAGGGAAACCCACCAGGTCGTCGAAGGAGATCAGGCTGGCGTTGTAGTGCCGGTGCTCGAGCCGCAGCGCGACGGCCAGCCGCTCGAGCAGCGCGCTCTTCGCGCTGCCGTGCGGCCCGATCAGAAGCAGCGGCGTCTCGGACGCCAGCGCCGCCAGCACTGGCGCGTCGAGGTGCGACAGGCCATGAAGGCCGAGACTGGAGAGCAACCCTGCTGCACGGCTCGATGCCGCAGCCGCCGCTGCGACGGGTGCCGCTGGTTCGCCGCCAGTTTTGCCACGCGATTCGTTACCCGATACACGCTTGCTCAAGCTCCCGCTCCTCACCGTCCACGCGAGTGGCGCAGGCGGCACCGGACGGAGCAGGGCGCAGCCGACGCTTTAGCAGCATTTGTGGATCGCCCTGCAAGTTGTCGATCAACTCGGCGATTGAAAATGAAACGGCCCTCTGGAACGAGGGCCGCCTGCCTGCTGTTGTTGCGCTTGCCCCGAAGGACTGCGCCTCATCCCCGCTCAGGTCGGGCACCACCTTGCCGCAGGACGGCAGGTTGGCGACAGGCAGGCAGCCTGTGCTCTTGATGACGGAATGAGGTTACTACGCAGTGGTTTTGGGTGCAATGGGGTGGTGGTGACGCAGGGTCGTGTCGAGACCTGGGTCGGCGCGCCGCAGGCCACCGCCGCTCTTGACCGAGGGTACGCTAGCGACTCATTGGAGAGAACTCTATGGGAAACCTTGTCACTGCGCGCGAAGCCCGCGCCAACTTGTACCGCTTGATTGACGAGACCAACCAGTCTCATCGGCCTGTCGTGATTTCGGGGAAGCGCAGTAGCGCGGTACTGGTCTCGCTCGAAGATTGGGATGCGATCCAGGAGACGCTTCACCTGCTGTCTGTGCCTGGAATGCGTGAATCGATCAAGAAGGGGATGGCTGACCCTCTCGCGAAGAGCGCCAGGGAAGTCGATTGGTGAAGTGGCAGGTTGTCTTCGCCAGGCTGGCGATCTGCATGGCGCGTACTCCCGTCGCATCAACATCCAGCATCGGCTGGTGTACGAGGTTTTCAAGAAGGAGAAGACAGTTCGCGTCTTGCGGATGTGGACTCAGTACGAGTGACGCGAGGGATAGCAGGTTGGTCGACGCGGTGCTGGCGGGTGGAGCCCATCGGACCTCGGTCGGCGCGCCCCAGGCCACCGGGTTACCTACACGGTGTGTATGATCAAGTTTGTCCAAGCAAGCCATGTCGAACAGCGCCATAAAGCACATGACCCCGTCCGAGGCCCTGAACCTGCACCGCGAAGCGCTGCGACGACTGTGTCACAGCTACGGCTTTGCTCGGCCCTGCGTATTCGGTTCCGTGTTGACCCACACCGACACCGAGGACAGTGATCTCGATCTGCTCGTGGAATCGCAGGCTGGGACAACCCTGTTCACCCTGGCGGGTCTGGAGCAGGATGCACAGGAGTTGACCGGTGTACGTGTGTCGGTGCTGACGCCTGGATTCCTTTCGCCGAA
This sequence comes from uncultured bacterium, assembly GCA_903873475.1. Taxonomy (GTDB): domain Bacteria; phylum Pseudomonadota; class Gammaproteobacteria; order Burkholderiales; family CAIKXV01; genus CAIKXV01. The sequence continues at coordinate 11,981 of CAIQON010000041.1, forward strand.
GTTTCGTGACCGAGTGATGCGGCAGGCCGAACCGCTGTGACGCACCCGGAGCGCGCTGCGCAGTATCTTGAACACATCGCCAATGCAATAGATCGAGCGCGGCGCTACGCAGGGAATGTGAAGACTCTGGAACACCGTCCGAAGCGATTTGCCGCTGCTGCGTCAGCAGATTGCGGAGCTTCTGAAGGAACTGTCCTGACGGGTGGAGCCCATCGGCTCAGCGCCCCACCGTTGCCCCCCGAAACAACTGCGCCGGCCGAAACGCGCCTACCCGGAACTCCCCTCCACCGGCACCAGCAGGTCCCGATCCGACAGCCGTCGCCGGAAGCTCGACTTGTCGAGCGGGTGGCCCAGCACATGCTCACAGAACGATTGCAGTTCACCGAGCGTGAACGCTTCCGGCAGGCAGCCGAACGGCAGGTCCAGCACGTCGATGTCGGCGCGCATCGCACGCACGGCCTTGTCGACGAGCGTGGCGTGGTCGAAGGCCAGCGGCGCCGCGATCGCCTCGTCCACGCTGCGCCAGGCGAGCGCTTCGATGCGCTTGCCCGCGCTGAAGTCGGGCGCGTCGGCCGGGACCAGCCCGCGATAGACCACGCTCAGTGCCCAGGGCGCACGCGGATCGCGCTGCGGTCCGCCCACCGCGCACAACTGGCGCAGCAGCGGCAGCGGTGCGCCCAGGCGCTCGGTGGCCACGCGCTGCGCGGCGGCTTCGAGCGAGGCATCGAGATCGACCCGCAGCACCCCGCCGGGCAGCGCCCAGCGACCGGCATGCGGCGCCTCGGCGCGCCGGGCGAGCAGGACCTGCAGCGCGCCCTCGCGCACCGCGAAGACCGCCAGCTCGAGTCGGGTGAAGGGCATCGGATGGATCGGGGGAGTGGATGTGGCAGCCATTCTGGGTAGACCTGAATTTGATAGTTGCATCGTACACCTAACGCGTGCATACTGTGTTCGTAGCGAAATGCAACTAAGGAGGTTCTGATGACTGCTTACGATGTGATCGGCGACATCCACGGCTATGCCGCACCGCTCGAGGCGCTGCTGGGGCGGATGGGCTACGTCCGGAACGGGAAGGGCTGGCGCGCGCCGCACGGCCGGAAAGCCGTGTTCGTCGGTGACCTGGTCGACCGCGGCCCGGAGCAGGTGCGGGTGGTGGAACTGGTGCGGTCGATGATCGACGACGAACAGGCGCTGTGCGTGCTCGGCAACCACGAGTACAACGCGATCGGCTGGATGACCCGGCGGCTGGGGCCCGACGGGAAGCTCGTTGGCGAAGGCAAGCGCGCGAATGAGTTGCCGCCGGAGGCGTGGTTGAAGAAGCACACGGAACGGAACCTGGGCAACCACGCCGAGTTTCTCAAGCAGGTCAAGGAGGGATCCGACCTGCACAACGAAATGATCAAGTGGTTCCGCACGCTGCCGGTCGCGCTGGACCTCGGCGGCATCCGCGTCGCCCACGCCTGGTGGAACGACACCTTCGTCCGGCGGCTGGACGATCGCCTGCGCAACGGCCTTGACGACACGTTCCTGCAGGCCGCGGGCGTGAAAGGGTCGCCGGAGTGGACGGCGATGGAAGGCGTGACCAAGGGGCTGGAGGCCTTCCTGCCCGACGGCATGACCTTCGTCGACCACAGCGGAGTCGTGCGGCCCGAAGTACGCCTGCGCTGGTGGTTGCCCAAGGGCAGCAGCTGGCGCGCGGCAGCCTTCGTCTCGGACGAAGCGCGCGAGCGGCTGTGCGACCGGACACCGGTACCCGACTGCGACGGCTTCGGCGAGGTCGAGGGCGCACCGGTTTTCATCGGCCACTACTGGATGGACGGACCGCGCACACCGCAGTCGTCGAAGGTCGCCTGCTGCGACTACTCGGTGCCGAGGTCGAGACGGATGGTGGCGTATCGGTGGGATGGGGAGGGGGAACTCAGTGCAGCCAACTTTGTGGAGTCGGACTGATGCCTGGAAATGATGCTCTGGATGCTTCGCGCGGTGGCGCCTCGGTGGTCGGCGCCGGTTTTGAAAGCCCCGTCGAGCGGGCGGTTGTCGTCGCACTGCATGCGCCGACGAGGCGGCTCGCCTCAACCTCGGGAATCGCTATTCCAGGGGCGTTTCCTGGCGGCGCATTGCGATCGATGACCGGCTACGTTCTTCTCTCTTCCGGTTGTCGAGTATTCCCGAAAAGGTATAGACTGTGCCCGAGGGTCATGAATCCAGGCCGCTCTTCTGGATCGCCAGCAGCAAGAGGGACCTGATGGCATTGCCGCTCCGCGTGCGGAGGTTCTTCGGCCACGCATTGGACTTTGCGCAACGTGCAGAGGAGTTGCGACATGGGAAGACGCGTCATTGATGGCATCGAGGTCGAACGTGGTTCGGGCAACGTCTTTGCCGACCTGGGCCTGCCGGATGCGGAGAAGCTCAAGATCAAGTCGGGGCTGGTGATCGAGATTACCCGGGCAGTGCGTCGCCTCGGGCTAACGCAGGAAGAAGCGGGCCGGCGAATGGGTATCCCGCAGCCGAAAGTGTCCGGTTTGATGCGTGGTGATTTCGCCAATTTGTCCGAGCGCAAGCTGATGGATTGCCTGAACCGACTAGGCTATGACATCGAGATACGCGTACGGCCCACGGCTCACCCGGTCGGGCAGTTGAAGTTGGCGATCGCGTGAGGCTTCGGTGACGCGATTGCACTCGACGCGTTGCGGTAAGCGTTCACAGGGTGGCTCGTGAGGTTCGCTTGACCGCCTACGACATCATCGGCGATAGGATGCTGGCTGAAGAAGCACACCGCCCGGAACTGACCTGCTGCGACTACTCGGTGCCGAGGTCGGGACGGATGGTGGCGTATCGGTGGGATGGGGAGGCGGAACTCAGTGCGGCCAACTTTGTGGAGTCGGACGTGTGAGGGCTTCCCCGTTTTGCGAGGAGTCCCAGCCTGATTTCGGTGCATAAGCCAGGCCTCTCGCGCTTGCCCTGTGCCCGTGCGCGGCGGAAACTCGTGCAACCTCCGGCGTCGTCAGCGTTCAGGCGCAGCAGGGCCAGCAGGATGATGACTGTCCGGTCCGGTCCGGTATTCGGAGCACGAGAACCGCATGAATTCCATTCCCGTACGTCTGAAGAAAGAGCACCTGATCGGGGCGATCTGGCAGGTCCAGTTCGATAGCCCGGCTGCGGGCGATGCGCTGCCAGGGCTTCTCTATGCCAGCCTGCGCAAGCAGTACTCCGAGGTCCGCTTGCAGCGTTTGCCCGCCGCAAGCATTCTGCCCATCGTCGCCGGCACGGAGCCGAGTGTGCAGTTGGCAGCCAAGGTAAGGCTGGATGCGCCGCAGACAGCCTTCATTTGGCAGATTGGCGACAGGGTGGCGACGGTCAGCTGCAGGAAACCCTATGCGGGCTGGTCGCGCTTCAAGGCGTGTATTCTGGACCTCATCCAGACGATGGAGGAGAGCGGGCTTGTACCGTCGCCACAGCGACATTCGTTGCGCTACATGGATCTTCTGGCGCTGGATGAGGCGTCCGATCTTTCTGCGCTTCAGTTGGAGACGTTGTCGCGTGAGAACGCCGCGTCCTGGAGTCAGGTCCGTAATCAGCTCGACCTGCTGCACGATCGATCCAAGCGCCTGTTCTTGGAGCATCTGCTTACGGACCAGGCATTGACGACTGCGGGAGTCAATGTGGTCCGCGGCATCGACTCGTTGGGCTGGACTCCGGCCGAGACGCTCGAGACGTACCTGCGCCTTCAGCCTTTCGCCGAGGATTGGAGCGTGCCAGGCATGGAGGTTTACGATGCCCTGTAATCGGGGCGACGTGGTGCTGGTACGTTTCCCGAATTCCGACTTGAAGACCTACAAGAAGCGTCCCGCACTCGTCGTTCAGCGCGATGGTCTGAGTACCAGGATTCCCCAGAGAATCATTGCGTTGATCACATCCAACCTGTCGCGCACGGGGCCGACCCGTATAGCCGTAAGTCGCTCCACCCCCGAGGGGGTGTCGGATGGGTCTCCTCATGGATTCGGTCATCGTCACGGACAACCTGGCGACGGTTCAGGAGCGCGAGATAGACAAGGTCATCGGACAGTGCCCTGTGATGCCGCAAGTTGCGGCTGCCCTGAAGACCACACTGGGTCTGGATTGACAGGCGCGCCCCCAACGTCAGTCCAACTCGGCGCCGGAGGCCCGATGAACACGAAGACGGCAAGGCTTTTCACCAATGGCGGCACGCGTCCGCTGAACGAACCGCTGCGTTCCCGCGTGCTGTCCGAGGACGATGGACCTTGCTGTACATGCTCGAAACCGACAGCGTCAGCTACCTGATCCGCGGGACCTGTCCCGCGCTCGACGCGGTGCTCGTGACGAACAACACGCGCCACTTCTCGAGGATCCCGGCCTTGCGAATCGAGAATTGGGCGACCGGCTCCCCTGCTGCCTGACGGCCGACATCTCTTTCCGCGATGAACGGGTTGTCCACGTCATGTCGACGAAACGTAAAAACATCGACATGTCTGGTTGACTGCTCAAGGCCTGCAAATACGCTCCCCAGGATCTGCACGCGTGAACTGGCCGACGTGATCTTCGAGCAGCCTTGCTGCCGCATCGGCAACCAGGTGGACAAGGGCATCGCCCAGCGCCGGGCCGCCTCACGCTCGAAACCCATACTGACATGATGAGATATGCCTTGATATATGCCATGCGAGTGCCTAAAATTCAGGCATCAGACAGGCGCCCGGGAGTACGGCGATGACCCAGACCGCAAGACTCTTCATGAATGGCCGAAGCCAGGCCGTACGCCTGCCCGCGGCCTTCAGGTTCGACACCAACGAAGTCTTCATCCGGAAGGACCCCGAGACCGGTGACGTGATCCTGTCTCGAAAGCCGACCACATGGGATGGCTTCTTCAGCGCGTTGCAGGCGGTCGATGTGCCGGAGGATTTCCTGAGCGACGCAGAACGCGCTCAGGGGAGTCACGACCGGGATCCGCTGGAGGGGTTGCAGGGGTGACTACGGTCACCCGTTACATGCTCGACACCAACACGGTCAGCCATCTGTTCAGGAAGCATCCGGCGGTGATGCAGCGCGTGGTGGCTGCGCCGATAACGGCCTTGTGCATCTCCGCGACCACGCAGGGCGAACTGCTTTTCGGTCTCGCCAGGCGCCCGGGCGCCACGGCACTCCGCATTGCGGTGTGGCAGTTCCTGCGCAGGGTCGATGTCCTGCCGTGGGACGCAGCAACGTCCGAGGTCTACGGACGCGCCCGGGCTGACAGCCACAGCCAGGGCCGGGTGCTCGCGCCCATGGATCTCCTCATCGGTACGCATGCATTGAGTATCGGCGCCGTCCTGGTGACGAGCGATCGTGCCTTCGCACAGCTGTCCGGGTTGTCGATCGAGGATTGGACGGTGCAGGTGCGATAGCCCTGGCCATGCCTGCTGCATGCCGCATGTTGAGGGCGCAAGTCGAAGCGCGCGGGTTGGAAACCTGCTGGTTCGAAACTTGCTGCAAGGTTCCGGCCCATTCGGCACTTCGGAGCGGACAGCACCATGAACGCAGCACCCACCCTGCTCGTGACTGGCGGCGGCATCGGTATCGGTCGCGCCACCGCGCTCGCCTTCGCGCGCACGGGCTACCACGTGGTCGTCACCGACGTCCTCGAGACGGAAGGCCGTGCGGTCGCCGAGGCGATCGTCGCCGGCGGCGGCAGCGCCAACTTCATCGCCATGGACGTGCGCGACACCGGCCGTGTCGACGCGGTCATCGCGCAGGTCTGCGCGGCGCGTGGCGCGATCGATGCGCTGGTGCTCAATGCGGGCATCGCGCGCAAGGTGCCGCTGGCCGAACTCACCGACGAGCACTGGGACCACACGGTCGACATCGACCTGAAGGGCATGTTCCGCGTGGCCCGTGCCGCGCTGCCTGCGATGCGCGCGCGCGGCGCGGGTGCCATCGTCTGCCTGACCTCGCTGATGGGCGTGGCCTGGGGATGGACCGAGCATGTGCACTACTCGGCGGCCAAGTCCGGCGTGATCGGCCTCATGCGCGGCCTCGCCGCCGAGGTGGCGACCGATGGCGTGCGCGTGAACGCCGTGTCGCCCGGGTATGTGCGCACCGCGCAGCTGCTCTCTGCGGAGCACTCGCTCGGGCCCGACGGGGTGGAGCAGGCGGCCGCGCGCGTACCGCTCGGACGGGTCGGTGAACCGGAGGACATCGCCGAGGTGATCCTGTTCCTGGCCTCCGATGGCGCGCGCTATGTCACCGGCCAGGTGCTGGTCGCCGACGGCGGGCTGTCGATCTGCCCGCAGTAGCCGACCGCACGCCCGCACCGCGAAGGCGCATGCACGCACCGCCGCGGCGCACGTCCCTGGTGCCTCTGTACCCACAGGACGTGCACAGGGCGTCGATACGCGCTGTCAGTCGTGGCACGGACATTGCTGTTGTGGCCTGCAGTCCGTAACCCGTATCTCGCGAATCACTTCTTTCATCTGTCCCTTCCCGTGCCTGCGCGCGGATCTGTCAGGAGTCGTCCATGAAGCTTCGATCCGTCCACGCCCTGCTGACTTCGGCCAGTCTGGCACTGGCCCTGGGCACCGCGCCCGCACTCGCCAACAAGCCGTGCATCGGCGCCTCGCTGCCCATCACCGGCCCCACCGCCTGGGCTGCCGACTCGATCCGCATGGGCGCGGAAGTCGCGATCGCCGAGATCAATGCGAAGGGCGGCGTGCTGGGCCAGCGCCTGAGCTTCGTCGCCTATGACGATGCCGGCCAGCCGCCGCGCGGCGTCGACAACGCCCGGCGCATCGCCGAGTCCGACGGTTGCATCGCGATGTTCGGAGGCTGGCACTCCGGCGTCGCGCTCGCGGTGGTCGAGCCGGTGCACGATGCCCGCATCCCGTATATCGCCGTGATCTCGGCAGGCACGCGCATCACCGAGAACGATCGCAAGCCCAACTACATGTTCCGGGTGTCGATGTTCGACCGCTGGCAGGCGCTGGCGCTGGTTCGCAAGAGCAAGGAAGTCACGAAGACCGGCAACATCGGCGTGTTGTACGAAGACACCGGCTGGGGGCAGGGTGCCGTGCCTGACCTCAAGTCCAGCGCCAGCGCCGAGAGCGCGAAGATCGTCGGCTACGAGGTCTTCAAATGGGACGATCGCGACATGACCGCCCAGCTGATCCGCCTGCGCGATGCCAAGGTAGACACCATCATCCTCTACTCGCGCGATCTCGAAGCCAACCAGATCCTGCGTTCGATGCAGCGGATCAACTACTCCGCGCGCATCGTCTCGGCCTGGGGCAACACGGGCACGCTGGGTGAGCTCGCCGGTCCGCTCGCCAATGGCATGATCGTGCTGCAGACCTTCACCTGGGCGGGCGACCTGCGGCCGCAGCAGAAGCGGGTGCTCGATTCGATCATGAGCCGCTACAAGCTCAAGTCGCCCGACGACATCAAGCACGGCTCGGGTGCAGCCAATGCGTATGACGCGGTGTACATCCTGGCCGAGGCGATCCGCACTGCAGGCGCCTACGACCGCACCCGCGTGCGCGATGCGATGTACAAGGTCTCGCACGAGGGCATCGTGCAACGCTATGCGCCGGCCTTCACGCCGGAGCGCCACAACGCGATCCTGCCGGAGAACTACGTCTGGACCGCGTGGCACAACGGCCGGATCCTGCCGATCGCCCAGACGCCGTACGGCAAGTAAGCCTTCGCGCGTGCCCGCCCGCCAGGTCCGGCCTGTCCGGCCCTGGCGGGTAGCGCGCGCCCGCGCCATGACCGCTCTCGTCCAGTACACGCTCTCCGGCCTCGTCATCGGAGGGCTTTATGCGATCGTCGCCCTCGGCTTCTACATCATGTGGTCGGCCGTGCGGGCGGTGAACTTCGCCCACGGCGATACCCTGATGCTGGGCTCGGTGCTGTCCGTCGCGCTGATGTGGGCGGGCATCCCCCTGTTCATCGGTATCCCGCTCGCGATCGCCGCTTCGGCCGGGTTCGGATTGCTCGTCGAGCGCATCGCGGTACGCCCGCTCAACCACGGCCCGTCGTCGGTCGGCTGGATGCTGTCGACGATCGCGATCGGCCTGATGCTCGAGGCGTTCGTGACCATCACCTTCGGCGCCGACCCGCGTTCGCTGCCGTCTCCGCTCATGGACACGCCGATCTCGATCGCGGGTGCGGGCATCTTCCCGCACGAGCTGCTCGTGCCGGTGAGCGCAGTCGTGCTGCTCGCGCTGCTCGACTGGTTCTATCGCGCGACGATGCTCGGCCGGGCGATGCGGGCCATCTCGCAGAAGCCGGTGGCCGCAGGCCTCATGGGTATCGACGTGCGTCGCATGGCGCTCATCTCCTTTGCGGCTGCCTCCGCGCTGGGTGCTTTCGCCGGCATCCTCGCCGCGCCGATCATCCAGGTGTCGGCCACCATGGGACTGCTGCTGGGGCTCAAGGGATTCCTCGTGGCGATCATCGCCGGCATGTCGAATGCGCGAGGCATCGTCATCACGGGGTTCGCCTACGGCGTGCTGGAGCGATTCATCGAGGGCTTCGGCAACACCGCGCTGCGCGAGGTACTCGGCTTCAGCGTCATGATCCTGCTGCTGCTGATGTTCCCGAACGGCCTGTTCGGGCAGCGTGAAGTGAACAAGGTATGAATGAGAAAGCGAACCGATTCACGACAGGCGTGGCGCTGCCGGCCGTCCTGTTCGCAGTCGTCTTGGTCGCCATTCCGGAACTCGTCAGCAACAGCTTCCAGCTGCGCGCGGTGATGCTGTTCCTCATCTATGCGCTGGTCGCGCTCGGGCTCAACCTGCTGGTCGGGCTGGTGGGCCTGGTGTCCCTCGGGCAGGCAGGCCTGTACGCGCTGGGGGCCTACACCGTGGCGATCCTCGCCACCCGGACCGGGGCCGGCTTCCCGCTGGCCATGATGGGTGCGATCGCGGTCACGGCAGCTGCGGGCGTGGCGCTGTCCTACCCGACGGTGCGGGTGCGCGGCGTCTACCTGGCGGTGGTCACGATCGCCTTCGGCCTGATCGTGCAGAACGTGGCGATCGACTGGCGCACCCTGACCGGAGGCACGCTGGGCATCTCCAACATCCCGCGGATCGACCTGGGAACGGGCCCGCTGGACACCACCGGACTGTACTGGCTGATTGCGGTCATCGCCTTCCTCGGCTTCGTGCTGCATCACAACCTGATGCATTCGCGGATCGGCCGCGCGATGCGCGCGGTCTCGCAGTCGGAGACCGCTTCGCGCGCACTCGGTATCGATCCGACTCGGCAACGCGTGCTGGCGTTCGTGCTGTCCTCGGTGTTTGCAGGCATCGCGGGCGGGCTCTATGCCTACCTCAACCGCTACGTGAACCCGGACACGTTCAGTTTCTCCGACTCGATCCGCTTCCTGCTGATGGTGATCCTGGGTGGCGCCGGCACCACCTTCGGCCCGCTGATCGGCGCCGGCATCCTGACCTGGATCCCCAACCTGCTGCAGGCCTTCGGGAAGTGGCAGCTGTTCGTCTACGGCGCCCTGCTCGCCAGCGTGATCTTCTTCCTGCCCAAGGGCATCGTCGGGTCGGTGTGCGACCTGTGGCTGCGCTGGCGCCTGCGCGGCAACCAGGCCGTCCGCCAGGCGGACGCCTGGCCCAAGCCCTCGGCGGGCGTGGATGCGCTGCTCGGCGTGCGCGCCACCGTCCGCGGGCCCGTGCTGCAGACGCATGACCTGACCATCCGCTTCGGCGGATTGTCCGCAGTCTCGGGCGTCACCGTCGACATCGAGCGCGCGACCGTGCACGCGATCATCGGCCCGAACGGCGCGGGCAAGACCACGCTCCTCAATGCGCTGTCGGGTTTCTACGCGCCCACCGAAGGACGCGTGACGCTGCTGCAGGACGAAGTCGGCGGTCGCTCGAGCGTGCAGATCGCGCGCGGCGGACTCACCCGCACCTTCCAGAACACCGAACTGTTCCCCGAGATGACGGTCGAGGAGAACGTGCGCGTCGCCTTCCACGCCCGCAGCCGCTGCGGGTTCTTCTCCACCGTGCTGCGGCTGCCGGCCTTCCGCTCGGAAGAGCGCCTGCAGCGCGAACGCGCGGCGTTGCTGCTCGACTATGTCGGCCTTGCCGCCTACCGCGACGAGATCGCGGCTAACCTCGCCTTCGGGCACCAGCGGCGGCTGGAGATCGCACGCGCGCTCGCGCTGTCGCCGGAGATCCTCCTGCTCGACGAACCGGCCGCAGGCCTGACGCATGCCGAGATCGATGAGCTGATCGCGCTGATCCGCGACCTGAAGCGTCTCGGGATGACGGTGGTGCTGGTCGAGCACCATGTGGACATGATCATGTCCGTCTCCGACCATGTGACGGTGCTCGATTACGGCGAGGTGATCGCCTCGGGTGCGCCCGGCGTGGTGCGCGAGGACCCACGGGTCATCGAGGCCTACTTCGGTGCCAGCGCCGCGCCCACGGGAGACCCCGCATGAACCCGGCAACCCTTTCCGCCTCGCCCGCGCTGCTGAAGGTCACCGACCTCGGGGTTGCCTACGGTCGGGTGCGCGCGGTGCAGTCGGTCAGCCTCGAGGTGGGCGAGGGCGAGTTCGTCGCGATGATCGGCTCGAACGGCGCGGGCAAGTCCTCGACCATGAAGGCGATCTCCGGGGTGCTTGCGCCGGTGGCTGGACGCGTCGAGTTCAACGGCGCGGACGTCACCGGGCAGCCTTCGCACCGACTGGTTCGCCAGGGGCTGGCCATGGTGCCCGAAGGTCGCCAGGTATTCGCCGAACAGTCGGTCGAGGACAACCTGCGGCTGGGTGCCTTCGTGTTCTCGCGCACCCCCTCGGCGATAGACGAGGCGGTAGAGCGCGGCTTCGCCCTGTTTCCGCGACTCGCGGAGCGTCGCGCGCAGGCGGCGGGCTCGCTGTCGGGCGGGGAGCAGCAGATGCTCGCGATCGCCCGCGGTCTGGCCTCGCGGCCGCGCCTGCTGGTGATCGACGAGCTGTCGCTCGGGCTGGCCCCGCGCGTGCTGGACATGCTGTTCCCGGTGCTGCAGCAACTCAACCGCGAAGGCCTAGCGATCCTGCTGGTCGAGCAGCTCGCCACGCAGGCGCTCGCAGTGTCCCACCGCGCCTATGTGATGGAGACCGGTCGCGTGACCCTGCAGGGGCCTGCCCGCGATCTCGCGCAGGACCCGGCCGTTCGCCAGGCCTATCTTGGCAGGCACTGATTCCGGCGCGGGGGCGGGCGGCCCACGCATGGCGGTCACGCTGCGCACCCTTCAGGCGAGCGAACTGTCGCTGGCGGTGGACTGGGCCGCAGCCGAGGGCTGGAACCCGGGCCTCGCCGACGCCGCGTGCTTCGCCACCGTCGATGCGCAGGGGTTCCTGCTGGCCGAGCGCCGTGGCGAACCCGTGGGTACGATCTCGGTCGTCAACTACGACGAGCGCTTCGCCTTCCTCGGGTTCTACATCGTGCGGCCCGACCAGCGGGGCCAGGGCACGGGCCTGCAGTTGTGGCAGCAGGCGATCGGCCATGCCGGGTCGCGCACCATCGGGCTCGATGGCGTTCTCGCGCAGCAGCACAACTATCGCCGCTCCGGCTTCGTGCTGGTCCACCGCAACATCCGATACGGCGGACGCGCGCGCCCGTCGACGCCCTCGGGCGACTGGCCACGGCTCGACCTGCGGGAGGTTCCCTTCGCGGCGGTGGAGGCGTCGGACCGGACGGTGTTCCCCGCTGCGCGCGCCGATTTCCTGCGCGCGTGGATCGGCGCTCCTGGCCATCGCGGGCGCGCGGTCTTCGAACGCGGCCGGCTGCGAGGCTGGGGCGTCATCCGCCCCTGCCGGCTCGGCTACAAGGTGGCGCCACTGGTCGCCGACGATGCCTCGACCGCCTGCGCCATATTCGACGACCTCGTCTCGACGATTCCGGGCGAGCAGGTGTTCATCGATGTGCCGGAGCCCAACACCGCCGCCGTCGCACTGGCCAGGCAACGCGGGCTGCATCCAGTGTTCGAGACTGCGCGCATGTACAAGGGGACGCCCCCTGACCTCGCGCTCGACTCACTGTACGGCATCACCAGTTTCGAACTCGGCTGACGGCACCCGCTCGGGAGCGCGGCAACGGCCCCGCCTGCAAAGCGCTTCACGAATGTCCGAAGCGAGGCCCATTACAGCCAGTCTCCGGGTTCCTTCAGCGGGGCCTTGTGTGCCTGTCACGGTTGCCGTCTGCTGCCCTTCGACCCCTGCGTCGAATCCCGTCGCAGGAACCTCGGCGCCGCCGCTTCTCTCGCGATGTCGAACAGCCCCTCGTCCTTCGACGCCACTCGCGACCGCATCTTCGTCGCGGCGTACATCGACTCCTTCCCGAACCGCGCCTGGTCGCGCTGCTCGGCGATCTGCTCGAGCGAGGCCAGCACTTCCTTGACCCACGGCTGGTCGCCGAAGCGGCGGCCGGCCGAGTCGATCAGCGCCTGCACCCGGTCCCAGTCGCCGGCTTCGGCGGCGGTGCGCGCCTGCTCCAGCAGGCGGCTGGCCTCGACCTCGGCATGCCGCGAATGCACCAGGCTGTCGGCGGTCAGCGCGTCCCACACCTGCGGTGACACTGTGTCCATTGAAAGCACGGCGTCTGGGAAGGCGATCGGTGCGCGCTCCAGGCTCGTGCCGGTGACGCCAGCCTGCAGCAGCGGCATGCCGGGCAGAGGCTCGAAGCCGGCCGGGATCGACAGCTCGACCAGCACCCAGGCTTCGGCGCCCCAGGGGATGTCCGGCAGGCTGATCGCCGGCACGCCGGCGCGTGCGTCCATCGGATAGTCGTTGAGCACCTTCATGCCGACGCCGGGGCAGGTCGCGATCGACAGCCGTACCTGGCGCGCATACAGGTTCGAGATCAGGTCGAACTCTTCGGCGAAGGGCTCGAACAGGTCGGCGGCGGTGTCGCCGTAGTAGTGGTTGCCGCCGCCGGCGCGCGCCATCGAGATCATCAGCGTCTCGTTGAAGTCGCGCCCCAGCCCGTAGGTGGAGGTGGTGATGCCGCGCGTGGCCGCGGACGTGCAGCGTTCGGCGATCGCCTGCGCTTCGGTGAGCTCGCCGCTGTTGGCGTTGCCGTCGGTGAGCAGGATGATGCGCGCGATCGACGCCGATGCTGCACCCGGCAGCAGTGAATCGGCGCCGGTGGCCCAGCCGCCGTAGAGGTCGGTGTTGCCGCCGCACTGGATGCCGGCCAGCGCGTGGTGCAGCGCGCGCCGGTCGCCGACCGGTTGCGCCGGCGCGAGCAGCGTCGCCCGATGGTCGAACATCACCAGCGAGGCGACATCGGTCGGCAGCAGGCGATCGACGATGTGGCGCGAGCAGCGCACGGCTTCCTGCAGCGGCTGGCCGCTCATCGACCCGGAGCGGTCGATCACCAGCGACAGGTGGTACGGCTGCCGGACCGGCACGGCGGAAAGGTCGGCATCGGGCGCCTGCACCCGCACCAGCACTGGAACGGTGTGTGCGAGACCGGCGATCAGCGCCGGCTTGAGCGGGGTGAGGACAACCTGCGGACCGGCAGCAGGAACGGGGGTGGACGCAGCGGGGCTTTTGGCGGACATCGGACCTCCTCGTGTACGGGACGAAAGGATCGCGTCCGGGAGGCTCATGGGGTGAGACAGTGGGGCGACGGGCTACGTTTCCCACCCAGTGCGTAAACGGGTTCCGGGCCCGCGGCGCTACTGTTAGGATGCTGCGAGCATGACGTCGCGCCGAACGGCGCGATGCCGACAACCCCAGGCTGCCCTGCATGGATCGCACCGAACGCTTCCGCACGATCACCCGCCTGGTGGGCCGGCCGCAGGGCGCGTCGCTGCAGCAGTTGAGGGACGCGCTCGAGGTCTCGCGCGCCACCATCAACCGAGACCTCGAGTACCTGCGCGACCGCTTCAACGCGCCGATCGATTGGGACCGTGACGACGGCGTCTACCGGCTGCGCCCGCACGGTGCGGACGGCCAGCGCTTCGAGCTGCCCGGGCTGTGGCTCGACGAGCGCGAGATGCTGGCGCTGCTCACCATGCAGCGGCTGGTCGGCGAACTGCAGCCCGGCTTCCTCTCGCGCCAGCTCAAGCCGCTGGCCGATCGGCTGCAGGCGCTGATCGGCGGTGCCGGCCATCCGGCCGGTGAGATCGCCCGGCGGGTGAAGGTGCTGCCGATGGGCGCGCGGCGCGCGACGCTGGAGCATTTCGAGCGGGTCGCCGGTGCGCTGCTCGAGCGGCGGCGCGTGAAGCTGCGCTACCGCGGCCGAGGGCGCGGCGAGGACACCGAGCGCGACGTGTCGCCGCAGCGGCTGGTGCACTACCGCGACAACTGGTACCTCGATGCCTGGTGCCACCTGCGCGGCGACCTGCGCAGCTTCTCGGTCGATGCGATCCAGGCCGCGACCGTGCTGGCGACGAAGGCCGACGACGTGCCCGAGGCGACGCTGGACGAGGTACTGGGGTCGGGCTACGGCATCTTCTCCGGGAAGGCGACGAAGGTGGCGAAGCTGCGCTTCAGCGCCGAGCGTGCCCGGTGGGTAGCCTGCGAGGTGTGGCATCCGCAGCAGAAGGGCGCGTACCTGGCCGATGGGCGCTACGAGCTCGAGCTGCCCTATGCCAGCGAACTGGAACTGGTGATGGATGTAATGAAGTACGGCGCGGAGTGCGAGGTGGTGGGGCCGGAGGAATTGCGGCGGGAGGTCGGGGAGCGGGTTGGGGCGGTGGGGCGGGTGTATGGGCGGGAGCGGCCGGCACGCTGATCACTCGTGACCATCACCACCCTTTCCAGCCAAGCCTTCCAACAGGACGTCAGGGGTGCCAGGCGCGCCGCTGATCATGGCCCGGTCATCATCACGGAACGTGGGCGCCCGTCACATGTGCTGCTCAGCATCGAGGCCTACCGGAATCTCATCCGTACGAATGCCGGGATCGCCGACCTGCTGGCCATGCCTGGCGCAGCCGACTTCGACTTCGAAGCGCCGCGCGCCGGGCACCTGATGCGCCCGTGGGCCGAACCGTGAATCTGCTGGGAACCGCCTTGCAAGGAGCGTTTTCCGGCAGCGCGCTGCGATCGAGGAGCGGCTACGTTCAGCGGTGGCCCGTTAAAGAGTATATATTTTATAATATATACATACAATATCGGAGATTCAATGATCAACAAGACCGCAAAGCTTTTCACCAATGGCGGTAGCCAGGCCGTACGACTGCCCGCCGAGTTTCGCTTCCCTGCCGCTGACGAGGTCTATGTCCGCCGGGACGCAGTGACCGGTGAAGTCATCCTTTCCGATAAGCCGGTCGATGCCGACTGGGCCGGATTCTTCGCGCTTCGCGACAGCACCGAACTGCGACATGAACTGCTTGGCACCCGCCCGCTGAACGAACCGCTGCGTTCGCGCGTGCTGTCCGAGGATGAGTGACCTTGCTGTACATGCTCGACACCGACAGCGTCAGCTACCTGATCCGCGGCACCTGGCCTGCGCTCGACGCGCGTGTTGCGCGGGCGAAGCCGGACGACCTCTGCATTTCTGCGGTCACACGCGGTGAATTGCTCTTTGGTCTGGAACTGACGCCTGGCGCCCGCCGGTTGGCGCAACTGGTCGATCGATTTCTGCAGCACGTACGATCCTTGCCTTGGGACGACGGCTGCGCCGGCCGCTTCGCCATCGTTGCTGCCGCCCTGCATCGGTCGGGCATGCCGATCGGCAGCATGGACGCGATGATTGCCGGACACGCGCTTGCACTCGACGCTGTGCTCGTGACGAACAACACGCGTCATTTCTCGAGGGTCCCCGGCTTGCGTATCGAGAACTGGACTGCCTGACGAAGGAGTTCGAAGGGACTGTTTGCTGCAACACCAC
>CAIQON010000042.1 GCA_903873475.1 uncultured bacterium
AGGGCATGACACTGCTGGAGGTGGGCACGATGGGCGTAGCCGGTTTCACCGCCGCGCTCGCCATCGACCTGATGGAACTCAACGGACTCGCGCCAGGCAATGGCCGGGTGCTGGTGAACGGGGCGACCGGTGGCTGCGCCAGCATCGGCATCGACATGCTGGCGCGCCGCGGCTACCAGGTGGTCGCGCTCACCGGCAAGCTGGCGTCGCGCGACTACCTGATGGACCTCGGTGCCGCCGAGGTGCTCGTGCGCGGCGAGTTCGAGATGGGGAAGAAGGCGCTCGAGAAGGCGCAGTTTGCCGGTGCGCTGGATTCGGTCGGTGGCGAGCAGCTCTCGTGGCTGACCCGCTCGATGACCGACAACGGCGTGATCGGGGCCTTCGGCAATGCCGGCGGAGCCGACCTGGCGACCTCGGTGTTTCCGTTCATCCTGCGCGGGGTAAGGCTGATCGGCGTGAACTCGAATGCGACGATGGCGGTGCGCCGGAAGGTGTGGGCACGCGTGGCGACCGACCTGCGGCCGCGCCATCTCGATCGCATAGGTTTCCCGATCGCCCTCTCACAGGTGATCGAGCACTGCGCACGTTCGATCGATGGGAAGGTGCAGGGCCGGGCGATCGTTCACTACGGCTGAAGCGGGCGGGGCTGGCCTGGGGGCTTGCCGGCAGGAGGGAACGCACGCAGCATACATCCCGCGCAGCCCTGCATCCCCCTCACGAACGAAGGTCCCCGCCATGAACACGAAGCGTCCGTCCATGTTGCCGATCCCGCTGTTGCTCGCGGCAGCAGCGATACCTGCTGCGTCGGCGATCGCAGCCGATGCCTGGCCGAGCCGGCCGATCCGCCTGGTGGTCCCGTTTGCGCCCGGCGGCGGCTCCGACGTCACCGGCCGCATCATCGGCCAGAAGCTGTCCGAACTGATGGCGCAGTCGGTCGTGGTCGACAACCGGCCGGGTGCCGCGAGCATGCTCGGCACCGACGTGGTCGCGCGCGCCGCCGGCGATGGCTACACGCTGCTGCTCGCCGACCTCGCGCTTACCATCAACCCCGCCTACTTCGTGAAGCAGCCACCAGCCGATCCGGTGAAGGCGTTCACCGGCGTCGCACTGATCGCCGAGACGCCGTACATCCTGATGGTGAACCCGGCGGTGCCAGCCACGACCGTCAAGGAATTCCTGGCGCTGGCCAGGGCCCAGCCGGGCAAGCTGAACATCGGCTCGTCGGGCAACGGTGGCGGGCTACACCTCACGCTGGAACTGTTCAAGCTCAGGGCCGGGCTCGACCTCAACCACATCCCCTACAAGGGCGGCGGTCCCGCCGTGAACGATGCCGTCGCCGGGCAGATCCAGGGGACCTTCATCGGCATGGGTGGATCGCTGCCCTACGTGCAGACGAAGCGGCTGCGGCCGCTCGCGGTGACCTCGGTGAAACGCAGTGCCGCGCTGCCCGACGTGCCCTCGATGACCGAACTCGGCCACGACGTGGTGGTGACCAACTGGTATGGCATCGTCGCGCCGTCGGCAACCCCGAAGGCTGTCGTGCAGCGGCTGTACGACGAGGTCGGCCGCGCGATGGCGGCCACCGACGTACGCGAACGGCTGCAGGCGACGGGGCTGGAACCCGCGGCGCAGGCGCCCGGCCAGTTCCAGCGGATGATCGAGTCCGAGGCCAAGCGCTGGCGACAGACCATCCGCGACGCCCGCATACCGACCGAGTAGGCCACTCAAGATCCGGGTCTGACCCCGTGGCCACAATCCGGGTCAGACCCGGGTGTCAGACCCGGGGGGGGCGGCTACTCGACCGGGGGAATGCCGGACTCCTTCACGAGCTTCATCATCGCGTCGACTTCGCTGCGCATGTGCGCGGCGAACTGCTCCGGGGTGCCGCCAGCGATGTCGAGTCCGGCTTCGATCAGGCGCGGCCGCACGTCGGGTGCGTTCAATGCCTTGTTCCAGTCGGCGCTGATCTGCGCCGTCAGCGCGGCGGGCATGCCGGCTGGCCCGGCGGTACCCATCCAGCTGGTGAACGTGAACCCGGGCAGCCCGGACTCGATCACGGTCGGGATGTCCGGCGCCGACGCGGACCGCTTCGCGCTGGTCATGGCCAGCGGGCGTACGCGCCCGCCGCGCAGGTGGGGCAGGGCTTCCGGCAGTGGCTGGAAGGTGAGGTCGATCTGGCCGCTGATCAGGTCGACCAGCGCCGGTGCGCCGCCCTTGTAGGCGATGTGCGTCATCTTCGTGCCGGTCATGCTGCTGAACAGTTCCGCAGCCAGGTGAAGCACGCCACCGGAACCGGCCGAGCCGTAGTTGAGCCCGCCCGGCTTTGCACGGGCGAGCGCGATCAGCTCCTTGATGTTGCGTGCCTCTACCTTCGGGTTGACGAGCACGATCTGCGGCTGGAACACCAGCAGCGTGACCGGGGTCAGGTCTTTCAGCGGGTTGTACGGCATCTTCGTGTACAGCGCGAGGTTGGTGCCGAGGCCGCCCTGGCTGCTCACCAGCAGGGTGTAGCCGTCGGGGATCGACGCGGCGACGAGGGCACCCGCGATATGGCTGGCCGCGCCCGGCCGGTTGTCCACCACGACGGGCCGGCCGTATGTGCCCGCGAGCGCCTGGGCCACGGTGCGCCCGACCAGGTCCACGCTGCCACCGGCGGCGAAGCCGATGACCACGCGCACCGGCTTGGACGGGTACTGCTGTGCGGCCGCGCCGGCCGATGCAGCGACGAGCAACAGGGGCAACAAACGCTTGCAGCACGCATTCATGGGCGGACCTCTCAGGCTGGGGTGGAAACGTTCCTGCGCAGGACGATGCGCGCATCGACGACGGACAGGCCGCCGGCATGCGCGATCACCGGGTTGAGATCGATCTCGGCGATCTGCGGATGCAGTTCGCGGATGCGGGACAGGCGCACCAGCAGGTCTGCCAGCGCGGCGCGATCGACCGGCGCGGCACCGCGCACGCCGTCGAGCACCGACGGATGCTTCAGGCTGCCGATCATGTCGAGCGCGTCGCCCGTCGTCAGCGGCAGCGCGCGGAACACGACGTCTCCGATCACCTCGACGAACACGCCGCCCAGGCCGAAGAGCATCACGGGGCCATGCTGCGGGTCATCGGTGATGCCGATGATGAACTCGGTGCCGCGCGGGGCCATCGGCGTCACCAGCATGCCTTCGAGGCGTGCGCCAGGGCGGTAGGACTCGGCGCTCGCCGCGATCTTGCGCCAGCCCTCGCGCAGCGCTTCGGCGCCCTGCAGGCCCAGCAGTACGCCCTGCGCTTCCGACTTGTGCGGGATGTCGGCGCAAACGACCTTCATGGCCAGCCGCTCGTGGCCGAAACGGGCGGCGGCGGCGGCGGCGTCATCGGCGCTGCGCAGCAGCAGGTGGCCGGGCATGGCGATGCCACAGGCGATGAGCAGGTCGCGCGCCTCGGTCTCCAGCAGGTCGCGGCCCGCGGTCATCGCCGCATCGATGATGCGTGCCGCCTCCGGCACCGCGCGGGCTGAGGCCGCTGCCGCTGGCGCGGCGGCATTGCGCGCGCGGGCTGCGGAGGCATCGGCCGCGCTGGCGAGGCACTGCACCGCGACTTCGACATGCCGCTGGAAGGGCACGCCGGCCTCGCGCAGGATGCGCAGCGACTGCGTCTTCATGTCGGCATAGTGGCTCTGCACGATCACCGGCTTGCCGTACTCGCGCATCATCGCGCCCAGTTCGGCGCAGACCGCGTGCTCGGCCGGCGCTGCCTGCTCGCCGAAGCGATCGGCATAGCCCCCGAGCAGGCCGACGATCAGCACCGCGTCGATCGCGGGGTCCTCGAGGATCGCACGCACGATCGGGCCGTAGTATTCGGCGCGCGGATCGGTGCCGCCACCGGCATCGACCGGATTGTCGATCGCGGTGGCATTGGGTACGACGGCGTGTATTCGCGCCTGGGTCTCCTGCGACAACTGTGCGAGCACCAGCCCCTGCTCGACGAGTGCATCGGCGGCCACGGTGAGCGGCCCGCCCCCTTCGGATACGACCGCGACGCGGCGGCCGCGCATCGGCGGGAACAGGCTCAGCGCCTCGGCGACCGGATACAGGTGGTACAGGCGCTCGACCACGGTGACGCCTGACTGCCGGAGCGCGCCGCGGTTGATCGCGTAGGCACCGGCCAGCGAGCCGCTGTGGGACTTCGCGGCACGCTTGCCTTCGCTGGTGCGTCCCGCGACGTACATCACTACCGGCTTCTTCTGCGTCGTGCGGCGCGCGACCTCGCGGAAGGCCGCCGCGTTCTTGAATCCCTCGAGGTAGAGCATCACCGCGGAGACGGCCGGGTCTTCGCCGAGGCACTCGAGGTACTCGTGGAACTCGATGTCCGCCTGGTTCCCGACGCTGAGCATCGTGTTGATGCCCATGAAGCCATGCGTGCGCGCCTGCATCACGATCGAGGTGACGCAGTTGGCCGAGTTCGACAGCAGTCCGAGTGGCCCGCGCGGGATGTCGGGCAGGCCCCAGGCGTTGCAGCCGAGGCGGGCGCTGAACATGCCGTTGGTGTTCGGGCCGATCAGGCGCACGCCGTAGTGCCTTGCCAGCGCCACCACTTCGTCCTCGAGGATGCGGCCCTGCTCGCCGATCTCGCTGAAGCCGGCGGCGAGCAGGATGGCGCCCTTCACCTTGCGCCGTCCGCACTCCTCGATGACCGCCTTCACGGTGTGCGCCGCGGTACAGATCACCGCCAGGTCGAGCTCCCCGGGCGCATCGGTGATGGTCGGGTAGGCCGTGAAGCCCAGGATTTCACGCTCGCGCGGGTTGATCGGAATGATCGTGCCGGCGTATCCGTCGGCGACCAGCGACTGGATCGCGCGGTTGCCGCGCTTGACCGGGTCCTTCGAGGCACCGACGATCAGGATCGAACGCGGATTGAGGATACGGTCGAGATAATGTTCAGGCTGTGGCGCTGGCAAGACGGTGATCCTCCGGAAAGCTGCCGAGGCAGCATAAGCACAATGTACGCCAGGCGCCGGTCTCCCGCCCCGCGGGCAGCTCCGGCACTGCGCTGCCCGCGGCCGTCAGTCCGGATGGACCCCGGCATTCTTCAGCAGCGCGCCCCAGCGCACATGCTCCTCGGCCATGAAGCGGCGCAACTCCGCCGGCGACAGCGTGCGCACGATGCCGCCAACGTCCTCGAGCCGCTGCCGGAACTTCGGTTGCGCGAGGATCCTGTTGATCTCGGTGTTGAGCTGTCCGACGATCGCGGCCGGCGTGCCCTTCGGTGCGAGGTAGACGTACCAGGCCGTCAGTTCGCCGTCCATCACGCCCTGCTCGATCCAGGTCGACACGTTGGGCAGGGCCCTGATCCGCGCCGCACTGGTGACCGCCAGCGGCAGCAGTTCGCCGGCCTGGATGCGCGGCAGCATCGACTGCGGCAGGTCGACCATCAGCTGGACGTCGCCGCGCCGCAGGGCCATGAAGGTGTCGGCCGACCCGGTGAATCCGATCAGGTTGAACTCTATCTTGTTGCGGCCGGTGAGCGCGGCCACGGTGAGGTGCGACGAGGCGCCGAAGCCCTGGCGCGAGGCGATGATCTTCCCGGGGTGCGCGCGGGCCTGGTCGACCACGTCCTTCAGCGACTTGAACGGCTGGCTCGCCGTGGTCGCCCACAGCAGCGGCTGCAGCACCTGGGTGGCGATCGGTTCGAAGTCCTGGGCGCCGTTGTAGCGCGCGTCCTTCTGCAGGTGCGGGTTGACCGCCATCGTGGTCATGGTCGCGAACAGCAGGGTGTGGCCGTCCGGGGTTGCCCGGCGCACCGATTCCACCGCGATCGATCCGTTGGCGCCGGTGCGGTTCACCACCATCACGTTCTGGCCGAGGGCCTGCCGCAGTTCTTCTGCCATCTGGCGCGCGAGGATGTCGGGGGTTCCACCGGCGGCGTTGCCATTGACGATCATCAGCGGCCGCGCAGGGAAGGCCTGTGCGGATGCGCTGCCGGCGGACCATGCAATGGCAAGAAGACAGCCGGCCAGTGCTGCGGTGGTCAGGATGCGGGACATCGGTTGCTCCTCCTCTCGGGTTCTCTGGCGGCATGCCGCCGCCGCCGGTCACGCGTTCAGACGCGCGTGATCTCGACCAGGAAATCGATCATGACACGGACCTTGCGCGGCACGAAGCGCGTCGGCGGATAGACCACCGAAATCGACCGTCCCGGCACTCGATGCTTCTTGAGGCATTCCACCAGCGTCCCGGCCGCGAGGTCTTGCCGGAACAGCCACCAGTTCGACTGCGCGATGCCCAACCCTGACAGCGTCGCCTCGCGCAGCACGTCGCCGCTGCGCACCATCAGATTGCCCTTGACCGCAACCTCGATGGTGCGCCCGCCTTCGCGGAACTGCCACAGCGCCGTGCGGCTCACCAGGCAGTTGTGAGACATCACCTCGTCGACCTGCTGCGGTATGCCGTGGCGCTGGAAGTACTCCGGCGTCGCGCAGCATATCCGCGGGCCGCGCGTGAGCAGCCGGCTGGCGAAGCGCGAATCCTTCAGTTCGCCGACCACGACCGCGAGGTTGATGCCGGAGTCGATCAGGTCGGCATAGCGATCGCCGAGCGTCACGTCGAGTTCGATGTCCGGGTAGCGTGCATTGAATTCGTGCAGCCTGGGCACCAGGTTCACCCGTGCGAAGAACGCCGGGCACAGCAGGTTGACCTTGCCCTTGGGCTGCTCCTGTGACTGGCGCAGCGCGTTCTCGACGCCCTCGAGTTCGCCGAACACCTTGCGGCAGCTCGCGTAGTACTCGCGGCCGAACTCGGTGATGTTGACCCGGCGCGTGGTACGGACGAGCAGTTGCGTGCCCAGTTCAGACTCCAGGCGGCCGACGTTCTTCGTGACCGCCGACACCGACAGGCCCATCCGCCTGGCTGCGCCGGTGAAGCCACCGCATTCGACCACGCTGACGAAGGCCTGCATGCCGAGCAGCTTGTTCATCGGGCTGCCGCCGATCGCAGCTGCATCAGCGCTCCGGGTAGTCTGTCGGGTGGCGCGACGCGCCGATCAGCGCGAAGCCGCGCCGCAGAAGCGCGCAAGCGTGGCGGCGAACGCCTCCGGCTCGTCGAGCATCGGGAAATGCCCGGAGCCCGGCAGCGCTTCTATCGGCATTGCCGGTGCCGCCGCCGCCGCCCGGTCGCGCATCGCGATGGTCGGCCCGTTCGCGCCGTACAGGACCATCGCCGGCCGGGTGATCGCGGCCAGCCCGGCCTGGGCGTCGAAGCCGCGCATCGCCCACATCACGTCGATCATCAGCTTGCCGCCGGCCTTGTTGCGGTCGATGTTCCAGCGCGCGAGCAGGGCGTCGTCGACGCGCGCGACCCGGTTGCGCACCTCGTCGATGCCCTGGGTCGGAATGCAGAAGTTCGCTTCGGTATGCGCCCAGCGCGCGCCCCATTCGTCGAACGTCCTGAACGGCGTCTCGACAATCACCGCCGACAGCGTGCGCGCGGCGTGGGTGGCTGCGAAGCCGATGGTGATCGTGCCGCCGCATGAGCAGCCGGATACATGGGCAGCCGGGATGCACAGGCTGTCCATGAAGGCCGCCAGCGCCGCGCAGTAATCTGCGATCGAGTAGTGCCGCGTGACCGGGTCGGAATCGCCGTGGCCCGGCATGTCCCAGGCGATCACGCGGAACTGGCGCGCAAGCGCCGGCATCACGTCGGCGTACTGGTGGGCCGATCCGCCGTTGGTATGGATCAGCACCAGCGGTGTACCGCTGCCTGCCTCGAGGTAGTGCATGCGGCCGTGGCCATTGGTCTGGACGAAGCCTTCCCGGAAGGCGGACGTACCGGCGCTGCTGCTCATCGATGTTCCTCGTTCGGTGCGGGTCAGGCGGCTTCGAGCGCGGCTGCCGGGGCACGGCTGCGCACGTGCGGCATGATCTTCTCGGAGAAGGTCACCAGCGACTCGCGGCTGGCCGACGCATTCGTCAGCAACACATACTCGACGCCTCCGTCGGCAAGCTTCTGCAGCCGCTCGCCGATCTCTTCGGGGGTGCCGATCAGCGCCGCGTCGTCGCTGGCGATGCCGGCGTCGGCGAAGGTGGCCGGTGCCAGGTTGAGCGGCTTCTTCGCCAGCTCGCCGATCTTCTTCAGCGTTTCGATGCGGCGGGCATAGGCCTGCTGGCGCTCGGCTTCACTGTTGACGATATGCAGCGCGCGGGTGACGCCGCAGCGCATGGCGTCGGGGACGATGCCGGCCGCGGCCTGTGCCTTCAGGAACACCTGCACGCGTTCGATCGTGTCGTCGACCGAGCCGATCTGGTCGAGCAGCACGTTGCAGCCCTGACTGGCGACGAAGGCGATGCCCTCGGGCCGGCCGGCCGCCATCCAGACCGGTGGATGCGGCTGCTGGGTGGGTGCCGGTTCGACGATGATGTTCTCGAAGTTCCAATGTTTGCCGTGGTGCGAGAAGCGCTCTCGGCTCGACAGCGATTTCAGCAGCAGCTCGAAGCACTCGTTGTAGCGCTCCTGCGCCTCTGACATCGGGATGCAGAACGCCTGGAACTCTTCCTTGCGGTACCCGCGGCCGACGCCCATGTCGAATCGGCCCTCGCACAGCACATCCAGCGTGGCGATCTGCTCTGCCAGCAGCACCGGGTTGTGCCACGGCAGCACGACCACCGCGGTGCCCAGGCGGATGCGGCTGGTATTCGCCGCGATGTACGACAGCAGGTTGAGCGACGCGGACAACTGCCCCACGCCGGTGAAGTGGTGCTCGACCAGGAATGCGCTCTCGAAGCCCAGTTCCTCGGCATCGCAGATGTAGCGAATGAAATCGCGATAGCCGTAGCTGTCGCCCAGGGGATTGGCGCTCCCCACCTTGCCGCCGCCGAACAGCCCGAACTTCATGCCCTCTCCTCCTGGTTGCATGCCGTCGATCGACGCACGGGCCATGCTGGTTGCAGGTTCGACCGAGTGCGTACTGTCAGAGCCGGCATCGGTTCCCGATCAGGCTTGCATTCTAGGCATGCACGGTGCCGGAAGGAAGCATCGATACAGCCATTGAGTATTTCCATCCGGTCAACAATACACCGGGCTGCTCAGGCCATCGTGCCGACCGCAGCCACCGGGAACACCGGCATTTCCGTCAGGGCCACCACCTCTTCCACCGAGAAGCCGGGTGCGGTCTCCAGCAGTTCGAAGCGGCTGTCGTGGTCGTTCCAGCGCAGCAGTGCGAGGTCGGTGACCACCCAGTCGACGCAGCGCTGGCCGGTGAGCGGGAAGCGGCACTGCTTCTTCAGCTTCGGCCTTCCCTTGCTGTCGCAGTGCTCCATGACGATGATGAGCTCGCTGCCGCCCGATATCAGGTCCATCGCGCCGCCGATGCCGCCCAGGCGCGCGTTCTCGGTGCTCCAGTTGGCGACGCTGCCGGTCGCGTCGACCTCGTAGGCACCCAGGATCACGGTGTCGATGCGCCCGCTGCGCGCCATCTCGAAGGAGGTGACCGAATCGAAGAACGATGCGCCTGGCACCAGTTCGACATACTGGCCGCTCGCGTTGTACATGTCGGGGTCGACCTGGTCGCCCGACACCATGCGGCCGTAGCCAAGCACGCCGTTCTCCGCGTGCAGCACGACATCGCGCCCCTCGAGGTAGTTCGAGACCATCGTCGGTATGCCCACGCCCAGGTTCACGTAGCTGCCTTCGCGCACCAGTTGCGCCGCGCGTTTCGTGATGCCGGCGCGGGTCAGTGCCGGCTTGCCGTTGTAGAGCCTGGGCTGGTCGGCAGGGCGCTTCTTCGACTGCGGTGTCTGCCTTGCATCGAACGGGTTGGTGCTCTTCACCACGCGCGCGATGAAGATGCCGGGCAGGTTGATGAGTTCCGGCGGTATGTCGCCCACCTCGACGATCTCGTCCACTTCGACGATCGCGATGCGCGCGGCCTTTGCGAAGGCCGGATTCAGGTTCTGGCTGCCACCGCGGAACTGCACGTTGCCCGCGCGATCGGCTCGCCAGGCGCGCAGCAGCGCGTAGTCGACCTTGATGGCGGTCTCGAGCACGTAGGTGCGGCCGTCGATCACGCGCGATTCCTTGCCCGCCGCGATGTCGGTGCCCACGCAGGTGGCCGAGAAGAATGCAGGGATGTCGGCGCCGCCGGCACGGCAGCGCTCGACCAGCGTGCCCTGCGGGACCAGCTCGACGTCCATCGCACCGGCGCGGATCTGCTCTTCGGAGGAAGCCGGCATGCCCGGGCGCACGGTAAAGGCGGCGATCAGCTTGCGAACCTGGCCGTTCTCGGCAAGGATCTGGCCGCGCAGTTCACCAGCGGCGCCCATCGAGTTGCAGACCACGCAGAGGTCCCTGGTGCCCTTGTCGCGAAGCGCCGTGATCAGGCTGAGCGCGAACCGGTGGCCGACGCTGAAGCCGCCGATGGCCACCGTCGCCCCGTCTTCCATGTCTGCAAGTGCCTCCTGCGGCGACGCGACCACCTTGTCCATCGAACCCCCTCCATGTCTGCTGCTTTGTTATCGTGGGGCGATGGTAATCCCATGCCGTGGTGATTCCAACGTCGTGCCCCGGCCGCCTGCAGCGGGCTGGCGCTTGCGGATCAGCGGATCGCCGCGCGGCTGGCGACGTCGATGCGCGCGGGTGCAGGCTTCACGGCCCCTCGGGGATGAAGCGCCAGCGGGCGACCACCTGCTCGACCAAGACGATGTCGCCGGGACCGATCGGCGTTCCCGCAGCGCGCGCTGCGAACATCTGTGGCCCTTCGCCGCGTCCGGCCAGCGAGGACAGTTCGATCAGCGGGCCGAGCTTCCCGCCCGCGGCGGTGGCCATCGCCTGCGCCTGCGATCGCGCCCGTTCCACCGCGAGTGCCAGTGCCTTCTGCCGCAGCGTGCGGTCGTCGGCGAGCCGGAAGGCCACGTCGTCGACCTGGTTGGCGCCGCCGGCGAGCGCGGCATCGATCGTGGCTCCCACCCGGTCGAGCGCCCGCACGGTGACCCGGATGCCGTTGCGCGCAACGAAGCCGGACCCGCGCTCCTTTGGCGGCCGTTCCTGCCCGCGCGGTTCGGTGCGGATGCTGTAGCCGGTGGTCGCGATGTCCTGTACCGGGATGCCAGCCATCTCGAGCGCCTGGCGCAGCGAAGACATGCGTACCGCGTTGTCCTGCCCGGCGCGTGCCGCCTCGGTGCCGGTGGTCTCGACTGCAAGGCGGATCACCGCCAGGTCGGGCGACGCCTGCACTTCGCCAGCGCCGGTGGCGATCACCTGCGGAACCTGCGGCACCGCAGGCGCGGGTGCCTGCGCGCCTGCCGCGGTGGACAACAACGACAGCAGCGGCAGCATCGCGAGCAGTACCCGCCGCTGGCCAGCGCTGCGATCTGCCTCGTGTTCGACGTGCATGTAACCGGCCTCCATCAGATCGCGGCCAGCTTGCCGGACGCCGCATCTAGCGTCTCGTCCCGCTTGGCAAAGCAGAACCGTACCACGCGGTTGTCGAAGGCCTCGCGGTAGAACGCGCAGACCGGGATCGCCGCGACGCCATGGCGTTCGATCAGCCATCGCACGAACACGTCTTCCGGTTCGCGGCTGATCTCCGAATAGTCCGCCAGAACGAAATAGGTTCCGCGCGACGGCAGCAGGCGGAAGCGCGAACCGGCCAGCGCGGCAAGGAAGCGGTCGCGCTTGCGCTGGTAGAACGCGGGCAGGTCGAGGTACGGTTTCGGGTCTTCGAGGTAGGACGCAAGCGCATGCTGCATCGGCGTCGATACCGAGAACACCATGAACTGGTGCACCTTGCGGATCATCGCGCTCAACGCGGCCGGCGCGCACACGTAGCCGATCTTCCAGCCGGTGGCATGGAAGGTCTTGCCGAAGCTGGACACGAGCACGCTGCGCGAGGCGAGCAGCGGGGAACGCGCGACGCCCTGGTGCGCACGGCCGTCGAAGAGGATGTGCTCGTAGACCTCGTCGGACAGCACGGTGATGCCGCTGCGCTCGACGATGGCCTCGAGCGCAGCGAGGTCGGCCGCGTCCAGCACCTGTCCGGTGGGGTTGTGCGGAAAGTTGACGATCAGCAGGCGGGTGCGCGGGGTGATCGCCGCGTGCACCCGGTCCCAGTCGACCGCGTAGTTGCGCGCAGCGTCGAGCGGGACGCGAACCGCGCTCGCCCCGGCCAGGTCGATCGATGGCTGGTACGAGTCGTAGCAGGGCTCGAGCACGATCACTTCGTCACCCGGGCCGGACAGGGCGAGCACCGCGGCCATGATCGCCTGGGTTGCCCCGGCAGTGACCGTGATTTCCTGCTCCACGTCGTAGCGGTGCCCGTACAGGGCTGCCGTCTTCTCTGCGATCCGCTCGCGCAGCGGCAGCACCCCGGGCATCGGCGCGTACTGGTTGTGCCCGGCGCGCATGGCATCGGTAACGGCCCGGTGCAGTGCGGGGTCGCAGTCGAAGTCGGGAAATCCCTGGCCGAGGTTGATCGCCCCGTGCCGTGCGGCCAGCGCCGACATCACGGAGAAGATCGTGGTACCGACCCAGGGCAGCCGGTCGATCGGGGCCCGAGCCGCCGGCATGTCCGCTCGTTCGTTCATCGGTTGCCCACCTTCCGGCCGGCCTCCGCTCTGACCGGGTAACCGTGCCGTGATGCCCCTGTGGCCCCTGTGGCCCCTATGGCCCGTGCAGCGCTCCCCCGGGCCGCCCGCCGCGTGCCTGTATTCGTATCTTCCATCGTCGTCGGTCCGCAATCGCCTGCCACTCGCTTCGCGGATCGTACTCCAACGCGCGCGCGCGCCGGCGCCCTGGCACAGTCGTGCGCGCTACTCCGCCGCCTTGATGCCGGGCCGGTAGGTTGTGTAGACGGTCACCGGGATTTCGAGGCGGCCCAGGTGTGTCTCGACCAGCGCATGTACCGCTGGCCACTCCAGGCCGCCCACCCCGGTAGCCAGCCGCGGCAGCGCGAGGCTGGTGAAATTCTCCGTCAGCACCAGCCGGTGAAGTTCACGCAGGGCGCGGCTGACATGCTCGAGCCGCGCCTTGCCCGGGTGCGCATGTTCGTGCGCTGCCGGTTCCTGCGTGAACAGCGAAACGATGCGCACGCCACCGGTACCGCCCCAGGTCCAGAGGCCACCCGGCTCGACGGAGCGGCCATGGCAGTAGTGGCGGAAATCCTTGTACATCGCCGGCCAGCGTTCACGCAGCGCCAGGGCCAGCCCGCTGGCGAAATGGTCGCCGGGCGCGACCCCGTGTGCGATGACCTGCGCGCCCGAGAGCAGGATGTCGCCGCTTGCTTCCTTGATCATGGTGTCTCCCTGTCCGCGAGACCCGCAAGGGCACTCGGCAGGGACATCGTGGCGCCGCGCGGCGCCACTCGTATTGATCTACCGCAAGTGCGCTTCAGTACACGCGGTGCAGCGCCGTCTCTCCGGCCAGCGCGCGCATCGCGTTCTCGAGCGCGACCTTGAACAGGGTTGCCGATGCCTGGCGACTCACGCCGGCGATGTGCGGCGTGAGCAGCAGCCGGGACGCGCCTTCGCCATCGAGGGACAGCAGCGGGTTGTCCCGGGGCAGCGGTTCGGTCGAGTAGACGTCGACGGCGGCGCCGAACAGCCGACCCTCGGCCAGCGCTGCCGCCAGCGCCGCCTCGTCGACGATGCCGCCGCGCGACGCGTTGAGCAGCACTGCCGAGGGCTTCATCAGCGCGAGCTGCGGTGCGCCGATCAGGTTGGTCGTCTGCGGCAGCAGTGGCACGTGCAGGGACACCACATCGCTGCTCGACAGCAGTGCCTCGAGCGCCATCGAGGTCGCGCCCAGTTGCGCCACCGCCGCTGGATCGCGCGGCGCCGGATCGAAGAAGGCGATGCGCGATCCGAACGCGGCGAATGCGCGCGCGACTGCGATGCCGATCGTCCCCATGCCGACGATACCGACCTGCATGCCGTCCAGCCCGGAGAGGTTGTCCGCGACCATCCGGTTGCGGAACGGCACGTAGTTGCCCCGCTTCACCTCGGCATCGGCCCAGCTGAAGCGGCGCAGCAGCGCGAGCGCATGGCCGACCGCGTACTCCGCCAGCGCGCCATTGCTGCCGCCGGGTACGTTGCAGACCGGGATGCCGAGGCGGGTCAGCGTCGGCTGGTCGAGCCGGTCGACGCCGGCGCCGGTGATCTGCACCAGCTTCAGCGCTTTCGCCGGCTCGAACAGCGCGGGCGCCAGCTTCGGCCCGACCGCCGGGATCACCAGCACCCGGGCTTCCTTCATCAGGTCGGGCACGTCGGCCGCATCGGACGCGCGGAAGGCGATCGACGGCCCAGCGGGAATGGCGACGCCGACGCGGGTGAAGTCGGACTCGGGGCGCAGGCAGAGGATGTCGGTGGGCATTCTGGGTTTCTTTTCAGCCGTTGGAGGTGCGGGTGGTGATGTCGCCGACCGGGAAGAAGCAGAGCAGCTTCAGCGTGGTGTCGCCGGTATTGCGGGTCGCATGCCATTCGCCGGACGGCAGCACGATGGTGTCCCCGGCGGCGAGCGGATAGCTGCCGCTGTCGGCTTCGGTGCAGCCGCTGCCTTCGAGCACGTGGATCACCTCCTCGAAGCCATCGTGCCGGTGCGGCTTGCGTGGACCGGCGCCTGGCTGGGCGACCGGGATCTCGACGTAGCGAAGGGTCACGTTGTCGGTACCCATCGATTGCGAGGCGATCTCGATCGACTTGCGGCCGGGAAGCCCCATCGACTTCGCGTCGGCCTGTGTGAATACGCGTGCCATGCCAGGGGCCTCCTTTGCTCAGCTGGCCAGTTTCAGTTGCTTGATCTCGGCGGTGCCGCCCTGGGCCTCGGCCAGCATGTGGAACAGTTCGCCGGCCTCCTTCGCGATCGCGTCGGCGATGTCGGACAGCATCTTCAGGCCCTTGTCGACGGTTGCATGCTCGGGCGCGCCGTACCAGCCGGTGGGGGCGATGGTCTTGATGTCGCGCAGCACCGGCTGGAAGGCGTGGGTGCGGCGCAGCTTGTCCCACTTGCGCCCCTGCGAATGGTCCGACGAATAGTCGATGCGGTCGAGGTGGACCAGGTCGGGGCGATAGGCGAGCACCGCCAGTGCCTCGATCTCGCCGCCATGGGTGAGGCCGCCGCAATCGTGGCCGTACAACTCGGCGGCGACGTAGCAGGCCTGCACCACGACCACGTTCATGTGGTGCTCGCGGTGCAGCTTCTCGGAGGCCAGCGCGAGCGACGGGATGTTGCCTTCGTGCCAGTTGAGGATGAGCAGGTCGCGCGCACCGTGGCGGGCGGTCGACTCGCAGGTCTCGACCACCACGCGCTGGTAGGTCTCCGGCGACAGCGTGATCGTGCCTTCGAACGGCATGTGCATCGGCGTCACGCCGAGCGGGCCGCCCGGCAGCACCAGGCCGTCCATGCGCTCGGCGACGGCATTGCCGATCACGTTCGACGCGTAGATGTCGGTGCCGGTGGGCAGGTGCGGGCCGTGCTGCTCGACGCTGCCCGCGGGCAGGATCACCAGCGGGTTGTGCTTCAGCTGCGCGGCGATCTCGGGCTGGGTCAGGTCGATGAAGTATCGGGTCGGGAGCATGTCTGTGTCCTTTTTCGGGTCAGGCCTTGCGAGCCGCTTCCATCACTTCGTCGACTGCCACCAGTGCACCGTTGCGGTCGATCGACTTCAGCGCGGCGTTCATCATCGCGATGGCGACGTTTCCGTTGTGGGCCGAGAGCATCGGCACGGTGCCGGTGACGCAGCTCTGCGCAAACTGCTCCAGTTCGTCGCGGAACATGTCGCTCGCCGGGATCGTGAGGTCTTCGCGCTTGCCGTAGCAGTCCTTGCCGCGCTGGATGTACAGCGCCGATGTCTTGTGCAGGTTCGATGGCGTGTCCCAGGTGCCGAAGTCGACTTCGTAGTGCATCAGCCCCTTGGAGCCGAACACGCGCACCGAGAAGATGCCCGGCGAGGTCCAGCAGGTGCCGACGTAGGCGATCGTGCCGTTGCCGAACTTGACCAGCGACATCGACTGGTCGTCGACTTCGGCGCCGACCGGGGACAGCTTGGACGCGATCGACGAGACCTGCGACACGTCGCCCCCGAGCAGGTGGACGATGTCGAACATGTGCACCGCGAGCTGCGACAGCGGACCGCCGGGCGCGCGGTCCTTGTACCAGCGCCAGGTCTGCGGGGTCAGTTCGAGCGCGCGCTCGTTCGAGAAGTTGGCTTCGATGAAGCCGACGCGGCCGAGTTCGCCGGCATCGATCTTCTCCTTCATCATGCGCACGCCGGCCAGCAGCCGGGCGGAATGGCCGACGGTCACGGTCACGCCGTACTGCTTCTGCAGTGCCTCGATCTTCAGGCCGTCCGCCAGTTCGGCCGCGATGGGCTTCTCGGTGTAGATATGCTTGCCGGCCTTCGCGATCTGCTCCGCGACCGACAGGTGCTGCTCGTTCGGCACGGTGATGATCACGCCCTTGATCGACGGGTCGGCGAGCATCGCTTCCATCGTCGCGGCCGACTTGAACCCGGTGTCGGCGAATTCGGCCTGGAAGGCATCGCGCTTTTCCTGCGACCGGCTGTAGCCGGTGACGATGCGGATGCTGGTCGACGCGCGGGCCGCGCGGGTGAGCACCTTGGCCCAGCGGCCGAGGCCGACGATACCGACATTGATGGGTTCGCTCATCTTGAAACGCTCCTTGGGTTGATCGTGCGAGTGCGTCCATAATACCGTATTACGGTATTGCCCGCCGCGTGCAGACTGCCGGGCCGCAAGTACACTCTGCCTGCCATGGACCAGCCCGCCGATTCCGCCACTCCACCTGCATCGCCAGCGCCGCTGGCGGTACGGGCGCTCGCGGCGCCGCTGCGCCAGCAGGTCGTAGACCGGCTGCGCGCTGCGGTGATCGCCGGCGACCTCGCGCCGGGCCAGCGGCTGACCGAACGGGAACTGATCGACCGGGTCGGCGTGTCGCGTACCGTGATCCGGGAGGCGCTGCGCCAGCTCGAGTCCGAGGGCCTGGTCGAGACGGTGCCCAACAAGGGCCCGGTGGTACGGGCCCTGTCACGGGCCGAGGCGGTCGACCTGTACCGCATCCGTGCCTCGCTCGAGGCGCTGGCGGCACGGCTGTTCATCGAGCGGGCGCCACCCGAAGCAATGGACCGCCTCGCCGCGGCGCTGCGCGGCGTCGAGGGTGCCTATGCTGCCGGGGCTGCCGACGGCATCCTTGCCGCGAAGAACGGCTTCTATGCCGCGCTGTTCGACGGTGCGCGCAGCGACGTGCTGTCCTCGATGCTCGGCGGGCTGCATGCCCGCATCTGGCGCTGGCGCGCGGTCGGCCTGTCGCATGCCGACCGTTCCCGCGCGCGTTCGACGCAGGCGATCGGCAGCCTGCGCGACCTGGTGGCGGCGATCCGCAGCGGCGATGCGGCGGCGGCCGAACAGGCGATCCAGGACGATACCGCTGCAGCCGCCCAGGAAGTGATGCGCCTGGTCGGCAACGACTGAAGCGTCCCCGGACAGACACGACCCGCGGCACGCTTCGCGGTAAGCTCGGTGTCCGAGCACGATCTGCGAGTGTGCGCTGACCTGCGGCCCCGCATGCCGGGTCTCCAGCGATCGTGCCCGTCAATCCCAGGAGGCGTTGTGACCCGATCCATTCCGTCGTCCGTGGCGCGACCGCGCGCGGTTGCCTTTCCCTTCGTCGTCGCCATGCTCGCCGCGATCGGCCTGGCCGCCGCGTCGGCAGCATCCGCCCAGCCGGTCGCCGGCGGCAAGACGATCCGCATCGTCGTGCCGTTCCCGCCCGGTGGCAGTGTCGACGTCATCGCGCGCCTGCTCGCCGCGCGCATGGGCGAGATGTCCGGCCAGAACTTCCTGATCGAGAACCGCTCCGGGGCTACCGGCGTCATCGGTACTGAATACGTCGCGCGCGCCGCGCCGGACGGCACGACGCTGATGATGAACACCCTGCCGTTCGTCGTGAACGTGCCGCTGATGGGCAAGGTGCCCTACGACCCGATCCGCGACTTCGCGCCGGTCTCGCTGCTGGCCACCTCGCCGGCGATGCTGGTCGTCCATCCGTCGGTCCCGGCGCGCAACCTGAAGGAACTGGTCGCGCTGGTGAAGGCGAAGCCGGGGCGGATGACCTACTCCTCGTCGGGCAGCGGTTCGAACCTCCACATCCCGGCCGAGCTGATGAAGATGCAGGTGAAGACCGACATGGTGCACGTGCCCTACAAGGGCGGTGGACCCGCGCTCACGGCGGTGCTCGGCGGCGAGGTCGACCTGAGCTTCATCAGCCTGGTGGCGGTGCTGCCCCATGTCGAGTCGAAGCGCCTGCGCTCGATCGCCGTCACCAGCCCGAAGCGGGTGCCGCTGGCGCCCGACGTGCCGACGATGGCCGAGTCCGGGCTGCCGGGCTTCGAGTTCAGCGCGTGGTTCGTGCTGATGGCCCCGGCGGGCACGCCGGCGGCGACCGTCGGTGCGATCAACCAGCTCGCGGTGCGGGCGATGCAGTCGCCCGAGCTGCGCGACCGGCTGTTGAAGGAGGGCGCCGAGCCGCTTGGCACGCCGCCGGAGCAGGTCACGGCACTTCTGAAGGGCGAGCTCGCGCGCTACACCCGGCTGATCCGCGAGAACAACATCAAGCCGGAGTGACGGCAGGCGGGCAGGGGCTGCGGCTGCCCCGTGCGCCCGCCGCCGGCTGTCAGTTGCCGTTGCAGTTCGCCGCCTTCGAACGCCGCTCTTTCACCGCGGCGGCCAGCGCATCGAGCACCGGCACGCTGTCCTCCCAGGCGATGCAGGCATCGGTGATCGACTGGCCGTAGGTCAGCGGCTTGCCGGGCACCAGGTCCTGGCGGCCGGCGACCAGGTGGCTTTCGATCATCACGCCGATGATGCGATCGCTGCCGCCAGCGATCTGCCCCGCGATGTCCTGCGCGACCAGGATCTGGTTCTCGTGCTTCTTCGAGCTGTTGCTGTGGCTGGTGTCGATCATCAGGCGCTGCGCAAGCCCGGA
The DNA here is from genome assembly GCA_903873475.1 of uncultured bacterium. GTDB lineage: Bacteria > Pseudomonadota > Gammaproteobacteria > Burkholderiales > CAIKXV01 > CAIKXV01. Next base: position 18,972 of record CAIQON010000042.1, read on the forward strand.
CTTCGCGAGTTCGATGCACGCGGCATCGACGCTCGGGGCGTCGTAGTTCGGTGCCTTGCCGCCGCGCAGGATGATGTGGCAGTCCTCGTTGCCGGTGGTCGACACGATCGCCGAATGCCCGGCCTTGGTCACCGACAGGAAATGGTGCGGCCGCTCGGCGGCCTTGATCGCATCGACCGCGATCTTCACCGTACCGTCGGTGCCGTTCTTGAAGCCCACCGGGCACGAGAGGCCGGAGGCCAGCTCGCGGTGCGACTGGCTCTCCGTGGTGCGCGCGCCGATCGCGCCCCAGCTAACCGTGTCCGCGAGGTACTGAGGCGTGATCATGTCGAGGAACTCGCAGCCGGCGGGCACGCCGCGCCGGTTGATCTCGAGCAGCATCTCGCGCGCGATGCGCAGCCCCTGGTTGATCTGGAAGCTGCCATCGAGTTGCGGATCGTTGATCAGTCCCTTCCAGCCTACGGTCGTGCGCGGCTTCTCGAAGTAGACGCGCATCACGATCTCGAGTTCGCCGGCGAGCCGCTGGCGTTCAGGGGCGAGCCGCTCGACGTATTCCAGCGCCGCGCGCGGGTCGTGGATCGAGCACGGGCCGATGATCACCACCAGCCTGTCGTCCATGCCGTGCACGATCCGGTGGATCTTCGCGCGAGTGTCATACACCAGGTCGGACACCTTTTCGTCGATAGGGAACTCGCGCGCCACATGCGACGGCGGCGCGAGTTCCTTGATCTCCTTGATGCGGACGTCATCGGTCTTGTGCGGCATGCTGCTTCTCCATCGGGCAGGGTTGATGCAGGCTGTCGACCCGGCGAAAAAAAACCGCCAGGTTTTGGCCTGGCGGTCGGTATCGGGTTCGGTCCGTTTCAGCAGCGCCGATCGATTCCTTCCGCCAGGGGCAGAAAGAAGCCGAAAAAGAAAAAGGATGCGGCGGGCTTGGACATGGACGGAATGTAGTCGATACCGGGGGCGTGGCGCAAGGGGTTGGTGACAGGGGGGTGACCGGACCCGGTGACCCGTCTCGCTCGTCAGATCGGCTTGTCGACCGCTGATGCGGGAGCGGTCTTCAGGTGTTCGTCGCGATTCTCGTACAGGGAGGCGTCGGCATAGCCCATCGTCTCAGGCTTCGCGCGGCCATGCATCACCTGGAAATAGACCGGCTCCAGGCTGCGGTTCTCGTAGCCGTGGATCACGCCGGGCGGGCAGGACACGCAGTCCCACGGCCCCAGGCGCTTCCAGACCTGTCGCCCGCTCTCGTCCTCGAGGAACACGTCGAGGAACCCCTTGAGCACGAAGAAGCACTCCTCCGACTCGTGGGTGTGCGCCGCGTTGCCCTGGCCCGGGTTCACGAACATGATGGTCAGCGTGAAGCCGCGTGCCGGGATCACGTCCGGGTCGCCATGCTTGCCGGAGGCCCCGGCGCCGATGAAGCGGTGCTGGGCCCGCTTCCATCCCTCGATCTTCGCATCCTCGAACGCGTACCAGTCGGGCACCCGCTCGGAGTAGAGCGCGACGTACTGGTCCATGACCTGTTCGAGCGAAAGGTCCTTCACTTCGGGCGGCATCGGGTGGCGGGCGGCTCCCATCGGTAGATCTCCTGTGCGGTGGCGGGTTGGGGGGGCGTGGACCATGCGACGTCATGCGCACGGGGCAGGGAGGTGCTTCAGATACGCGCGCGTGCGCTTCAGCCGCCCCGGAGCACGAAGTCGCGCACCGACTCGAACAGCGCGTTGCCCGGATCTGCGAGCGCCTCGGTCACCGACAGGTGGTGGCAGCCCGGCACGTCCATGTGTCCCTTCACCGATGCCGGCCAGTGCTCGGCGAGCGTGCGGCACTGGCGCCGGAACTCGTCGCTTTCGAGCGCACCTGCCGCGGTGCGCACCGGCACCGGCCACCCAGGGCAGTGCTCGATCGGACTCATCGCCTTCGCGCTCGCGGCATCGAGGCGGATGTCGGCATTGAACGAGAAGTGCAGCATCGGCATCAGGTCGAACACGCCGCTGATCGCGTACGCGCCCTTGACGAGGTCCGCGGGCAGCGCGGGGTCGATCTCGTTCCAGCGGGTGGCAGCCATCATCGCGGCCAGGTGTCCGCCTGCCGAGTGGCCGGCGACGAACAGGCGTGACCGATCGGCGCCGTATTCGCCGGCATGCCGGTAGAGCCAGGCATGCGCTGCCACCATCTGCTCGACGATGGTGCCGACCGTCACGGCCGGTGCGAGGTCGTACTCAGGCATCGCGACCGTGATGCCGGCCGCGACGAAGGGCTCGGCAATGAAAGCGAACTCGGACTTGTCGCGCGAACGCCAGTAGCCGCCATGGATGAAGGACAGGATCGGTGCGCCCGGGGCTGCGGCGGGATAGAGGTCGATGCGCTGGCGCGGCGACGGACCATAGGCGAGGTCGAGCTTCGAGGCCAGGCGCGCGCGCGCGGCGGTCGAGCGTACGACGCCGCGGGCGTTGCAGTCTGCCGCATCCGGTATGGAGAGGCGGTTGTTGTACTGGCCTTCGTAGTAGGCGTCGGCATCGTCCATCGCATCCGTCCTTTGCTTCGTTGGCGTTCCGTGTCGGTGGCCGTCAATCGGCGGAGGCCGGCGCGGCACGTTCCTTCAGCACCATCTCCTGGGCTTCGAGGAACGCACGGCGGAACCCCATCGGATCGCTGATGCCCGGTACCGGCGCCTGCGGGTTGCCACCGCCGGCGATCACGATCGTGCCGAAGTCGAGCATGCGGCCCATGATGCCCTGCTGCACCTGCACGCTCTCGACCTTCTGGATGTTCAGCTCGACGGTGTCGCGCTGGATGAAGCCGAACTTGGTGATGACACGCTTGTTGGTGACGGCCAGTTCGGTGCTGCGCTGCTTCACCCAGGCCAGCGCGAGCAGGATCAGCCCGACACCGACCGGGAGCAGGACCATCCCGAAGAACAGGTAGCCGGACAGCGACCACCAGCTGGTGCGGCCGAGGTGCAGGACGGATTCGCCACGGGTCAGCGCCTGTTCGACATACGAAGCCATGGGGTCGGGGTCTCGGTGTGGTTCGGGTGCGCAATCATAGGCCGAGGCGGCCCGGCACGTTAAGCTTGTGCGATGAGCATCCCGAAATCCATGCCGGTCGCGCTGCCCTTGCGCAGGCTCGCCAGCCTGCCGCCGCTGTCGCTGTACATCCATCTGCCGTGGTGCCTGCGCAAGTGTCCCTATTGCGATTTCAATTCGCACGAGGTGCGCGGCGAGGTCCCGTACGAGAGGTATGTCGACGCGCTGGTCGCCGACCTCGAGGCGGTGCTGCCGCTGGTCTGGGGACGCCGGGTGTACACGCTGTTCATCGGCGGCGGCACGCCCAGCCTGTTTCCGGCAGAGTCGATCGACCGGCTGCTCGGCGCAGTGCGCGCACGGCTGCCACTGGATGCCGCGGCCGAGGTGACGCTGGAGGCGAACCCCGGCACGTTCGAGCGCGGGAAGTTCCGTGCATTCCGCGACGCCGGGATCACCCGGCTGTCGGTCGGCGTGCAGTCGTTCGACACCGCAGCCCTGAAGGCGCTCGGCCGCGTGCACGACGCCGACGAGGCGAGGGCGGCGGTCGAGGGCGCGCTGGCGCTGTTCGAGCGTGTGAACGTCGACCTGATGTACGCGCTGCCGGGGCAGTCGCCGGAGCAGGCGCTGGCCGACGTGTCGACCGCCCTCGGCCTGGGGGCGCGCCATGTCTCGGCCTACCAGCTCACGCTCGAGCCCAACACGGTGTTCCACCGCTATCCGCCAGTGCTGCCGGACGAGGACGGCGCGGAGCTGATCGAGCAGGCGGTGCACGGGCGGCTCGCCGAGGCCGGGCTGGAACGCTACGAGGTGTCGGCGTTCGCAGCGGCAGGGCACCGTGCACGCCACAACCTGAACTACTGGACCTTCGGCGACTACATCGGCATCGGTGCCGGTGCCCATGCCAAGCTGTCGCTGCCCGACCGTATCTTCCGCCAGGTGCGGCATCGGCAGCCGCAGCGGTTCATCGACACGGCAATCGCCGGCGATGCCGTCTGCGAACAGCACGACGTCGAGTCGTCGCAACTGGGCTTCGAGTTCATGCTCAACGCGCTGCGGCTGGTCGAGGGCGTGCCGGTGGCGCTGTTCGCGGAACGGACCGGCCTTCCGATCACCGCGCTCGGACCGGCGCTGGACGCCGCCGAGGCGCGCGGGCTGCTGCAGCGCGACCACCTGGCGATGCGACCCACTGCGCTGGGACTGCGATACCTGAACGACCTGGTGTCCCTGTTCCTGCACGACTCGGAATGATCCCGGCGGTCGCCGCGGCCTGCGTCGATGGCGCAGTGACCGGTTAGACTCCGTCCACGATCACCCTAACCGGAGGAAAAGATGATCTACGAAGTGCGGACCTACGACATCAAGGGCGGCTCGCAGGCGGAAGTGGAGCGGCGATTCGGGGAAGCCTACGAGAAGCGGAAGAAGTTCTCGGAACTGGCTGCGTTCTTCCACACCGAGATCGGGCCGCTGAACCAGATCATCCACATCTGGCCCTACGCGGACATGGAAGAGCGGGCGAGGGTACGTGCTGCCGCGATCGCCGACAAGACCTGGCCGCCGGACATCAAGGACTTCATCGTCGCGCAGCGCTCCGAGATCTTCATCCCGTTCCCGTTCTCGCCGCCGATCAAGCCGGGCAAGTACGGCCCGATCTTCGAGATGCGCACCTACACCTACCCGTCGGGCAAGCTG
>CAIQON010000043.1 GCA_903873475.1 uncultured bacterium
CGCAAATGAAAATGATCGTGGCAATCTTCAAGCCCTTCAAGCTGGACGAAGTCAGGGACGCCCTGACCTCGCTCGGCATCCAGGGACTGACCGTAAGTGAAGTGAAGGGGTTCGGCCGGCAGAAGGGCCAGACCGAGATCTATCGCGGCGCCGAGTACGCCGTGAGTGTCCTGCCGAAAGTGAAGATCGAGGTCGTCATCGACGACGGCATGGTCGAACGGGCGGTCGAGACCATCCGCAAGGCGGCGGGCACCGGCAAGATCGGCGACGGCAAGGTCTTCGTCTACGACGTCGAGCAGGCGATCCGCATCCGCACTGGCGAGACCGGCGATACCGCGATCTGACCGCCAGCTCCGCGCGGGTCGGGTCCTAGCCTCGCGCGCGCGCCTTCAGCAGCACGAACAGCGCGCCGGCACCGCCGTCCCGGGGCGTGGCCTCGCAGAATGCCAGCACCTCGTCGCGCTGCGCCAGCCAGTGCGCGACCCGGGCCTTCAGTACCGGTTCGCGGTTGCGCGAGCGCAATCCCTTGCCATGGATCACCCGGATGCAGCGCGCGCCGCGCCGTGCGCACTCCGACAGGAACGCGGCCAGGTGCACCCGCGCTTCTTCGCGGGTCAGCCCATGCAGGTCGATCTCGCCCTGCACGATCCAGTGCCCGCGGCGCAGCTTGCGGAACACCAGCGGCGAGACGCCGTCGCGCTTGAACGCGAGTTGTTCGCCGGTCTGGTTGTCGAACTCCCGGGTGACCGCGTCGCTCAGGCTGTCGGCGAGTGCCGCGCGGTCATCTGCCCAGCGTTGCAGCGGCAGCGGACGCACCCGGGGCGGGGGCGGCAGCACGCGGCCTGGGTCTGGCAGTGGGCGGGCATCGGCCACCGCTGTACGGAACAACCCTGCATCGGACAGGTCTACCGCGGGGCGGACCACCGGCACCAGCGGCGGCGGCCGCTCGGTGCCGCGGCCGCTGCGGCCCGGGCTGCTTCGCGTACCGATGGTGACGGCGCGCAGCCGCCTGAAACGATCGTCCATCGGACACCTGCAGCGCCGCGCGTTGCGCCTATTTGAGCGCGTCGAGGTAGCGCTCGGCATCGAGCGCCGCCATGCAGCCCGTGCCGGCGCTGGTGATTGCCTGCCGGTACACGTGGTCCTGCACGTCGCCAGCGGCGAACACGCCCGGCACCGAGGTGGCGGTGGCGTTTCCTTCGGTGCCGCTGCGGGTGGTTATGTAGCCACCCTTCATCTCGAGCTGGCCTTCGAAGATGCCGGTGTTCGGCGTATGGCCGATCGCGATGAACACCCCGTGTACCGCGAGGTCTTTCTTCTCGCCGGTTTCGGTCGCGCGGATGCGCACGCCGATCACGCCCTTGTCGTCGCCCAGCACCTCGTCGACTTCGTGGTTCCATTCGATGCGGATGTTGCCGCTCCTGGCCTTCTCGAGCACGCGGTCGATCAGGATCTTCTCGGAGCGGAAACGGTCGCGCCGATGGATCATGGTGACGGTCTTCGCGATGTTCGACAGGTAGAGCGCCTCTTCGACCGCAGTGTTGCCGCCGCCGACGACCGCGACATCCTGGCCCTTGAAGAAGAAGCCGTCGCAGGTCGCGCAGCCCGAGACCCCGCGGCCGAGCAGTGCCTGCTCGGACTCGATGCCAAGGTACTTTGCGGATGCGCCGGTGGCCACGATCAATGCATCGCAGGTGTAGATGCCGTTGTCGCCCTCGAGCCACAGCGGGCGCTGGTGCAGGTCGACCTTGCCGATCTGGTCGAACACGATCTCGGTGCCGAAGCGCTCGGCGTGGCGGGTGAACCGGTCCATCAGGTCAGGGCCTTGCACGCCCTCGGCATCGGCCGGCCAGTTGTCCACGTCGGTCGTGGTCATCAACTGTCCGCCCTGCGCGTAGCCCGAAATCACCACGGGTTTGAGGTTGGCGCGTGCGGCATAGACAGCAGCAGTGTAGCCGGCCGGGCCGGAGCCGAGGATCAGCAGGCGGATGTGGCGGACAGGCTTGGCAGACATGGTGCACTCCCGATATGGCAGCCGTGGATTGTACACGCGACGACGGCCGTCCAGTCGGCTCGCACGCGTGATCTCGCTTCAAATTCAGGGTGTTACGCTGTGATTCAAGGCCGTGTCGAGGTGTGGGCCGAAGCCCCGCCAGGCCCGCGCCGGGGGAGACGCTCAAGTGCCGGCCAGCCGGGCCGTTAAACTGGCATCGGGTATCTGGCGTGAAGGATTTCCTTGCGCATCCGGGCGCGTGCGCGACCGGCCCCACCTCTGAAGCTATACTCGAACATGTCCAGTGGTGGATGGCGCAACAAACAGGTGGCGAGCCGCGGTGCGCTGAACCATGACCGCGTCGCGACCCTGACCACGCGTTCCAGCCTGCTTTTCCCGGGGCAGGTGGCCGGGATGGCAGGCCTGTCACTCGACCCGATGCCCCCGCGACCGAGGTTTGCCGTGCCCCCTTCCCCTACCGTCATTGCCACGCTGCGCCAGGTACCCTTCTTCGCTGCGCTGCCCGAGGCCGACCTGGAACGACTCGCATCGAGCGCGCGCCAGAAGAAGTTCCCGAAGAACATGGTGATCATGTCCCAGGGCGACGAGAACGATTCGCCCGCGCTCTACGTCATCGCATCGGGGCGGATCAAGGTCGGCATCAGCGACCAGGAGGGCAAGGAAGTCATCCTGTCGATGCTCGGGCCCGGTCAGTTCTTCGGCGAAATGTCGCTGATTGACGGCCATCCCCGCTCGGCGAACATCGAGACGACGGAAGCCTCCGAATTCGTCGTGGTGAACAAGGACGATTTCAAGCTGTTCCTGTCGCAGAACTTCGACATGGCGCTTGCGTTCATGCGGGAAATCGTGCGCCGGCTGCGCGAGGCCGACAAGAAGATCGAGAGCCTGGCGCTGATGGACGTCTACGGCCGGGTCGCGCGCGTGCTGCTCGACATGGCCGAGAAGACCGTCGACGGCAAGCTGGTCATCAAGCGTCGCCTCACCAAGCAGGACATCGCGCGCATGATCGGCGCCTCGCGCGAGATGGTCAGCCGGGTGATGAAAGACCTGGTCGAGATGAACCACGTGAGCTTCCACGGCACGGTGATCGTGCTCAACGAGAACCTGGGCGCATCCGCGCGCTGATTCCCGCTGCCGCAGTTGCGCGGCCGGTGCTCAGGGGGGAGGTCCGCGCCGGCAGTGCCTGGTCCGAGGGGGCGCCGGGGCGCCGTTATACTTGCAGACGCGGGCTGCCCGCCTCCCGGAGACCGATCGTTTGTCCCAAGCCGCACGCAAGGCCCCTGAACCTTCCGCCCTCACGCTGACGCGGGGCCGCCTCGCCGGCCTGGTGCGAGAGTCGTGGTGGCTCGGCCTCGTCGCGGCGGTGATCTACCTGGCGATGGTGCTCTACACCTTCGACCGGGCTGACCCGGGCTGGTCGCACAGTGCCCGGGTGAGCGAAATCCGCAACGCCGGTGGCGCCGTCGGCGCCTGGGTAGCCGACCTGCTCCTCTGGCTGTTCGGGATGTCGGCCTGGTGGTGGCTGGCGTTCTGCCTGTACCTGATCTGGTGGATCTATCGCCGGCTGGATGAACTTCTGAACCTCGAGCGGGCGCATCTCGCCGTCGCCGTTGCGGGCTTCCTGCTGCTGCTGGTCGGCAGCAGTTCGCTCGAGGCACTGCGCCTGTACAGCCATACCGCCGCGTTGCCGCTCGCCCCCGGCGGCATGGTCGGCCTCGTGGTCAGCGGTGCGGTGTCCTCGGCGCTCGGCTTTACCGGCGCGACCCTGATGTTCCTGGTGATGATGGCGGTCGGCTTCAGCCTGTTCGCCAATCTTTCGCTGATGGCGCTCATCGAGAACACCGGCGAGGCGGTCGAGCGTGCCGTCGAATGGGCGCTGGCCAGATGGCACGAGCGCCAGGACCGCAAGATCGGCGCCCAGGCGGCGGTCGAGCGCAAGGTGGTGGTCGAGGTCGAGCGCAAGCGCTTCGAGCACCATGAGCCTGTCCGCATCGAACCGCCGAAGGTCGAGATCGTGCCGTCGGTGCGGGTCGAGAAAGAGAAGATCAAGGCCAAGCAGACCAAGCTTTTCGCGGACCTGCCAGACGCGCCGCTGCCACCGCTCGGCCTGCTGGACGAGGCCGAAGTCCAGGTCGAGGTCGTCGGCAATGACACCCTCGAGTTCACGTCGCGGCTGATCGAGCGGAAACTCGCCGACTTCGGCGTCGAGGTGAAGGTGGTCGCCGCCTATCCCGGTCCGGTCATCACCCGCTACGAGGTCGAGCCTGCGACCGGCGTCAAGGGCAGCCAGGTCGTGAGCCTGATGCGCGACCTCGCGCGCGCGCTGTCGGTGGTCAGCATCCGCGTGATCGAGACCATCCCGGGCAAGACCTGCATGGGGCTCGAGATCCCCAATCCCAGGCGGCAGATGGTGCGCCTGTCCGAGATCCTGTCCTCGCAGGTGTATGCCGACAATGCGTCTTCGCTGACCGTCGCCCTCGGCAAGGACATCGGCGGCAAGCCGATGGTGGCCGACCTCGCGAAGATGCCGCACCTGCTGGTCGCCGGCACGACCGGGTCGGGCAAGTCGGTCGGCATCAACGCGATGATCCTGTCGCTGGTCTACAAGTCGACCGCCGATGAAGTACGCATGATCATGATCGACCCGAAGATGCTCGAGTTGTCGATCTACGAGGGCATCCCGCACCTCCTGGCGCCGGTGGTGACCGACATGACCAAGGCCGCGGTGGCGCTGAACTGGTGCGTGGCCGAGATGGATCGCCGCTACAGGCTGATGTCGGCGCTCGGGGTGCGCAACGTCGCCGGCCTGAACGCGAAGATCCGCGAGGCCGAGAAGGCCGGCACGCCACTGGTCGACCCGATCGAGGCCGCCGCGGCGAAGGAAGCGGAGGCGGCGATGATCAGTTCGCGCCTGGGCAGCGGCCAGGATCCGGACTCCATCCGGTCGACGGTGCCGCCGCCCGATCCGCTGCTGCCGCTGCCGCTGATCGTCGTGGTGATCGACGAACTCGCCGACCTGATGATGGTCGTCGGCAAGAAGGTCGAGGAACTGATCGCCCGCCTCGCGCAGAAGGCGCGCGCGGCCGGCGTGCACCTGATCCTGGCCACCCAGCGGCCGTCGGTGGACGTGATCACCGGGCTGATCAAGGCGAACATCCCGACGCGGATCGCCTTCCAGGTCTCGAGCAAGATCGATTCGCGCACCATCCTCGACCAGATGGGTGCGGAGGCGCTGCTCGGCCAGGGCGACATGCTGTACCTGCCGCCGGGCACCGGGTATCCGCTGCGGGTACACGGGGCGTTCGTGTCGGACGATGAAGTGCACCGGGTCGTCGATTACCTGAAGAAGCTGGGCGCGCCGCAGTACGACCCTGCCGTGCTGGCCGGCGATTCGCTCGAGGACGGGGGGGGCGCAGGCGAGGGGGCAGCCGCATCGGCCGATGCCGAGACCGACGCGCTGTACGACGAAGCGGTCGCGATCGTGCTCAAGACGCGCCGACCATCGATCTCGCTCGTGCAGCGGCACCTGCGCATCGGATACAACCGGTCTGCGCGCCTGATCGAGCAGATGGAGCGCGCCGGGCTGGTGTCACCGATGCAGACGAACGGCAACCGCGAGGTACTGGTGCCGGCCGGTGGCGGCGAGCGGTGAACGCCGTGCGATGCCTCCGGCGGGGCCGCGTGGCGGCCTTGGCGTGCGCAGGGGTGCTGGCCTGCCTGCCAGGCCTGCCGGGCCTGCCTGCTGCCCTGGCGCAGCAGGCGCAGCCGCGGGCAGCCGAGCGCGCCGGATCCGGCGCCGAAGCCCTGCCGCTCACGGCCCAGCCGCTGCCGCCGGCGGCATCCGGGCGCGTCGGCAGCGAGGTGTTCCCGCTCGGTCGATGACAACGGCACGCCATCGTTCAGCCAGAGTCCGCCCACCGGTCGCGCGTCGGCGCCGGTCGAACTCAAGCCGCTGTCGGGCACCATCGACACCGTGAAGCCCGCACCGGCCCCGTTGGCCGCGCCGGCGGCACGGGTGGCGCCACC
>CAIQON010000044.1 GCA_903873475.1 uncultured bacterium
CACCCAGGATGCGAACCCCCAGGCCCGGACCCGGGAAGGGATGACGGTAGACCATGTCGTGCGGCAGGCCCAGGGCCACGCCCAGCTCGCGCACCTCGTCCTTGAACAGTTCGCGCAGCGGCTCAAGCAGCTTCAGGTGCAGCGTGTCGGGCAGGCCACCGACGTTGTGGTGGCTCTTGATGGTCGTGGCCTTCTTCGTCTTGGCCCCGGCCGACTCGATCACGTCCGGATAGATCGTGCCCTGCGCCAGCCACTTCGCGTTCGGCAGCTTCGCGGCTTCTTCCTGGAACACATGCACGAACTCGCGGCCGATGATCTTGCGCTTGGCTTCCGGGTCGGCACAGCCTTCGAGCGCGCCGAGGAATCGCGGGCCGGCGTCGATGCGGATCACCTTCACGCCGAGGTGGCGGTTGAGCGTCTCCATCACCTGGTCGCCCTCGCCCAGCCGCAGCAGCCCGGTGTCGACGAAGATGCAGGTCAGGCGGTCGCCGATCGCCTTGTGGATGAGGGCCGCGGCCACGGCCGAGTCGACGCCGCCGGACAGGCCGAGGATCACCTCTTCGTTGCCCACCTGCGCGCGCACCTTCTCGCTCGCCTCGGCAACGTAGTCGCTCATCACCCAGTCGGGGGCGCATTCGCAGATATCGATCACGAAGCGCGCGAGGATGCGCGCGCCCTGCACCGTGTGCGTCACCTCGGGATGGAACTGCACGCCGTAGAAGTTGCGCGCCTCGTCGGCCATGCCGGCGATCGGGCAGCTGTCGGTCGAGGCCATCAGCTTGAAGCCGGGCGGCAGTTCGGTGACCTTGTCGCCGTGGCTCATCCAGACCTTGAGCAGGCCATGGCCTTCGGCGTTGCGGGCGTCCTCGATGCCGTCGAGCAGCCAGGTGTGGCCGCGCGCACGTACTTCGGCAAAGCCGAACTCGCGGGTGGCACCGCTCTCGACCTTGCCACCCAGTTGCTGCGCCATGGTCTGCATGCCGTAGCAGATGCCCAGCACCGGCACGCCGAGTTCGAATACCGCCTGCGGTGCGCGGTCGGTCGACGCTTCGTAGGCCGACATGTGGCTGCCCGACAGGATCACGCCCTTGGGCGCGATCCGGCGGATCTCGGCGTCGGACAGGTCGCAGGGATGCACTTCGCAATAAACGTTCGCTTCGCGTACCCGGCGTGCGATCAACTGGGTCACCTGCGACCCGAAGTCGAGGATCAGGATGCAGTCATGGTTCGCCGCTGTCATCGTGCTCTGCCCGCGCCGGGGGCGCTTGAAACATCGTTCGAAACGTCATTCCACACGGTAGTTCGGCGCTTCCTTGGTGATGGTGACGTCGTGCACATGCGACTCGCGCACGCCGGCCGCGGTGATCTCGACGAACTGCGCCTTGCGGTGGATCTCGTCGATCGACTCGCAGCCGAGGTAGCCCATGCTCGCGCGCAGGCCGCCCATCAACTGGTGGATGACCACCAGCGCGCTGCCCTTGTATGGCACGCGGCCTTCGACGCCCTCGGGCACCAGCTTCTCGATGCCGTCCTCGACATCCTGGAAGTAGCGGTCGCTGGAGCCCTGCTGCATGGCGCCGAGCGAACCCATGCCGCGGTACGACTTGTAAGAGCGACCCTGGTAGAGCTCGATCTCGCCGGGCGCCTCGTCGGTGCCCGCGAACAGGCCGCCGAGCATCACCGCATTCGCCCCGGCCGCCAGTGCCTTCGCGATGTCGCCCGAGTAGCGGATGCCGCCGTCGCCGATCAGCGGGATGCCGAGCGGGCGCAGTGCCTCGGACACGTTCATGATCGCGGTGATCTGCGGTACGCCGACACCGGCGACGATGCGCGTGGTGCAGATCGACCCGGGCCCTATGCCGACCTTGACGGCGTCGGCACCCGCGTCGACAAGGGCCAGCGCCCCGGCCGCGGTGGCGACGTTGCCGCCGACCACTTCGACCTCCGGATAGGTCGTCTTCACCCAGTTCACGGTGTCGAGCACGCCCTGCGCATGCCCGTGCGCCGTGTCGACCACGATGACATCGACGCCGGCCTCGACCAGCATCGCCGCCCGTTCGCGGGTGCCGTCGCCGACGCCGATCGCGGCGCCGACCTGCAGCCGGTCCTGGCCGTCCTTGCTGGCCAGCGGATGCTCGACCGACTTGGTGATGTCCTTCACCGTGATGAGGCCGCGCAGGTTGAACTTGTCGTCGACCACCAGCACGCGCTCGAGCCGGTGCTGGTGCATCAGCGCCTTCGCCTCTTCGCGGCCGGCGCCTTCGCGCACGGTGACCAGCCGATCGCGCGGCGTCATGATGTTGCGTACCGGCTGGTCGAGACGGGTCTCGAAGCGCAGATCGCGGTTGGTGACGATACCCACCACGCGGCTGCCATCGACCACCGGCAGGCCGGAGATCTTGTGCTGGCGCGTGAGTGCCATCACCTCGCCCACCGTCATGTCGGGCGGGATGGTGATCGGGTCTTTCACCACGCCGGACTCGAACCGCTTGACCTTGGTGACCTGCAGCGCCTGGTCGCGCGGCGACATGTTCTTGTGCAAGATGCCAATGCCGCCGGCCTGTGCCAGTGCGATCGCAAGGCGCGCCTCGGTCACGGTATCCATCGCCGCGGAGACCACCGGTACGTTGAGGCGGATGCGGCGGGTCAGCTGCGTCGAGAGGCTGACTTCCCTCGGCAGGACCGTGGAATGGGCAGGCAGCAACGAAACGTCATCGAAGGTTAGCGCGCGTTGTACGACAGGCATGCCGGGAAGCCTTCCAAAGCCGCAATTATACGACTCGGCCGCCAGCCCCGCCAATCAGGGCGACTGTAAGCATCCGGCAAGCGCTGTGATACAAACGTTTGACCTTGGCCGTCGCTGCCCTTATCGTAGAAGAGTCAGGTGCTTCGCGCCCTGCAACCCCTGTTCGATCGGTTGCTGGTAACCTGCCCGTTAACATTTCCTCGCAGCGTCCGTTAATGCACTGCTGGCGCATGGAAGTTCGCGCCTGCGGTCGTCCGCGAAGGATGGCTGCCCTTCAGGAGGAATCATGCCGCGTATCAAGGTTTTCACCGCTGTCACGCTGTCCATCTCGCTGTTGCTCGGGCCCACGTCGCCAGTCCTGAGCCAGATCTACAGCTGGACCGACGAGCAGGGCAGGCGCCAGATCTCGGACCGCCCCCCGGAAGCTGCCGTGAAAGACCTCAAGGTCAAGGGCGGGCGCCCGGCCGGTGCCGCCCCGGCCAGCGTCAGCACCAGCACCCCGGTCGCCAAGGGCGAAGAGCGGAAGGCGCAGACGCTGAACGACAAGGCGCTCGACTTCAACAAGCGCCAGATCGAGCGCGAAGAAAGCCGGGTCAAACAGGAAAAGGCGGAAGCAGAAGCGAAAGAGCGCGCGCAGCGATGCGAGCAGGCCCAGGCCTATGTGCGCAGCCTTCAGGCGGGCGGACGGGCGACCCGGCTTGATCCGAAAACCGGCGAACGGGTGTTCCTCGACGACAAGGAGCGCGAGGGTGAACTGGCCGATGCGCGGCGCTCGGCCGATTCATGGTGCAAACCGCCTGCCCCGGCAGGCACTGCTGGCGCCGCTCCGCCTGGCTGACGGTTGCTCTCCGGCACGGCTCGGGACATGTAGTACCGGCGGGCTACGTCATGAACCGACGTCATAGACCGACGTTTTCCACTGACGTTTTCCACTGACGCCTTCGACCAGCGTCCACCACTGACGCGCGGCTGAAGTCGGCTTCCTTACGGCTGACTTCCGACCGAGTCAGGTCAGGCGCGTCGGCGTGCTGCGCCCGTGCGTTTGCCGGCGGCAACCGTCGTGCGAGTCGCCTGCACGCGCTCCCGGCGCACCTCCTTGGCGTCCGCAGTGATGGGGCGATGTATTTCGACCCGGTCGCGATCGCGCAGTCGGTGATCGAGTTCGACCGCCCTGCCCCACACACCAACCTGCGCGGTCTTCGGATCGAGATCGGGGTGCTGTTCGAGCAGGCCGGATCGCCGAATCGCCTGCGCGACCGTTGTTCCCTCGTCGACCGTCAGGGCGATGAGGGTCTGCCGTTGGGGCAGCGCGTAAACCACTTCAACTCGAAAATCACTCATTGTTTGCCGTAGACCTGTTCGGCCCGCTTCACGAACGCATCGACGAAGGTGTTCGCTATGTGATTGAACACCGGTGAAAGCAACTTCTCAAGGATCCGACTCGCAAACTCATAATGGAGACGGAACTCGATCTTGCAAGCCTCCTGACCAAGGGCCTTGAACCGCCAGGACCCGTCAAGCTGCCGGAACGGCCCGTCGACGAGTTTCACGTCTATCGACTCGGGTTCGACCCGGGTGTTTTCTGTCGTGAAACTCTGTCGAACCCGGTGGTAATCGATCATGACCGTCGCGAGCAGTTTTGCTGCCCCACGGTCGGCGACCGAGCTGCCACCACACCACGGCAGGAAGGCCGGGTAATCTTCCACCTGGTCAACCAGCCTGAACATCTGTTGCGGTGTGAACTGAACGAGGACCGACTTTTCTACCAATGCCATCTGGCCGATCCGGTAACTTGTGAACGCAGGAACCGCGCGCTGACCCGCGTGCGCCCTGGCGGCGCTTCCATGCGCCTGGAACCCAGCCTTGCGCCCGCGTGTTCGCTCGCTGCCCTGCTCGCGTGCCGGTCC
>CAIQON010000045.1 GCA_903873475.1 uncultured bacterium
CGGCGTCTCGATGACGAACACATCGCCCGGTTGCATCGGTGTCGAGTCGCAGCCGTCGAGTTCCTCGATGCGACCGTCGGTGCGCTGCACGCTGTTGCGCCCGACCTGTCCCGGTTCGCCGCCGGCCATGCCGTAGGGCGGGACGCGGCGCCGCCCGGACAGGATCGCCGCGGTCATCGGCTGCAGGAAGCGCATCCTGCGGACGGCGCCGTCGCCGCCGTGCCAGCGGCCGCGGCCACCGCTGCCACGGCGGATCTCGAAGCTGTCGAGGCGCACCGGGAAGCGCCATTCGAGCACCTCGGGATCGGTCAGCCGCGAGTTGGTCATGTGGGTCTGCACCACGTCCGTGCCGTCGAAGCCCCGCTCGATGCCGTCGCTGCCGACCCCGGCGGATCCGGCACCGGAACCGCCGGCCACCGTCTCGTAGTACTGGTAGTCGGCATTGCCGAAGGTGAAGTTGTTCATGGTGCCCTGCGAGGCCCCGATCACGCCGAGCGCGCCGTACAGCGTATCGGTCAGGCACTGCGAGGTCTCGACGTTGCCAGCGACCACTGCGGCCGGATAGCGCGGGCGCAGCATCGAGCCCTCCGGCACCAGCAGGTCGATCGGCTTCAGGCAGCCGGCGTTCAGCGGGATGTCGTCGTCGACCAGCGTGCGGAACACGTACAGGACCGCAGCCACGCAGACCGCCGATGGCGCGTTGAAATTGTTGGCCAGTTGCGCCGACGTGCCGGTGAAGTCGATTTTCGCGCGGCGCGCCGCGCGGTCGATGGTGATCGCCACGTGGATCCGTGCGCCATGGTCCATCTCGCAGCAGAAGCTGCCATCGGACAGCCGGTCGATCACGCGCCGCACCGCTTCCTCGGCGTTGTCCTGAACATGCCCCATGTAGGCATGCACGACGTCGAGGCCGAACTGCCGCACCATCCGGTCGAGTTCGAGCACGCCCTTCTGGTTGGCGGCGATCATCGCGCGCAGGTCGCCGAGGTTCTGTTCGATGTTGCGCGACGGATACTCGCCCGAGGCGAGCAGCGCACGGGTCTCATCCTCGCGCAGACGACCCTGCTCGACCAGCAGGAAGTTGTCGATCAGCACGCCTTCCTCCTCGACGCGCGTGCTGTCGGGCGGCATCGATCCCGGCGTGATGCCGCCGACGTCCGCATGGTGGCCGCGCGAGCCGACGTAGAACAGGATGCGCGGCGCGGCCGTGTCGCCGGTGCCCGGCGCGGTGTCGAATACCGGCGTGATCACCGTGATGTCCGGGAGGTGGGTACCGCCATGGTACGGGTCGTTCAGCATGAACACGTCGCCGGGGCGCATGCGGCCGGCGTTGCGCTCGATCACGGCCTTCACGCTCTCGCCCATCGAGCCCAGGTGCACCGGCATGTGCGGCGCATTGGCGATCAGCTGGCCGTGCTGGTCGAACAGCGCGCAGGAAAAATCGAGACGCTCCTTGATGTTCACCGAGCAGGCGGTGTTGGCCAGCGTCAGCCCCATCTGCTCGGCGATGGCCATGAACAGGTTGTTGAAGATCTCCAGCATGATCGGGTCGGCGCGGGTGCCGATCGCGGTGCGGGCGGGCCGCTCGATGACGCGCTCGAGCAGCAGGTCGCCGCCGGGCAGGGTGCGTGCCGACCAGCCGGGCTCGACCACCGTGGTGCCGTTGGCCTCGGCGATGATGGCCGGACCGTCGACGCGTGCGCCCTCCGACAGGGCATCGCGCACGACGACCGGCGTGTCGTGCCAGCAGCCGTCGCTGTACATCGGCACGACCGCCACCGGCGCGGGCGTACCCGCGTCCGACTGTGGCGGCGCGCCTGCCCCTGCGCCAGGGTCGGCGGCCACCGCGCCGGTCGTACCATCGGCGCCGGTCGCACCGATGGCCTCGACGGTGATCGACTCGACGACCAGATCGCGCCCGGGCATCAGGAAGCTGTAGCGGCTGCGGTAGGCTGCATCGAACCGCTGGCGCAGTTCCGCTGCGCTGCCGGCCGGCACCGGCAGCGAGGTGTCGGTACCGGCATAGCGCAGGTGCACGCTGCGGCGCGTATCGATGGCGACCTCGGCGATGCCCTGTCCGGCCACTTCGGCCCGTGCCTGCGCGGCCAGGAGGGTGAAGCGGCGCTCCAGTTCCGGCATCAGTGCGTCGGCCAGCACGGCTTCCACGGTCGCCTCGCGCATCGCAGTGATGTCGGCGAGACCCATGCCGTAGGCGGACAGCACGCCGGCATAAGGGTGGATGAGGATGCGCCGCATGCCCAGTGCATCGGCCACCAGGCAGGCATGCTGGCCACCGGCGCCACCGAAACTCGCCAGTGTGTATCCGGTGACGTCATGGCCGCGCTGCACCGAGATCTTCTTGATCGCGTTGGCCATGTTCTCGACCGCGATCTGCACGTAGCCCTCCGCCACTGCCTCGGGCGAACGCTCGGCGCCGCTGGCGCGTGACACCTCAGCGGCGAGCGCGGCGAAGCGGCTGCGAACGGCCTCGGCATCCAGCGGGCTGCTGCCCTCGGCACCGAACACGGCGGGGAAGAAGGCCGGCTGCACCTTGCCGAGCAGCACGTTGCAGTCGGTGATGGTCGCCGGCCCACCGCGCCGATAGCAGGCAGGGCCGGGATTCGCGCCGGCCGAGTCCGGCCCGACGCGCAGCCGCGCGCCGTCGAAGTGCAGGATGGAGCCGCCGCCGGCGGCCACCGTATGGATGCTCATCATCGGCGCGCGCATGCGCACGCCGGCCACCAGCGTGTCGAACGCGCGCTCGAACTCGCCCGCGTAATGCGACACGTCGGTGGAGGTACCGCCCATGTCGAAACCGATGATGCGGTCGAAGCCGGCCGCCGCTGCGGTGCGCACCGCGCCGACGATGCCGCCAGCCGGGCCGGACAGGATGCTGTCCTTGCCCTGGAACAGCGAGGCATCGGTGAGCCCGCCGCTCGACTGCATGAACATCAGGCGCGTGGCTTGCCCGGCTGGCGCGGTGGCGTCACGGGTGCTGCCCAGTTCCGACGCCACGCGATCGACATACCGGCGCAGGATCGGCGACAGGTAGGCGTCGACCACGGTGGTGTCGCCGCGGCCGACGAGCTTCATCAGCGGGCTGACCTCGTGCGACACCGAGATCTGGGTGAAGCCCGCGGCGCGCGCGAGCCGCGCGACCTCGCGCTCATGCACCGGTTCGCGCCAGGCGTGCATCAGCACGATCGCGCAGGCACGGTAACCCTGTTCGAAGGCGTCTTGCAGGGCCGCGCGTGCCGACTCGACATCGAGCGGCAGGACGACGTTGCCGAGCGCATCCAGCCGCTCGTCGATCTCGCGCACGGCGGTGTACAGCAGTTCCGGCAGCACGATATGGCGGTCGAACAGGCGCGGCCGGTTCTGGTAGCCGATGCGCAGCGCATCCCTGAAGCCGCGCGTGATGAACAGGCAGGTGGGCTCGCCCTTGCGCTCTAGCAGCGCATTGGTGGCGACCGTGGTGCCCATCTTCACCGCCTCGATCGCCTGGGCCGGCAGCGGCTCGCCAGGCGCGACACCCAGCAATGCGCGGATGCCGGCGATCGCTGCATCCGGGTAGCGTTCGGGATCCTCGGACAGCAGCTTGTGCGTGAGCAGCCGGCCATCGGGGCGGCGCGCCACGATGTCGGTGAACGTGCCGCCGCGGTCGATCCAGAACTGCCAGCGTGCGTCCATATCGGCGACCTTCAAGGTATGTGACCGGTGCGCGTCAATCGGTACGTCAGCGGGCGCGTCAGCGGGTACGTCAGCCGGCGCAGGCGCTGGCCAGCACCCGGCCCCAGCGCGCATCCGGTGCGACCTGCACCCGATCCCCGGCGCCGCGCAGCGCGCAGGCGGTCGTCGACAGGATGTTGAGCAGCACCGGCCGGCCATGCTTCGCCTCCAGCAGCGGCACGGCATGGATCGCGAACCACAGCCCGCCCGGCATCAGCAGGGCCTGGGCGCGCGGTGCGGCCTCGAGCGCCTCGCTGCCGAGCGCGAGCGCGAGTTCATGGTCGGCCATCGGGTTCGCGGCCTTGTTCTGGGCGAGGTTGCGGCTGCGCGAGCGGCAGGCCAGCACCTCGATGCCGGCTTCGGCGAGGTAGGCGGTGAGCGCCTCGTTCACCGCGTCGGGCCAGCGGCTGGCCAGCGCGATGCGCTCCGCGCCCAGCCGCTGCAGGGTCGCGATGTGGGCTTCGAGGTCGGTATCGCAGGCGATACCGCTGCGATCGCTGGCTTCGGCGAGCAGGGCGCGCATGCGCGTACGCCCGAGCACCGAGGCGACCGGCACGCCGCTCAGCGCGATCCGGTCGACCGGTTTCTTCGCGAGGAGATCGACGCAGCCATGGAACGCATGCAACTGCGACTCGACTGCTGCCAGCGAATACTCGGCGAGGTCCATGCCGGTGGTCACCAGCATCATGCCTTCGGGGGCTACCCGGTAGAACTGGTAGCCGTCGAGGTCGGTCTGGCGATGGGGAATGATGTAGCCGAGCTGGTACCAGGGCGCGATCATCGGTCAGTCCTCGCCCATCGGCTGTGCCGCCGCGCAACCGCGTTCGCTGCACAGATAAAGGCGGGTATCGCTGAACAGCCAGTGCTGCATGGTGCGCAGCGAGACGCGTTCGCCCTGCGTGAACTCGGTGTCGGCGGTCACCGCATACATCTGGCCATCGAGCAGCACGTGCTGGAATGCGGCAGTGAAGGCCTTGGCCTCGAGGAGTTCGACGCGCTGCACTTCGCTCTGGCGGTCTGACACGGTGCGGTTGAAGTCGTCGTCGCCGCCGATGACGGCCATGGCGACCAGGCCGCAACTGCAGGCCAGGAACATCAGCCAGCAGAAGTTCATCCAGCGCGGGCGCGGGTACCAGACCGCGGCTAACGGAAAGGCGCAGAACCCCAGCCCGAAGGCGAGCGTCACCAGTTTCATCGTGCGTATGCCGGGCGGTCAGCCCGGTGCTGGCGGATGGCGGTCGTGCCAGTGGCGGGCGATGTCGGCCCGACGGCAGACCCAGACACGGTCATGGGCATCGATGTGGTCCAGGAAGCGTTGCAGGGCGCGAAATCGTCCGGGACGGCCGACCAGCCGGCAGTGCAGGCCGATCGACAGCATGCGCGGGCGATCCTCGCCCTCGGCATAGAGGACGTCGAACGAGTCGCGCAGGTAGTTGAAGAACTGGTCGCCGGCATTGAAGCCCTGCGCCGATGCGAAGCGCATGTCGTTCGCATCGAGGGTGTAGGGTACGACCAGGTGCTGGCGGCCGGCCACCGGCTGCCAGTAGGGCAGTTCGTCGGCATACGAATCGGCGTCGTAGAGAAAGCCGCCGTGCTCGACGACCAGCCGGCGGGTGTTCGGGCTGTCGCGGCCGGTGTACCAGCCGACCGGGGCGCTGCCGGTCATCCGCCGGATCACCTCGACCGCATGTGCCATGTGCGCGCGCTCGGTGGCCTCGTCGACGTTCTGGTAGCTGATCCAGCGCCAGCCGTGGCAGGCGATCTCGTGCCCGGCCTCGACCATCGCGGCGACCAGTTCAGGATGGCGTTCGAGCGCCATCGACACGCCGAACACGGTCAGCGGCATCCGGCGCCGCTCGAATTCGCGCAGCAGCCGCCAGGCACCCACCCGCGAGCCGTACTCGTAGATCGACTCCATGCTCAGGTGCCGCATCTCGAAGGCCTGCGCGTTGATGATCTCGGACAGGAAGGTCTCGGACGCACGGTCGCCGTGCAGCACGCAATTCTCGGCCCCTTCTTCGTAGTTCAGCACGAACTGCACGGCGATACGCGCGCCGCCTGGCCAGTCGGCGTGCGGGGGCATGCGGCCGTAGCCGACGAGGTCGCGTGGATAGGAGTCGGGATCGTGGGGCAGCATCGGGTGTGCGGTGGCGGGGGCAGGGGGAGGCAGGGGCAGTGGACCGGGCGGCAGTGAAGGGCGGCGCTTCGCTCAGCGACGCGGCGCGAAGCGTTCGATGAAGACCTGCAGCACGCGCGCCCCGGTGGCGGCGTCCTCGGCGGTGATCGATTCCGCCGGATGATGGCTGATTCCGTCGCGGCAGCGCAGGAACAGCATCGCCACGTCGGCCAGCGCGACCATCGCCATCGCATCATGGCCGGCGCCGCTCGGCAGGGCGACCACCCGATGGCCATCGGCGGCGATCGCCGCCGACAGTTGCGCCTGCAGCCATCCGGCGCAGCCGCAGCTTGCGAGTTCATGGGTCTGCACGATGTCGATGGTCACCCGGCGGCGGGCGGCGATGGCCTGGCATTCGGCGAGGATCGCGGCGGCGACGGCGGTGCGGTCAGCATCGCGCGGCGAGCGCACGTCGACCGAGAACACGGCGCGGCCCGCGATCACGTTGGTTGCCCCGGGCGAGGGTGCCAGCTGCCCCACGGTCGCCACCGCATCGGGCACGCCGGTGGCGATGCGCTCGGCGGCCAGCACGCACTCGGCGGCTGCCGCCAGCGCATCCTGGCGCAGGCGCATCGGCACCGTGCCCGAGTGTCCGGCCATGCCGTCGATCTGGACGCGGAAGCGCTGCTGCCCGTTGATCGCGGTCACCACGCCCACCGGCAGGCCTTCGGCCTCGAGGACCGGCCCCTGTTCGATGTGGTATTCGACATACGCCAGCACGTCTTCGCGACGGCGGGCTGCCGAGCCGATCGCCGCCGGGTCGAGCCCGAAGGCGGCCAGCGCAGCGCGCAGCGATACGCCTGCGGCATCCTGCAGGTCAAGCAGTGCGGGGTCGAAGGTGCCGGCGATCGCGCGGCTGCCCAGCATCGTGGCCTGGAAGCGCACGCCTTCCTCGTCACCGAAGCCGACGACCTCGATCGCGAACGGGAGCGGCCGGTCGCCCAGCGCCTCGACGCATTCGATCGCGGTGAGCACGCCCAGCATGCCGTCGTAGCGGCCGGCGTTGCGTACGCTGTCCAGGTGCGAGCCGAGCATCAGGCAGGGCAGCCCGGGCCGGTCGCCCTCGCGCCGGCCGACCAGGTTGCCGGCTGCGTCGACATGCACGGCGAGCCCGGCCTCGCGCATCCAGCTGCCGACCAGGCGGTTCGCCTCCGCGTGCTGCGGGCTCAGGTAGACGCGTGTCAGTCCGTCGGCCTGCTCGGTGATCCGGGCGAGTGTTTCGATGCGCTCGAGGATGCGCGCGGCGTCAGGGGAGGGCGTAGGCTGCCGTTGGGGCGCAGGGGCTGGATTCATGCGGGTTTATGTACCATGAAGCCGGAAGCCGCGCCACGCGGTAGCATCGGTCGATCGTCGTCCATGCCGTCCCTGTCCCGATGCCTGTCGAATCCGTCGTCCACCTGTCCGGGTTCCCGGCGCCCCTCGATCGCGCCGCTTTCATCGAAGGGTTCGGCCCGGTGTTCGAACACTCGTCCTGGGTGGCAGAGGCAGCCTGGGAACGCCGCCCGTTCGCCAGCCTGCAGGCGGTGCACCGGGCGATGGTCGAGGTGGTGCGTGCGAGCCCCCGGGAGCAGCAGTTGCTGCTCCTGCGCGCCCATCCGGAGCTGTGGGGAAACGAGGCACGCGAGCGGCGGATGACCGCGGACTCGGTCGCCGAGCAGGCCGGCGCCGGCCTGTTTTCGCTGACGCCGGAGCAGGCTGTCCGCATCGAACGGATGAATGCAGAGCACCAGCAGAAGTTCGGCTTTCCGTTCATCATCGCCGCATTGAAGAACACCCGCGAACAGATCCTGTCCGAGTTCGAGCGGCGCCTGTGCCTCGATGCAGGCGCGGCGTTCGAAGCGGCGCTGCAGCAGGTCGAGTTGATCACCGGGTTGCGCATCGAGCGCATGATCCCGGTGCAGGAGGAGCGTCCATGATCGGAAAACTGTCCACCCATGTGCTCGATACCGCGCGCGGCTGTCCCGCGCCCGGGGTACGCATCGACCTCGCGCGCATCGACGGCAGCCAGCGGGTCGAACTGAAGACGGTGTTCACCAACGCCGACGGACGCACCGACCTGCCGCTGCTCGACACCCATGAGCTGGATGTCGGCCGCTATGAGCTGACCTTCCATGTCGGCGACTATTTCCGTGCCGCCGGGGTCACGCTCGCGTCGCCCGCATTCCTCGACACGGTACCAGTGCGCTTTGCGGTGTCTGACGCACAGGCGGGCTACCACGTGCCCTTGCTGGTGTCGCCCTGGAGCTATTCCACCTACCGCGGGAGTTGATGGCGATGCCGACGAACAGCGCGCCGCGTGCCGCCCTCGACCTGCAGGTGGTCGACCATCCACTGGCCGGGCACAAGCTGACCTGCCTGCGCGACCGTGACACGCCGATCGCGCTGTTCCGGTCGACCGTGCGTGAACTCGGGCGCCTGCTCGCGTTCGCCGCCACCGCGGACCTGCCGCTGGCCTCGCGTGCGATCCAGACGCCGCTGGCGCCGATGCAGGCGCCCTGGGTCGACGAGTCGCGGGTGATGGTGGTGCCGGTGCTGAGCGCGGGGCTGCCGCTCGCGGACGCCTTCTGCGAACTGATGCCGTCGGCCGCGGTCGGCCATGTCGGGGTCTACCGCGATGCACAGGCACGGCCGGTGGAGTACCTGGTGAAGCTGCCGGCGCCGTCGTCGTCGGCCGCCACCCGCTGCTTCGTGGTCGATCCGATGCTGGCCACCGGCCATTCGGCCGCGCATGCGATCGACGTGCTGGTCGCGCACGGTTTCCCGATCGGCGACATCCGGATGGTGGCCATCCTCGCCGCGCCCGAGGGCCTCGACCTGCTCGGACAGCGCTTCCCGGGGCTGCGCGTGCACGTCGCCGCGATCGACCAGCGGCTCGACGACAACGCGTACATCGTTCCGGGCCTGGGCGACGCCGGCGACCGCATGTTCGGCACCCGGCACTGAAGGCGGGCCGATGGAGCTGATGCATGCATTCGCCCTCGCGCTGCTGCTCGGCATGCAGCACGGCCTCGATCCCGACCACCTGGCGGCGATCGACGGACTGACGCGCTTCAACGCACGGATGGACGCGGCGCGCGCCCGCTGGTGCGGGCTCTGGTTCTCGCTCGGACACGGCACGCTGGTCACGCTGGCCACGCTGCTGGTGGCGACGCTGGCGTCCGGGGTGCAACTGCCCGAGTGGGTCGATACCGCCAGCGGCTGGGTGACCGTGGCACTGCTCGTGATCATCGGCTCGATCAATGTCTGGAGCCTCTACACCGGGCAGGCGGACCTGCACGGCCCGAGCGGCCTGCGCGGGCGCTGGCTGCGGGGCCTGCTCGGCGTGCGCCATCCGCTGGCGATCTTCGGCATCGGCGCCTTGTTCGCGCTGTCGTTCGAGACGCTGACCCAGGCTTCGGTGTTCGCGCTCGGGGCAGGAACCGCGGGCCTGTCGGGCAGTGTCTGGCTGCCGCTGGCCATGGGGACGGTGTTCACCGCCGGCATGATGCTCACCGATGCGGTGAACGGGCTCTGGCTCTATCGCCTGGCGCGCAACACGCAGCGCCACTCGGTGCGGGCCATGCGCCGGCTGGCGCTGGCGATCGCGACGCTCAGTTTCACGATGGCGGCCTGGGCCGCCTCGCGCATGCTGTCGCCGGGCGTGGATGCCTGGTTCGACGGCACCGAACTGCTGGTGGGCCTGGCGGTGCTCGCCGGCGTGGCCGGCTGCTACCTGCTCGCGATGCGCGGCACGGGCCGCTCGGCCGCCGCACCGCTCGAATGAACATCCCCGCCTCGATGAAGGAGCCCCGATGAAGGCCGTGCCCCAGGATGCATCCGCGCTCGCGGCCAATGCCGCGGCCTGCGGCGTCGAGATAGACCCGTTGCGGCTGCCGATGGTCACCGATGGCGTGGCCGCGGTCGGCGCGGCGCTGATGCACTCGCCGATCGCGGTTGCCTTCGAGACCGAGCCATCCGCCTTCGTCGCGATGCTCGATCGCCATGCCAGGCCAGCGGACGGCGCGCGCTGATGGCTGCCGACATCCCCGCCACGCTGGTCGATGCGCTCGCTGAGCTCGGCGCCGGCAAGCTCAGCTCGGTGGAACTGACTGCTGCCTGCATCGACCGCGCGCAGGCAGCGCAGCCGCGCCTGAACGTGTTCATCTCGCTCGAGGCCGATGCGGCGCTGGCTGCAGCCCGGGCGAACGACGAAGCGCGCGCCCGGGCCGGCCGCGGCGCGCCCGCCCTCGGGCCGCTGCACGGCGTGCCGCTCGCGCACAAGGACATGTACTACCGCGCCGGCAAGGTGGCGACCTGCGGCTCGCGCATCCGGCGCGACTGGGTGGCACCGGTCACCTCGACCGCACTGGCGCGTCTCGAGGCGGCGGGGTCGATCAACCTCGGTACGCTGAACCTCGCCGAGTTCGCGTTCAGCCCGACCGGCCACAACGTTCATTTCGGCGACTGCTGCAACCCGTGGAACCCGGCCTACATCACCGGGGGCTCGTCCAGCGGCAGCGCGGCCGGCGTCGCCGCCGGCCTGTTCTACGGTGCGCTGGGGTCGGACACCGGTGGCTCGATCCGCGTCCCGGCGGCGCTGTGCGGCGTCAGCGGCATCAAGCCGACCTGGGGCCGGGTGAGCCGCGCCGGGGCGATGCCGCTGTCGCAGTCGCTCGACCATGTCGGGCCGCTGGCCCGCTCGATCGCCGACTGCGCCTGGCTGCTGCAGGTGATCGCCGGCGCCGATCCGGCCGACCCGACCGCGTCCGCTCGGCCGGTACCCGACCTCGTCGGCGCGCTCGGCCAGCCGATCGCAGGGCTGCGCATCGGCCTGCCGGACGGCTATTTCGACCGCGATCTGGCGGCCCCGATCGCGGCTTCACTGGAGGCGGCCGCCGCCGTGTTCGAGGCGCTGGGTGCGCGCATCGTGCGCGTGCCGATGCCGGCACTGGACCCGGTGAATGCCGCCGGCACGGTGCTCATGTGGGCGGAGGCGGCCAGCGCGCACCAGGCATGGCTCGCCGAGCGGCCGCAGGACTACGGTGCGCAGGTCCGCTCCCGGCTCGAAACCGGCGCGGCCCTGGGCGCGCTGCAGTACCAGCAGGCACTGAAGCAGCGCGGTCCCGCGCTCGACGACTTCTGCCGTCGGGTGTTCGACCGCTGCGACCTGCTGCTCGCGCCCACGCACGCGCAACCGGTGCCGACCCGCGCAGACACTGACCTGGTCGATCGCCCGGAGGCGGCGGCGGTGCTGGGCGCATTGACCCGGCTGACCCGTCCGTTCAACTACCTCGGGCTGCCGACGGCTTCGCTGCCGGCCGGCTTCGACGACCGCGGCATGCCGGTCGGCCTGCAACTGGTCGGGGCACCGTGGAGCGAAGCCCTGCTGTGTACCGCCGGCGACGCGTTCCAGCGCGAAACCGACTGGCACCTGCGCCGGCCGTGAACCGGCGCGACGCCTGCCGCATCCCGCATACCGTACCGCCCAGGAGCCACCGATGCCGATCACCGGCCTGCTGCATGTAGCGATCAAGACCGAGGACCTCGACGCCACGGTCGCCTTCTACACGCAGGTGATCGGGCTGCGCCTCGCGCCGCGCCCGGATTTCGGCTTCGCCGGCGCCTGGCTGGCGGTACCGACCCCGGTCGGCGAGGCGGTGATGCACATCTATGCCGGCGGGCCGGCACTGGGCAGCGAAGGCCGGGTGCGTCCCGAGACTGGCGCGATCGACCATGTGTCGCTGACCGCGGTGGGCTGGGAATCGTTCCGCGACCGCTTCGCACGGGCCGGCCTGCCCTGGCGCGAGTTCCTGATCCCGGGCACGACCTACTGGCAGCTGTTCGTCTACGACCCCAGCGGCGTGCAGCTCGAACTCACTTTCGATGCGCAGGGCGAAGGTATCCCGGCGCCCGAGGTGCCCGACGCGATGCGCTATCGCGCGGGCGAATCCTTCTTCGAGCCGGCGCGCTATGCGGGGCTTGCGCAGCGCCTCGCGCCCGCATCGCCGTGACCTGCCGCTCGAGTCATACATTCCGGAGCCTTGCAACATGATCGAACGCGATTTCAAGGGGTACGGCACGACGCCGCCGGACATGCGCTGGCCCGATGGCGGCCGCTTCGCCGTGTCCTTCGTGCTCAACATCGAGGAGGGTGCCGAGCTCAACATCGGCGACGGCGACGAGCGCAACGAGTCGCGGCACGAAGTGCGGCAGGAGGTCGTCGGCGTTCCCGACCTGTGCACCGCCTCGCACTACGAGTATTCGACCCGTGTCGCCTACTGGCGGGTGATGCAGGAATTCGAGCGGGCGGGGCTCCCGGTCACCTTCAACGTCTGCACCCGTGCGCTCGAACGCTCGCCGTGGATCGCCGAGGACGGCGTGCGGCGCGGCGTCGAGTTCATGTGCCACAGCTACCGCTGGGAATCCCACTACGCGATGACGCCCGACGAGGAACGGGCGGTCATCCGCAAGGGCGCGGAGGGCATCCACCGCCTGACCGGGGAGCGGCCGCTCGGCTGGCACACCCGCTCGTCTGCGTCGGTCAACACCCGCCGGCTGATTGCGCAGGAGGGCTTCCTGTACGACAACGACGCCTACAACGACGACCTGCCGTACTACGTGCCGGTAGAGGGCCGCCCGCACCTGGTGCTGCCATACTGCTTCGACACCAACGACATGCGCTTCCACGACAGCTATGCGTTCGTGCGCGGCAGCGATTTCGCCGACTACACCATCGACGCATTCGACTGGCTCGCCGCCGAGTCGGTGCATGCGCCGAAGATGCTGTCGATCGGGCTGCACATCCGGATCATCGGGCGTGCCGGCCGCATGGCCGGGCTGCGTGCGCTGCTCGACCATGTGAAGAATGCCCCCGGCGCCTGGTGCGCCCAGCGCCGGGATATCGCACGCCACTGGCTCGAGGCGGTACCTCCCGAATGAAACTGCTCGTCATCAACGGCAACATGACGCAGGCGATCACCGATGTCTGCGCGAACGCGGCGCGCGAAGTCGCCTCGCCCGGCACGGAAGTGGTCAGCGCGACCGGCACCTTCGGTCCGCAGGTGATCGGCAGCCGCAGCGAGAACGCGCTGGCCCAGCACGGCATGCTCGAGCTGGCCGCGAAACACGCGCCGGGCTGTGATGCGGTGGTGATCGCGGTGTCGATGGATACCGGGCTGCCGGCGCTGCGTGAACTGCTGTCGATCCCGGTGGTCGGCATGACCGAGGCGGGCGCGCTGATGGCCTGCACGGTGGGCGCGAAGTTCGCGGTGGTCACCTTCGGCCGGCGGCATATCCCGACCTACGGTGAACTGATCGACAGCTATGGCCTCGGTTCGCGCTGCGTCGGCGTGGAAGCGATCGATGCCGGTCCGAGTGCGGCGCTCGCCGACCCGCGCGGCGCGGTGCAGGCGCTCGCCGGGCTGGCCACGAAGGCGATCGAGGAGCGGGGCGCCGAGGTCATCCTGATGGCGGGCGCGGTCGCGGCCGGATGGCAGCGCGACCTGCAGGCCCTGCTGCCGGTGCCGGTCGTGGAGGGGGTCCGCTGCGCAACCCTGATGGCCGAATCGCTGGTGCGGATGAAGATGCCCAAGCCGACGGTCGGCAGCTATGCGTCGCCCGGCGTGCGGGCGGTGGGCGGCGTGGACCCGGCGCTGGCTGCACTGTTCGGTGGCACGGCCGGGCGCTGAGCGTCAGGGGGCGGGCGCGGGTGCACCATCTCGGCGCGCGCGCCCCGGGATGGTGCGGTTTCACGGTCGGGCATCGAACGAACGTCGTGCGGGCAGCCGCGCGCGGCCGCATGCACGCCTGTATCGGCGCTGATTCATCGATCGGGAACGCTCCTTGCTGAAGAGTGCGGCCATCCCGGCGATCCGATCGCCGTCCGTCACCCGAATCGTTCCCAGGAGATACAGCCCATGCGTTTTGCCAGCAAGTCGTTGATGGTCGCGCTGTCGTGCGCGCTCGCCGCACCGGTATTGGCGCAGGGCAAGTGGCCCGAGCGTCCGATCCGGGTGATCAACCCGTTCACGCCTGGCGGCACCTCCGACCTGCTGATGCGTCTCACCACCGAGCGCGTCGAGAAGAGTCTCGGCACGCAACTGATCATCGAGAGCCGGCCGGGTGCGGGCGGATCGATCGGCAGTGCCGTGGTTGCCCAGGCACCGGCCGACGGCTACACGCTGCTGGTGACCACGACCGGTCCGGCCGCGATCGCCCAGGTGCTGTTCGAGAAGCCGCCCTACGACGTGGCCAAGGACTTCACCTACCTCTACATGTTCGGCGGTGCGCCGATCCTGGTCGCGGTGAGCGCCAAGTCTCCGATCAAGACCATCCAGGACTTCGTCGCCGCCGCGAAGAAATCGCCACAGACCTTCGCCAACAGCGGTACCGGTAGCGTCGGCCACCTCACCGGGGCACTGTTCGCCGGCGAGGCGGGCGTCAGGCTCACCCATGTGCCATTCAAGGGGGCCCCGGAGGCACAGGCGAGCATCGTGTCGGGCGAAGTGGCTTCGCTCTGGAACACGCTCGGCGCGCATGTCGGCGGGCTGAAGGGCGGCGAGATCCGCGGCATCGCGGTGACCTCGCACGACCGCGCGCCGCAGTTCCCGGAAATCCCCACGCTGCGTGAGCTCGGCTTCCCGGACGTGGTGGTCACCAACTGGTTCCTGATGGCCGGTCCGGCGAACCTGCCGCAGGACATCGTGCAGCGGGTCAATGCTGCGTTCACCGAGGCCGGCAAGGATCCGAAGGCAGCCGCTGGCATCGCCGCGCTCGGCGTGCAGCCGATCCCCGGGCTCAACCTCAAGAACTACACCGACTTCATCCGCAAGGAAGTCGGTGTCTGGGGCAAGGTGATGAAGGAACACGGCATCAAGCGGCAGTAGTCGTGCAGCTCCCCGCCACCCCCGTAACCCGTGTCGGGCAGGGCCTGGGCGCGGGGCTGATGTTCATCTGCTTCGGCGCCCTCGGCCTGTGGTTCGGCCGGGGTCTCGCCACCGGCAGCGCGCAGGAGATGGGGCCGGGCTATGCGCCGGCACTGGTGTGCTGGGGCATGGTGCTGATCGGTGTCGTCGTGCTGGTGCGCTCGGTACTGCGCGGAACGGACCCGATCGACGCGGTATCGCCGCGCGCGGTGCTGGGCATCGTCGCCGCACTGGTCGTGTTCGCGGCCACGATCGGCAGCCTCGGGCTGGTCCTGGCGTCGATGCTCACCGTGGCTGTGGCCTGCCTGATCGAACCGAAGCTGCGCTGGAAGGAGGTCGTGCTGCTGTCCGTCGGCCTGTCGGCCGCCGCGCTGGCGCTGTTCGTGTTCGTGCTGCGCATCCCGTTCCGCATCTGGCCGATCTGAATGGACCTGATCGACAATCTCTGGCTCGGGTTCACCGTCGCGGTGAGCTGGGTGAACCTGCTGTTCTGCCTGATCGGGGTGCTCGTGGGTACCCTGATCGGCGTGCTGCCGGGCCTGGGCCCGGTGACCACGATCGCGATGCTGCTGCCGATCACCTACTACCTGGAGCCGGTGACCGCGCTGATCATGCTGGCGGGCATCTTCTACGGCTCGCAGTACGGCGGCTCGACTACGTCGATCCTGCTGAACATGCCGGGGAGGCGTCCTCGGTCGTGACCTGCCTCGATGGCCACCAGATGGCCCGCAACGGGCGGGCCGGTGCGGCGCTGGCCGTCTCTGCGATCGGATCGTTCATCGGCGGCACGGTCGCCACCCTGATCGTCGCCGGCGCGGCGATCTACATCGCCGACTTCGTCAAGACCTTCACCTCGGTCGAATACTTCTCGCTGATGGTGTTCGGCCTGGTCGCGGCGGTGGTGCTTGCCAGCGGGTCCGTCCTGAACGCGATCGGGATGGTGCTGCTCGGGTTGTTCCTCGGCATGGTCGGCACCGACCTGAGCACGGGTGCGCCGCGCTACGTGTTCGGCGTGCCGATGCTGGCCGACGGCATCGACTTCGTGATCCTCGCCACCGGCATGTTCGGCGTGGCCGAGGTGCTCGCCAACCTCGAGCGGCGCATCCGTTCCGGCCAGCCCACCGCGATCAGGAACATCGGCCGCGCCGGGTTGACGCGGGCCGAATGGAAGCAGTCGGCACCGGCCATCTGGCGCGGCACCCTGATCGGATCGGCGCTCGGCGTGTTGCCGGGCAGCGGTGGCATGCTGAGCGCGTTCGCGTCCTACACGCTGGAAAAGAAGGTGGCGAAGGATCCGTCGCGCTTCGGCAAGGGCGCGATCGAGGGGGTGGCCGGACCGGAGAGCGCCAACAACGCCGGTTCGCAGACGGCGTTCATCCCGCTGCTCACCATGGGCCTGCCGTCCAACGCCACCATGGCGATGATGGCCGGTGCGATGATGATCCACGGCATCGTGCCCAGTTCCAAGGTCGTCACCGACCAGCCGGAACTGTTCTGGGGGCTGATCGCGAGCATGTGGATCGGCAACGTGTTGCTGCTGATCATCAACCTGCCGCTGATCGGTATCTGGATCCGCATTCTCGAGGTACCCTACCGGCTGCTCTACCCGACGGTACTTCTGCTTTGCTGCATCGGCGTCTACTCCCTCACGAACTCGCCACAGTCGATCCTGTTCATGCTGGGCTTCGGCGTGATGGGATGGATGTTCCTGAAGTTCGGCTGCGAACCGGCACCCCTGGTGCTCGGCTTCGTGCTCGGCAGCCGCATGGAGGAGAACCTGCGCCGGGCGATGCTGGTGTCCGGGGGCGACGCCTGGGTGTTCCTTCAGCGGCCGATCAGCGTGGCCTTCCTGACATGCGCCGCGCTGCTCCTGCTGCTGGTCGTGCTGCCTTCGTTCAGCCGCAGCCGCGCGGCCCTGAAGGAAGCATGAGGGCCGCTGTCGCCGGCGCGATACTCGGTCTGCTGGCTGCGACCTCGTTCGTCGCGCATGCCCAGCAGCCGCAACCAGCGGCGGCCTGGCGAGGGCTGCAGGTGAGCTTGCACCTGCACTGCTTCTCTGGCGTGTCCGAGGCCGAGCGCACCCGGTTCGACTACTGGAATACGGGGATTGCCCGCGGCAATCCCGATCCGGACTGCGTCTCGCGCACCCCCCTGCTGCCACCGGTGCCGCTGCGCTCGGTGAGCCTGCAGCACGATCCTGAGACGACGGTTGAACTGTTGCGGCTGGACGTGGCGCCTGCGCATCAGGAAGCGATCCAGGCGGCGCTGCTCGCGCACCAGCGCCGGCTGGTGGCGGTGGCGGTGCAGGGGCGCATCGTCTCGGTAGTCTTCGTCGCTGGTGGCATGGCAGGCTCGGGTATCCCGGTGTACATCACGGACAAGGCTGCGGCATCGGAACTCGAGAGCGACCTGAAGATACTGCTCGGCAGCGGCGGCTGAGTACACTTCGGATACGGCGAGGCGCGTGTGCGGCCTCGCACCGGTGTACCGTGCCATCCGGCACGACCCGCAGAGCGCCCAACGGAAGGTTGCCCACCCATGCTGCCGCAGACCCTGAACCCCGCACCGATCGAGCCGACGATGCCCGATCCGTCACTGGTCACGCTGACGCACGTCGTGTACGGGCTGCACGCGACGTCGCTGGTGATCGGCGCCTTCGGCGCGGCCACCCTCATCGGCGCCTTCCTGTTCGGCTGGCCGTCGATCATCGCCGTGGTCATCAACTACGTGAAGCGGGGCGACGTCGCCGGGACCTGGCTCGAATCGCATTTCCGCTGGCAGATCCGTACCTTCTGGTACGCGGCACTGTGGGCGCTGCTGGTCGTGATGGTGTCGCTGCCGCTCACGATCGTGCTGATCGGCTTCGCGACCTGGGCGATCGGCCTGTTCGCGCTGGGCATCTGGGCGACCTACCGCATCGTGCGCGGATGGCTGGCGCTCAACGACCGCAGGCCCCTGCAGTCCTGATCGCCTTTCAATCCTCATGCAACGCCCTTATGCAACCGGGTTGCCTTTGTAGATCAGCTTTCCTATAATCGCCACCCGGTTGCATGATGCGCGAATCCTTCGCGCACGTCTGCCACGTGAGGGGCTATGGTAAAGAAAGCGATCGGCGCATTCACTGCGCTGCTGATGGTTGCATCGATCGGGCAGGCAAGCGCCCACGGCGTATGGATGGCGCAGCGCTCGGGCGAGATGGCGGTGGTGTACGGCCATGGCGCCGAAGACCTCGACATGATCCGGCGCTTCGAGCGCATCCGCGAGGTGTCCGCGTTCGACGCCTCCGGTGCGGCCGTCAAGTCGGGCGTGCGCAAGACCGACCACCTCGTGCTGTTCGACCTGGCTTCGAAGCCGTCCGTGCTTGCCCTGGTGCTCGACAACGGCTTCTGGAGCCGGCAGGCGGACGGCAAGTGGGTGAACAAGGGCCGTGACGAAGTGCCCGATGCGAAGGAAAGCGGTCGCTACATCAAGTACGCAGTGCGCCTGACCGGACCCATGAAGTCGCCGCTCGGGCCTATCCCCGGGCAGGTGCTGCAGGTCGTTCCCGTCAAGCCGACATTACCGCACCACCTGAACGAACAGATGACCGTGCGCGTGCTGTTCAACGGCAGGCCGGTTGCAGGCGCGCGCGTGATCCGTGACTACGTGAACGACCCCGAGGCGAAGCCTGCGATCACCGGCAAGGATGGGCTGTTCACCTTCCGCGTACGCAACCAGGGCCTCAACGTCATCGCCGCGAGTTACGACGCGCCGCCCGAGGACCCTGCAAAGGGCACGAAGAACGGGCTGCACGCCACGCTCTCCTTCGCGCTGGAGCACGGACCGGAGTAGCCGTCCGGTTCGACG
>CAIQON010000046.1 GCA_903873475.1 uncultured bacterium
GGCCTTCGACAGGTGTTCCCAGGCGAGGATCGACTCCGGGATGGTGCCGTTGGTGATCACGCCGTTGCCGTCGCCGTTGCCACCACCGCAGGTGGTCGTCATGTTCGCGATGTTCTGCGTGGCCTGGCTGTAGTCGCCGGGATATGCGCGGAAGCGGTCCTGGAAGCCGAAGAAGGCGGCCTTCACGCCATCCTGCGCAGAGATCAGGTTGCGCACGCGGGCGCTGGTGATCAGTTCCTGGCCCTTGAGCACGCCGCCGAGCAGCAGGCCTATGATGACCAGCACGATCGCGATCTCGATCAGGGTGAAGCCACGTTGATGCATCCGCATGGAAGGTTTCCTTTGCTGTCGCTGTCATCGGACAGATGCGCCATTAGACCGCAAGACCCGTGCCGGAGGCGAGGTTGCAGCCATGGCGAGCGGTGCAGGCAGTTTTCGTGGAAAAGTGCACGCTTGCATCGTGCGGAAACAGGCGGTCGGCTGCGATACGTCCGGGGTGGCGGCTGTCATCGCGCGCAGTCACACGAAATCCGGGTGTCGAGATATCGGCGATCGTGTCGAAGACTCAGCGAGTGGATGCAGGCTCGAGCCGTTCCAGCAGGAACCGCAACTCCTGGGCATCGGTCACCGAACCGGCGTCCAGCAACCCGCCGAGCAGGATCTTCGCGGCTTCGCTCTCACCCGTGTCGGCCAGCAGGAGAACCGACATCTGCCGTGCCCAGCCCGGCACCGATCGCCCGGTCGCCTGCTCGGTGATCGCCCGGGCATAGCGTATGGCCAGCGGCAGGTCGTGCAGGCGGTGGCGCGCCACGATGGATGCGTGGGCGAGCCAGCGCCAGCGGCGGGACGGATCAGCCGCGAACCGCTCGTGGATGAAGGCCAGCATCGCGCGCTGGCGAGCCGGATCAGGCACCGATGCATACACATGGGCTGCAAGCAGGAAGGGATACTGGCTTTCCGGGTCGAGGTCGGACAGCATCGACAGCCAGCGCACGACCTTGCCGTAGTCGAGTTCCGCGAACGGGATGCTGATGCCCGGCTGGTTGTCGAACGACTGGAGATGCAGCGTGGCCAGTTGTGCCAGCGCCACGCGGTCGCCCAGCGCAGCCACCCGCATGGTGGCCACCGAAGGCGCATCCGCCAGGTCGTGTGCGCGGGCGAAGGGAGGCGGCACGAGCGCATGGGTGGCCAACTGTGCGCAAAGCGCCAGCGCCAGGCCCAGCCGGATCGGCGCTGGCACTGCCCGCCAGGGGCGCTGCGCCCGATCAGGCGCCAGCCGGAAGGGCCAGCGCAGGTTGCTCACAGGTCGCGTCGATGGAAGTCGACCAGGGCTGCAGTCGACAGGAGGGCGACATACACCGCGCACTGCAGGCCCATCAGCGCCAGCGCCGGAAAGGCCGGCGCCTGGTCGATCAGCCAGCTGCCCTGGGTGAAGCGACCGAGCGCCGGCAGCAACCATGCGAAGGCGCCGACCGCGAATTCGGCGAACGCGCGCCACGCGCCGGGGGCGATCAGTGGCGAAGATGTGACGATCAACAGCAGCGCGTCGATCGTCCGCGCGAGCAGGTAGAAGCCCGCGGTCAGCACGGCAGCGGCGGGCACGCTGCCCAGGCTGAGCGTGAAGAACAGCGCGGCGGCGATGACGATCGACAGTTCGAACGCAAGCGACAGGCACCATGCGGCGGCACCTGCGGGTGAGGCGATCGCCGTCAGCACGGGCAGGAGCAGCAGCGTCGACACGAGGGCGGGCAGCAGGAACCCGACGAGCTTGCCGAGCACCCAGGTGCCACGGTCGAGCTCCAGTCCGAGTGCGACTTCGAAGCCGCGTTCGTTCATCTCGCGGGCGAGGCTTGCGATGACATAGACTGCGAATATGAACACCCACGCAATGCGCACGCCGCCGCCCGACAGCGCGGCACGGAAGCGCGCGCCCTCGGTGAGCGCCAGCGAGGCGGCGAATCCGCTCGCGGCCAGCGCACAGCCGAGCGCGGCCAGCAGCAGCCAGGGCAGCGGCGAACGGCATGCCTCCAGCAGGGTGAAGCGGACCACCGCGAACAGCCGCAGCCCTTGCCCGGGACGATGGGCGGTGATCGGTTCGAGGCTTTGCTGGACGGACATGTACGGGCTGGAGGCGGGTCGCTCTGGGTGGATTTCGCAGGCACACAGGCGCGGACGCCGGCTGCACGCCACGCCAGCGTCGAGCGTACCGCGATCGAACGCCTGCCGGGCGATAGCCAGCACCGCACCGGGTGCGCCGCACGATGCCCGGGGTATCCCGCCTGCACCCCGCCCGTGCGGGGTGCGCCGTTGATCGAGCGCAGGGCTGTGTCCGGCGCCCCCCTTTCCCGGTTGTCCGGCATGCAGCCGCAGTGGGTGCTGGCCATGATGCTGCTGGCATTGCATGCGGCGCTCGCCTGGGATATCGACGCCTGGTGGGCGCGCGCGTTGTGGCTCACCCTATCGGCCTGTTCCTGATCTGGCAGCCGTTGTGGCGGGCGCAGCGCCGGATCGATTCGCGCCCCGGTCTTGCGCTCATCGCAGTCGGGGTCGGCTTTGCCCTGCTGGCGACATGGTGGCTGGCTGCGCTGTGGATCTGCGTGCTGTTCGCGCTGATCGCCGGCCAGGTCCCGCGGACGGGTCAGTCGCGCGAGCGCGCCGGGACCCTGCTGGCCTCGTTGTTCCTGCTCGGCCTGCTGCTGCTGTGGGTGGTTCCACGCCTGGGTCCGGGTGGGGAGATACCGGGGCTGCTGACCGTGGTCGTGCAGTTCATCCTGCCGCTGGTCGCGCTTGCGGCCGGAATGATGCGTCCGGCCTTGCCGCTGCGGCGATCGGTCGAGCCGTCGGTCGAGGCCCCGGTGGTCATCGATCTCATCTATTCGATGCTGCTGCTGTTGCTGGTCGCGGTGCTGGTGCTGGGCAGCCTCGTGCTGGGCGCGGTGCGTGGCGACGAGGGTTACCTGTTCACGCTTGCGCAGGCACTGATCGCGATTGCCGCGCTGCTGGTCGTGCTGTCGTGGTTGTGGAACCCGCGCGGCGGTTTCGGTGGCCTGAGCCAGGTGATGTCGGGGCACCTGCTGTCGGTCGGGCTGCCGTTCGAAAAATGGATGCGCAGCCTTGCGCAGCTGGCCGAACGCCAGCGCGACCCGGAGCGCTTCCTGCAAGGCGCAATCGGCGAGCTGTCGCAGCTGCCCTGGGCTGCCGGGGTGCAGTGGAGCGCCGGCGGCAGCAATGGCTCCCTGGGCACCGTCACGCGCCACCGGATCGAGCTGTCGGCGCGCGGGCTTTCACTTCAGCTCTACACGCACATGCAGCCGACGCCGGCGCTGAAGCTCCACGCCGCGCTGCTCGCGCAATTGCTCGGTGATTTCTACGATGCCAAACAGCGCGAGCAGCGCGAGCGCAGGCATGCGTACGAACATGCCATCCACGAGACCGGTGCGCGCCTGACCCATGACGTGAAGAACCTGCTGCAGTCGCTGCAGGCCCTGTGCGCTGCGGTCGAGTCGAGCGATGGTGCCCGTGCGGTCGAATTGCAGGCCCTGATGCGCAGGCAGTTGCCGCAGATCGCCCAACGGCTGGAACGTACGCTCGAGAAGCTCGCCCGGCCGCAGTTGCGCGCGCTCACCCGGGTCGATGCCGGCCAGTGGTGGCAGGCCCTGCAGCGCCGGGTCGGGCAGGACGGCGTGCATCTGTCCAGCCGGGGCACGCTCGACGGCAGCCTGCTGCCGCTCGAACTGTTCGACTGCGCGGTGGACAACCTGCTGCAGAACGCATGGGTCAAGCGGCAACTGGATCCGGCGGTCGCCGTCCATATCGAACTGTCCACGCTCGACGGTGTGCAACTGTCGGTGACCGACAGCGGTGCCGCAGTCGAGCCGTCCATCGCCGGGCACCTGCTTCAGGAGCCGGTCGAGTCGTGCAACGGCTTCGGGGTCGGCCTCTACCAGGTGGCCGGGCTGGCGGCCGAACATGGCTTCGAACTGAAGCTGTCGAGCAACCACGCGGGCGCGGTCCGGTTCACGCTCGAGCCCGCGCGCTGATCGAACGGGGGGCGGTTGTCGCCGCCCGCGCCGGCGCCGGCGTCGATGCGCGATGCGCGATGCACCGTGCGTGCCGCGGCTCGTCCGCTCAGGGCAACTGGCCAGCCATGACCAGCCGCGAATAGAGGATGTTCGGAGACAGCCAGGTCACCAGGTCATCGAACTCGGCTGCGGCGGTGCCGGGTGCGCCGCGCACGCGGCTGACGAACGCGCGATCGTTGTTGGCGCTGTTCGGGTTCGGGTTCTGCACTTCATCGGACGACTGGCCGCCCGTGGCCGCATTGGCACCCAGCGAATAGATGACGGCGACCGCGTTCTGCGACAGTACGTCTGCCGCCGCGCAGTTCGCCGCATTGCCCGCGCCGGTGATACCGGCACCGGAACGGCAGACGCGCAGGTCGGGCGACAGCCCGGGCATGCCCGTGGTGCGCATCTGGCCGGCGGTGGTGAAGGCGCTGGCATTGGCGGTGGTCACCGCGTAGCGCACCCGGTTCTGGGTCAGGCCCCACGCGTCGATCGCATAGCCCTGCTCGTCCACCTGCGACAGCCCGAGTGTCACCGCCGGCACGAAGCCGTTCCACGGATCGGTGCAGGCACCGCCGCCGGGCGGACTCTCGACGCCATTGGATACCGCCGATGCCGGGCAGGGCAGGCGTCCGTTCGCAAGCGCGAAGCCGATCACCGCCTCGCGGATCTCGTCCAGTTGCCGCTGCGTCTGGCTCACGCGGCCCTGCTCGAGCTGGCTGGCGAGCGGTACCAGCAGCCCGCCGATGATCAGCGACAGGATCAGCAGCCCGATCGCCAGTTCGACCAGCGACACACCGCGCGCCCTTGCCGGTGCCCGCGACGGCCGCCTGCTCCTGCAGGGTGATCCGTTCAATTGCCCCCCTGCACTGCCGTGACCGTGCCGGTTGGCACCAGGATCTGCGCCGGGACGGCGCCCGCGGCAAGCGCCTGCGCCGCCGACAGCGCCTGCCCCTCCAGGTAGTTGGCCAGCCCGGACTTGTCAGCTGCGGTCGTGCGCGACTGGCCGGCAGCGGTCGACCCGCCCATCACCAGGGCAAACCGTGCGCCGTCGATATTGCCGGTTGGCGTGCGCATGTTGAGCGTGCCCGCTGCACAGTCGTTCGCCGGTGGCCCTGCGCAGTTCGGGGACACGATGTAGACGACATGCTCACGCCAGCGCTGAAGCTGGAACCAGACCCGATCGTGCTGGCTTGTCGGGACGGTGTTGCCGTTCAGGAGTGCGCTGCGCAGGCCGGAACCGACCGCGGCATACGCCTCCGGGGTGATCGAAGCCGGGAGCCGCCCGGCGAGCACGCCTGGCGCCGGCTGGCAGCCCCCGGCCGGCACGAAGCCCGGGGCGACGCATTGCACGTCGTCGAACGCTGCCGGCGACGGCAGGAATCGGTAGACCTCGAAATACTGGTTCAGGGCGGCGGCAAGCTCCTTCGATACGCGGCGTTCGGAGATCGCCACCAGATCGGCAGCCGATACCGGGAGCAGGCGGTCGTTGAACGCCGCGTCGGGCAGTGCCGCCGAGAATGCAGTGGTGGTCGTGGCGTTCACTCCGTCGAGGTAGTTGGCCAGTGCGTTGAACCCGGCACCGCTGCGCACCTGCCCCTGCACGGCCGTGCCGGGCGCGAACAGGATCGCACCGAAGGCTCCGGGCAAGCCGCCGATCGTGAGCGTGGCCGGGGTGTCCGGGTTGACGAATCCGGGATTGCCGGTGACAGGACCCGCATCGCGAAAACCGGGC
This sequence comes from uncultured bacterium, assembly GCA_903873475.1. GTDB lineage: Bacteria > Pseudomonadota > Gammaproteobacteria > Burkholderiales > CAIKXV01 > CAIKXV01. Next base: position 5,800 of record CAIQON010000046.1, read on the forward strand.
GACAGCGCATACCAGAGCAGCTCTCCGCTCGCGTCACGCAACTCCGGGATGCGCAGCAGTGCCCAGGGCAGCCGGCCGATGTAGGACTGGCATCCATTGCCGACGTACTCGACCCCGGGCAACGCCTGCCCATCGCCGTCGATGTCCGGGCAGGGCAGCGAACCGGGGCGGTTGGTGTCGCTGGCCGCATAGGCGAGCAGGGCCTCGCGTGCCGACTGCAGGACGTCCGCATTGCGCTGGTTCTGCCGGGCGACGACCGCGTCTGCATCCAGGCTGCGTACGACGAACACGGCGGCTGCGATGCCGATGAACACCACCAGCGCGATCAGTGCGACGCCTGACTGGCGCCGCGCCGCGCCGGCCCGACCCGCGCGGCGCACCCGTGCGTCCATGCGTCGGTCCATCGATGCGTCCGTCGGGTGGCTCATGGGGCAGGATCACCGGGGCGAACCGGTTCGCGCGGCGGCTCGTCCAGCCTGCGCCCGAGTTCGCGCAGCATCCGCTCGACGGCCGCGTCGCGTGCCGGCGCGCGCGGTGTGTCCCCGCGCGCGGCAGGCATGGGCTCGCCTTCCACCTTGCCGGCCGTGCCCGATGCGGCCGGTTTCGCCGCGTCGACCCGGGCACCCGCGTCCGGTGCCGAGGGCGGCGCGGCAGGCGGTACCGGCTGCCGGTAGCGCTCCTGGATCTGCCCCGACTGGAGGTCGACTTCCTGGCCGACCTTGATGCGGATGCGCCGGTCGTTGTCCGGCAGGCGCAGGTCCGCGCCGTCGGCCGCATCCCGTACCGGACCGATCCGCACCGCGCCGCTGGCCTGTGGTGCCACGGTCGGCGTCCGGTTCAGCCATACGGTCGCCTGCCCATCGTTGCGCCGGACGATGCCGTCCACCGACAGCGACCGCGACTGCGCTGGCGCCGGGGCACCGGAGAGGTCTCGCGCCGGTTGCTGCGCGAGCGGACGGCGCCGCGATTCATCGAGCTGCGCACGCTGCTCGGGCGTGAAGAACAGCCGGCCGATGCCGTCCTGCGCGGCTGCAGTGCCCGCGCAGGCAGACAAGGCCGCCGCCAGCGCGATGGCCGCGGCAGCGACCGGCTGCCATGCGCAGGGGGCGCGGCTGCGCCAGCGGGTCATTGCGCCGCTCCGGCAGGCCTTGGCACCGAGACCCAGGACAGTTCGCAGTCAGCGCGCAGGTTCGGCTGTCCGCCCCCGACGGGATCGGCGGCCAGCCGCTCGAGCGTGCATTCGTTCAGCAGGAACACGCCTGACCGCTGGGCTGCCAGCGCGCGCAGGAAACGCATCAGGTCGCCCTCGTGCACCAGGCGCAACTCGATGGTCATCGGCGACTGCGCGAGCATCGACTGTGGCTGCTCCGGCAGCCGGTATGGCATCTGTGCGCCGATCTGGTACTGCACGCCCGGCAGCCCTACCCGCTCGCCAGCCACGCGCAGGCTGTCGATCCAGTTCACCCGCTGTTCCGCACCGATGAAGCCGTGGCTGTCCAGCGCCCTGTATTCGGGCGCATAGCGGGTGAGCAGGTCCCGCTCCTCGCCGGAGCGCTGGAAACGCAGCCGCGCCTCGTCGAGCGCGCGCTGCTGCTGGGCTGCCGCGACGCGACCACCGTCGGCGATGCGATAGCTGTACCAGCCGAGCGCACAGACCACGAGCGTCACCAGCGCCAGCAGCAGGGCTGGTGGTGTGTAGGGCGATCGGCCTGCCGCGCTCATGGCGAGGCCTTGCGCAGCTGGACCAGCAGCCGGAACGTGGAACCGCCCCCCTGTTCGGTGCGCTCCAGCGTGTTGCCGGACAGGCTGGCGCCCGGGTTGAGGTTCAAGGGCAGGCGCGCGATGGCGACGGACTGTACCCGCACGTCCTCGCGCAGCCGCTGCGCGAGGCCTTCGATGCTCGCGATGGCGGCGCGCAGGTCGCCGGAGAAGCCGATGATCTCGGCATCGATGGCGATGCTCTCGACGCGCGTGCCGGTGGCCTGGCCGGGGGCTGGCCGCGACCCGCCCCCGCGCTGGGTGTCCGTGTCGGCCATCGGCTCGCCCAGGCGCCAGGTGAGGCGGCGCAGGCCGATCTCGGAGCGCGCATCGAGTGCGGCCGAGACCACCGAGAACGCACGCTCTGGTGTTCGCGTCTGGGCCGCGATCGTGCGGGCGGCGTCGACCGTCTGTCGCAGCGTCTCGAACGGTGCAGGCGCCGCCGGGAACTGGCGGGTGACGGCCATGTACTGTTCCTGCCAGCGCAACATCTCGGTCCGCTGCGATTCGGCCTGCGCAGTGAACTGGCGGTGCTGCCAGACGTTGGCGAGCGCGAACGCGATACCCACCAAGCCGATCGCACCGGTCGCCGCATGGAGCGAGCGCTGGATCGACAGGACCCTGAACCGGCGCATCGACGGCGCGGGCGCGAGGTTGACCGTCGGCGAGTGCAGGCCGAGCAGCGTCAGCGCGAGGGCGTCGGGGGTCTGCGCGAGCATCTGCGCCGACAGCGGCAGCTTCTGCAGGAGGGTCGCCGCGCCCACGCGTACGCAGTGGATGTTGTTGCCCTGCTGTTCGAGCGCGGTGGCCGCGTGCATGAGGCTGTCGTCGATGTCGACCAGCGTGACCGACAGGGGATCGTCGCGTCCGCGCAGCTTGAGGGCTTCGAGGTACAGGCGTGTATTGCCCACCTCCTCGACCAGCATGCCGGCGTCGCCGTGGCCGGCCTCGCTGCGTCCGACGGTGCGTGCCAGCGGCGTGAGGCGGCTTACCCGCAACTGTCCGTCCTCGATGAAGGTCTGGCGCAGGCCGCTTGCGGTCGCGGTGATCACCAGCGTCGGTGCGCGATCGATGCCGAGCCTTTCGGCCAGCGACGTCATCACCAGCGGCAGCAGATAGAGGCCCACGAACGCGATCTTCGCCTCCTCGATCGCTTCCGCCCAGGGCGCGAACAGATCGGCGTTCGTCAGCGCGGCGAACAGGTAGCGGTCATCGCGCCTCTGCTCGCCCTGGCGCCCCTGCAGCACCGCCGCGTTGTACGGCGAATTCCGGTACAGCTGGCGCAACCGGCGCTGGACCAGCGCGGTGCGTTCCCGGCCGCTGGCATGCGGCAGCAGTTCGGTGCGGTAGTCTTCCTCGACCGCGTCGACCAGCGCCTGGATCGTCAGCCTGCGATTGGCCGAGAGTGCCGCGCCGAAGCGCCGCAGGCCGTCCTCGTCGCTGGCGAAGGTTTCGCAACCGACCAGCCGTTTGCCGCGCCAGCGTCCGAGTGTCGCCTGGCCAGCGCCGACGCAGAGCAGCAGCCGTTCGCCGATCGCCATGTCAGGCGTCCTCCGGGCGCGCGCCCGAGCGGCAGCGGCGAGCTGATACGGTTGTCGTCAGTGTCTGGGGAAGGGAGCTCACAGCTTCAGTTTGCCAAGGATGTCGTACACCGGTGACAGCACAGCCCACATGATCAGCAGCAGCGACATGCCGAGCACGAAGATCAGTGCCGGCTCCAGCAGCTTGAGTCCGCGTTCGATCGATTCGCGCACGTCGCGATTGTAGAAGTAGGTGACGTTGGCCAGGGCGGTATCGAGTGCACCGGTGGCCTCGCCCACGCGCAGCATCCGGATCACCAGCGGCGGGAAGGTGCCCAGGTCGCGGAAGGCATCGGTCAGGCTGACCCCTGCGTTGATCTCGCTGGTGGCCCGTGCGATCGATTCTGCGATCACGCGGTTGTCGACGATCGCCTCGCTCGTGCGCAGGGCCTCGAGGATGGTGATGCCGGAGCGATAGAGCAGCGCGAACACGTTGGCAAAGCGCGCCATGATCACCTTCTGCAGCAGCGGCCCTGTGACCGGCACGTGCAGCTTCACGTAGTCCCATGCAAAGCGCGCGCGGTCGCTCGTGCGCACCAGCGACACCGCCACCACCGCCGCCACGACCGGCGTGGCGATCAGCAGGGGCCAGTAGGCACGCACCACCTCCGACACGCCGATCATCATCCGCGTCTGCAGCGGCAGCGCGATGCTCATCGTGCGCAGCAGGCCGGTCACCTGCGGCACGAGGTAGGTGAACAGGAAGGCCATCACCACCAGCACCACCAGCAGCACCACGCTCGGGTAGACCAGCAGGCGTCGTGTCTGTGCGGCGAGTTCGTCCTGCATGCGCAGCGTCGTGCCGAGGTTCTCGAGCACCTCGGTCATCTGCCCCGACTGCTCGCCGGCGCGCACCAGGCTCACGAAAACGTTGTTGAAGATGGCCGGATGCTGTGCGAGGCATTGCGAAAGCAGGCGCCCGCCTTCCATGTCCTCGACCACGGAGGTGAGGATCTCGCGCAGGCGCGGGTTTTCGATGCCGTCGCGCAGGTCGCGCAGGCCGTCGAGCATCGGGATGCCGGCGCGGCTGATCTGCTCGAGGTCGAACACGAGGTTGATGACGTCCTGGCGCTTGACCGCCATGAGCGCGTGGATGCTGCGTGGCTCCACCGCCCGGAACGAGATCATGTCGAGCCCCATCCGGCGCAGCCGCAGCTCGAGGTCGACATCGTTCATCGCGTCGAGGCTGCCGCGTGCGGTGCGCCCGGTGCGGTCGACTGCCTTGTACTGGAAGGTTGCCATCGCTGGGTGGGGTCTCGCCAGGCCGGTCCGGCGCCGCCAGGGTCAGTTGTAGCGGCCGGTCAGGTCGACCGTGCGCGCCACTTCTACCAGGCTGGTGGTGCCGTCGACCACGCGCTCGATTGCCTCGTCGGCGAGCGGCTGGAAGTCGCGCGCCATCGCGGTGGTGCGCAACTCGCGCAGCGTCGCGCGGCGGGCGACCAGTTCGTCGATCTCGCCATCCATCACGAGGATCTCCATGATGGCGGTGCGGCCGCGGTAGCCCTTGCCCTTGCAGTGGCTGCAGCCGACCGGGCGGTACAGTTGCCGCACCGGCCGGGCAATCAGGCGCAGTTCCTCGGGCGAGGGCGCATAGGGCTCGCGGCATTCCTTGCAGAGCACCCGCACCAGCCGCTGTGCGACCACGCCGATGATGTTGCCGGCCATGATGTCGGGCGATATGCCGATGTCGAGCAGGCGCGGGAATGCGCCGAGCGCGGAGTTCGTGTGCAGCGTGGTGAATACCTGGTGGCCGGTCATCGCGGCGCGGAACGCCATCTCGGCGGTGTCGTGGTCGCGCACCTCGCCCACGAGGATGATGTCCGGATCCTGGCGCATGATCGAGCGGATGCCGTTCGCGAACTCCATCTTTGCGCTCTCGTTGACCGAGGTCTGGCGCATCAGGGTCACCGGATACTCGACCGGATCCTCGAGGGTCATGATGTTGACCGTCTCGTCGTTGACCTGGGACAGCAGCGAGTACAGCGTGGTCGTCTTGCCGCTGCCGGTCGGTCCGGTGACGATCAGGATGCCCTCGGGACGGGCCAGCATCAGCAGCAGTTTCTCGCGCTGGCGGTCGGTCAGGTCCATCCGGTCGAGGCTGATGATCGACTTCTCGCGGTCGAGCACGCGCAGCACGATGTTCTCGCCATGGATCGTCGGCTGGGTCGATACCCGGAAATCGATCGGCCGCCCGGACAGGTTCATCGACACGCGGCCGTCCTGTGGCGCACGCGTCTCGGCGATGTTCATGCCGCTCATCACCTTCACGCGCACCGCGATGCCCGGCCAGTAGGTCTTGTGGAGGCTGCGGATCGTCTCGAGCACGCCGTCGATCCGGAAGCGGATGCGCAGGAACGCCTGCTCTGGCTCGAAGTGGATGTCCGATGCGCCCCGCTTCACCGCGTCGATGAGCAGCGCGCCCACCAGCCGCACCACCGGCTGCGTGTATTCGCCTTCGGCCACCTGCAGGCTCTGGTAGTCGATCTCGCCGGTCTCGATCTCTTCGAGGATGCCGTCCACCGACAGGTCGAAGCCGTAGAACTTGTCGATCGACTCCTCGATCTGCGCCTCGGTCGCGAGCAGCGTGCGCAGCTCGACCCCGCCGCCCAGGTTGGCGCGCAGCTGGTCTAGCACGACCACCTTGAACACATCGGTGGTCGCGAGGGTCAGCAGGTTCTTCTGCTCGTCGTAGGCGATCGGCAGCACCCGGTTGCGACGGGCGAATTCCTCGGGTACCCGGGCGAGTGCTTCGGCGTCGATCACCACCTGGGCGAGATCGATGCTCTCCTGGCCGATCCTGCGCGCCATGACGTCGCGGATCACGTCTTCGGACACGAACCCGAGCTGCACGAGCAGCCGGCCGATCGGGACGTTCTGGCGCTTCTGCTCGGTCAGCGCGATGCGCAGCTGGTCGACCGACAGCAGCCCCTGCTGAACCAGCAGTTCGCCGAGCCGGAGCTTCCTGCGCGGGTCCGCCACGTTCAGGGTGCTCCGTGTGCCGCTTCGAGCAGCGCTGCCCGCCTGCGTGCCGCTGCCACGTCGAAGTTCGGGCGCGTACCTGCTTCCGCCAGCCGGATCGCGGTGCGCAGGTAGGTGATCGCCAGCCGCGGCTGGGAGATCCGTTCCAGGCCGATCGCCAGGTTGAACGCATAGTCTGCATTGCCTGGCTGCAGGTGATGCGCCTGGAACCAGGCCTGCTGTGCCTGTGCCCAGCGGTTCTGGTCGGCGTACAGGTTGCCCAGCGTGAAATACAGGAACGGGGAGGGCTCACGGCTGATCAGCGTCTTCAGCTGCGACTCTGCTGCTGCCGGATCGGCCCTGCCCAGCTGGCCGAGCAATGCGGCCTGTGCATGCGCGTTGCGCGGCTCGACCTCGAGCACGCGCAGCCAGAGACGATTCGCCGCGTCGGGCTGGTTACCCAGTTGCGCCACCGCCGCCAGCCCGAGCAGGGCATCGACGTTGCGCGGCTCGGCAGCCGCGACCTGGCTGTAGAGCCGCTGGGCGGGTTCGATGCGCCCCGCCTGAAGGTGGTCGAACGCATCGGCGAGCGCCGGGTTCACGGGCAGGGCACTGCTGCCACGGGTTACCTGGATCGAGTCAGCGGCCGGCGGCGGTGTCGACGCACGCGTCGTTGCCGTGTCCGGCGCCCGCGCCGGTGCGGCTGCCGGGGCGGCGGGCCCCGCCGGTGCGGCAGCGCGTGCACCCGGTGCTGGCGCCGTCCTGACCGTGCCGGCCTGCGCCGGTGCCGACGTGACGGGGGACCCCGCGGCGCGGGTATCGCTGCCGGGCGGCGGATTGAGCAGCGGGGATGCCGCAAGCGCAGCAGGCACATCGGCAGGGGTTGCCCGTCCGGAAGGCGGTGAACCCGGGGGCGTGTGCATCGCGCCCTGCTGCGCTGGCAGGGTGTCTGCTGGTGGCACGGTACCGATGTCCACGGTGCCGGCCGTCGCTGTCGCCGTGGTCGTGTCTGGCGACGGTACGGCGGCCATCGACGGCGCCGGCCGGGTCGCCGCAGGCGCCATCAGGGAAGGCTGCCGGAATCCGCGTTGCAGAAGCCCCGGGTAGGAAATCTGGATGTAGAAATAGACGAACAGCAACGCACCGGCAATGAATCCGCTGGCGATGATCCACTGCAGCCGTGTGACCCGTGACAGTGCACCGGCCCGTGCTGCACCGGCCCCGGCCGCCAGCACCGACCCGGCGCGGGCGGGGGAGGCTTCGCCGCGGCCCGGAGCACGCTGGCGCTGACGCTCGGCTCCGCGCATGCCGGCGCCCTCGGCATGGGGCATGGCTTCATCTTCCTGCAGGTCGCCGCTCCAGCGCTGCGCGCGGCGCTGCTCATGTGGGTCAGCCGCGATGACCGCTGCCGGAACGGCCGCCGGAACCGCGCCGGACGCGAGCGGCGGTTGTGCGCGCGGGTTGCCGGGGATGCGTGCCGATGCGCGTGGCGTCTCGTCGCCGGCGCGGGGGGCGGCGCTGGCCGACTCGTCGCCGAGCGGCTCCAGGCTCAGTTCGGCGCCGGGGCGGCTGGTCTCGTACCTGTCCGGCATGGGCGGCAGTGTCTCGCCGCCGGGCTGCGACCCAGTGGCTGCGGGCAGGGGGGGCGGGTCGCCGACGGTGCCCGCGGGCTGCAGCCGAGGCTCGGCATCCGGCCCGGATGGGCCTGCACCGCGGTTGCGTGCAGCCTGCTGCAGCGCCTTCATCAAGAGACTCATGGCTGCGGCGTGCCGGGGTCAGTTGCCGGGCACTGCCCGGGCGCCGGGCTCGGGTGCGCCGACCGGCACGGTGGACGGGCCTGCATCACCCTGCGGCAGGAAGCGCTGGAAGAACTTCAGTTCGTCGCTCTGCAGCGTCGGGTTGGTCACCACCGTCGGCCGGATGAAGATCACCAGTTCGGTCTTGGTCACGCGCTCGTTGCGGAAGCTGAAGATGTCGCCGATGCCTGGCTGCCGGGACAGCCAGGGCACGCCGTCACGGTTGCGCGAGATGTCGTCCTGCATCAGGCCACCAAGGATCACGGTCTGTCCACTCACCACCTGCAGCACCGATTCGAGCTCGCGTGTCTGGATCACCGGGACGAGGTTCTGGATCGGCGCGACGCCCTGGCGCAGGCTCGGGTTCGGATCCGCCACCGTGCCGGTGACGCGGGTGATCGTCGGACGAACGGTGAGGGTGACCTGTCCGCTGTCGTTGATCTGCGGGGTCACCGCAAGCACGACGCCGACCGGGACCGTCTGGGCGGTCGTGTTGAACACGGTCGGCTGGATGGTACCGCCAGCGGTGACCGCGCCCTGCTGGGCCTCGACCTGGAAGTAGACGAAGTTGTCGGTCACGCGCAGGATCGAGGTCTGGTTGTTCAGCGCCATGATCTTCGGGCTCGACAGCACCTGGGTGTTGCCGAACTGCTGCAGCAGCTTGATCGCGGACACGACGTTGCCGGAATCGGACGTGTAGCCGATCGAGACGACTGGCGGCGCGCCGAGGTTGCTGCCGATCAGCTGCTGCTGGATCGAAAAGCCGCCGAACCCGCGCAGCCGGCTCCAGTCGACGCCGGCCTGGTAGGCGTCGTTCAGCCGGACTTCGGCGATCGTCGCCTCGATCAGTACCTGCCGGCTGACCGCGCTGGTCACCCCGTCGAGGTACTGCTGGACCAGCTGGTGCTGCCGTTCGGTGGCCAGCACGTTGACCGTGCCGGCGAGCGGATTGACCACGACGCTGTCGCGCACGTCGTTCGCGATCGGCTGCTGCTGCCCTGGCTGGCCGAACACCGTATTGAACAGCGTGGTCGATGCGGTACCCGCGCGGCTGACCGCCTCGGCCTGGGCCAGGCGCTCCTCGCGCAGTTGCCGGGCCTGCTCGGCGCGCTGCGCGCGATCTTCCGCAGTCTGCGTCTGTGCACGCGACGAGGCGAGGATCGCGCGCACGTTGTCACGCAGGGTCTCCCAGAAATTGCTCTGCGAGGTGGTGCGCACCAGGGTGGCGGACGCGTTGACCGCGCCGCCGGCGCC
>CAIQON010000047.1 GCA_903873475.1 uncultured bacterium
CGCGCCGGCGGCCGGCGCACCGCGCGGACTGCCCTTCGAAACCTACATCCTGATCCGGCGCGGCATGAGCGAAGGCGAACTGCTCGGCCGCGCCGGCCCTCCCGACTATCGCGGCAATGAAGTCAACCGGGGTCTGCTGCAGGAATCCTGGTACTACCTGCCGACACCCTCCGATCCCTTCACCACGATCATCCAGATGCGTGGCGGACGCGTGGTCGATACCGAACGGATACGAAAGCTTTGAACGATCCCGAGCGCAACAGGCATTCCGTGGCGCACGTGCGCGCCGATCGTCCGGCCGTCGTGCCGTGCAGGCGCGACGTGCTGCGGATGGCCATGGTGGCGCTGGCGACGCTGCCGTGCGCGACGCTGTCCCGTGCGCAACAGCCGCAGCCTGCGGGCGCCGCTGTGGCCGGCAGCGGCGCGCCGCCTCCCGCCGCGGCCACGTCCTCCGCGGCAGCAGCGGCGCGGCTGCGTGGCTTCATCGAGGGAACGCAGTCGGCGCAGGCGCGGTTCACGCAGACGGTGGTCGATCGCAAGGGCAAGCGCGTGCAGGAGGCGACCGGCCAGATGCAGTTCCAGCGTCCGGGACGCTTCCGCTGGGAATACGAGAAGCCGTACTCACAGCTGCTGGTGGGCGACGGGCAGCGGATCTGGATCTGGGACCGTGACCTGAACCAGGTGACGGTGCGGCGCCTGGATCGTGCGATCACCGGCACGCCGGCAGCGCTGCTCGCCGGCAGCAACGAGATCGAGAAGGCCTTCACGGTCACGGCGCAACCGGTGCAGGACGGCCTCGACTGGATCGAGGCGGTTCCGAAGGGCAATGAAAGCAGCTTCTCCAGCGTCCGCCTCGGCTTCGCGCAGGACGTGCTGGCGGCGATGGAACTCAACGATGCGCTGGGCAGCCGCACCCTGATCCGTTTCGAGGACCTGCAACGCAACCCGAAGCTGGCGCCACACCTGTTCCGTTTCACCGCCCCCAGGGGCGCGGACGTGCTCGAGGACAAATGAAAACGCCCGCGCGGGTCGCGCGGGCGTCTCAGGTTGGGTCGGGTTGGCTCGGGTAGCTGGCGCGCGCCATGCCGGCCGCGCGCGTCGCAGGCCGACCTCAGGCGTCGCAGAACTTCGTGACCGCGACCGGATCGCGCGCGCCGCGACCTTCCCAGAAGATCACCTTGGAACTGACGCCCTTGCTGACCAGGTAATCGGTGACGACCTTGGCGCGCTGCTCGCTCAGGCCGGGCGTCTTGCGCTCTTCCAGGCGATCATTGTGGCCGGTGACGATCACGACCTCGACGTTGGTCGGACGCGTGTCCTTGCCGGCACCGGAGGCGATCTCCTTGAGCATCCCGTCGAGTTCGGCGCGCCCTTCGGCCTTCAGCACTGCGCTGCCGACATCCCAGGCACTGCTGCCCTGTACCTGCACGCTCATCGTGACGTTCTGGCGGCCGGGCTTTCCGGGCTTCGCGCCCTCGGCGGTCTTCGGCGGCGGTGTGACCTTGAAGCCGGTCACTTCGACCGCCACCCGGCGGTTCGGGTCGAGGCAGCTCACGAGTTCGGGGCTCGCGGCACAGCCGGAGAGCACGGTAACGGCGGCAATCACTACCCAGTGCGAGCGGGCAGGCATCATGGTCAACTCCCCCAGTATCTGACTTCGTTGGTCGGCGCGATGCGGATCGGCAACGGCTGTGGCTTCTCCACTCGCGTGACAATTCTAGGGCCGACGCAAGGTTCAAGTCATCTGTTTTCCGCGCGAGCTGGTCAACCTCCGAGGATGCGCCATGCCGCCCGGGCCGCGAGCAGGGCGAGCCCGATCCAGAGCAGCACGATCAGGGCTGCCGCGACCCAGTTGCGCGGGCGCGCATCGTGCAGCGCTGCCCGCGTGCGAGCTGCCGCCATGACCGGTGCCGGGATCATGCGCAGGACCAGGGCGATGCCCAGCGGCAGCAGCACCAGGTCGTCGAGGTAGCCGAGCACGGGAATGAAGTCGGGGATGAGGTCGATCGGGCTCAGCGCATACCCGACGATCAACCATCCGAGCACCCGCGCGGCACGGGGCGTGCGCGGGTCGCGCAGCGCGAACCACAGCGCCACCACGTCACGCCGCAGCATCCTGGCCCGCTCTGTCCACGGCGTACGCGTATCCATCGTCAGGGGCTACCATCCGTGATTGGGGCGTGCAGGCTGCGCATGCCGGATTTCGAAAGGAGCGGATGAAATGGATCGCAGGACCGGTGTGACCCATGCAACGGCATCGCTCATCGCAGCGGTCATCGTAGCGGTTTCTCCCGAGCTGCATGCGCAGCGCGTGCAGCCGATCACATTCCCTGACCGGCCGATGCGCATGATCGTGCCGTTTCCGCCCGGGGGTGGCAACGACATCGTCGGGCGCGCCGTCGCGCAGCGGCTGTCGGAAGTGGTCGGCCAGCAGGTGGTGGTCGACAACCGCCCGGGCGCCGGCGGCGTGGTCGGCGTCACGATCGCCGCGCAATCGGTGCCTGACGGCTACACGATGCTGCTGGGCAGCGTCGGCATGCTCGCCCACAATCCCGCGCTCAAGCGCGACCTCGCCTATTCGCCGCTGCGCGACTTCTCGCCGGTGGCGCTGCTGGTGACCTCGCCGATGATGATCGCCGTGAATCCGGGGTTGCCGGCGAAGACGGTGGCCGAGCTCATCGCGCTGGCGAAGGCGAGCCCGGGCAAGCTCAGCTATGCGTCGGGCGGGACCGGCTCTTCGCTGCACATGACCGGGGAGCTGTTCCTGCGTGCCACCGGCACGAGCATGCTGCATGTTCCCTACAAGGGCGGCGGGCCCGCGCTGGTCGACCTCGTCGGTGGCCGCGTCGACCTCATCTTCAGCACGATGCCGCCGGCGCTGTCGCTGGTGAGGTCGGGCAAGCTGCGCGCGGTCGCCGTGACCACCGCCAGGCGCTCGGCGGCACTGCCCGACGTGCCTGCAGTCGGCGAGACGGTGAAGGGATTCGAGGTGACCAACTGGCAGGGCATCGTGGTGCCGTCGAAGACGCCGCCGGCGATCGTACGCAAGCTGCATGCCGACCTCGCGGCGACGATGAAGCTGCCCGCGATGGGCGAGACCATGACGCAGCAGGGGCAGGATGCGGCGATCGGCACGCCGGAGCAGTTCGGTGCGCTGATCCGCAGCGAGATCGAAACCTACACGCAGCTGGTGAAGGCCGCCGGCATCAAGGCCGACTAGTCGTGACTGCCGACCTGTTCGGCGGGCCGCCTTCCGGCGAGGGACACGGGGCCGCGCGGCGCGTCGCGCGCGGCACGCCTGGCGGGGACGCCTCGGGCGGTGCCGTTCGCCAGCCGCCGTTGCACGCACCGCTGGCCGAGCGCCTGCGGCCCGCGTCGCTGTCAGAGGTGATCGGGCAGCGCCATCTGGTCGGGCCTGGCATGCCGCTGTCGTCCGCGCTGGCCTCCGGTCGCATGCATTCGATGATCCTCTGGGGGCCGCCGGGCGTCGGCAAGACCACGCTCGCGCGCCTGATCGCCGCGTCGGTCGAGGCCGACTTCATCGCGCTGTCCGCGGTGCTGTCCGGTGTGAAGGACATCCGCGAGGCGGTCGAGCGTGCGCAGGCCGCGGCGGACGCGGGCCGGCGTACGCTGCTTTTCGTCGCCGAGGTACACCGCTTCAACACGTCGCAGCAGGATGCCTTCCTGCCGCATGTCGAATCCGGGCTGGTCACCTTCATCGGCGCGACCACCGAGAACCCGTCGTTCGAGATGAACGCCGCGCTGCTGTCGCGCGCAGCCGTGTACGTTCTCAAGCCGCTGTCGCACGATGAACTGCTCGAAGTGGTCGAGCGTGCCTCGGCGGCGCTGTCCCCGCATCCGCCGATCGAGCGCGATGCCCGCGAGTTGCTGGTCGGCCATGCCGACGGCGACGCGCGCAGGCTGATCAACCTGGTCGACCAGGTCGTCGCCGTCGCGCGCGATGCGGCGGTGTCCGGCATCGACCAGGCGTTCGTGCAGACGACGCTTGCCCAGAGCGTGCGCCGCTTCGACAAGGGTGGTGACCAGTTCTACGACCAGATCTCGGCGCTGCACAAGTCGGTGCGCGGCTCGGATCCGGACGCGGCGCTGTACTGGCTGTGCCGCATGCTCGACGGCGGCTGCGACCCGCGCTACGTGGCGCGGCGCGTGCTGCGCATGGCGTCCGAAGACATCGGCAATGCCGACCCGCGGGCACTGGCGCTGGCGCTGCAGGCGTGCGAGACCTTCGAGCGCCTCGGCAGTCCCGAGGGCGAGCTGGCGATCGCCCAGGCCGTCGTGTTCATGGCGTGTGCC
>CAIQON010000048.1 GCA_903873475.1 uncultured bacterium
ATCTCCACCAGTCGGGCTTCGATGCCAGCGCCGGCAAGGATGCCATCCCGGACGTGCCGATCATCTTCACCAAGTGGCCCAACTCGGTCACCGGCCCGGGCGATGCGATCCCCAGCGCCAACGATCCGACGAACTCGGTCGACTACGAGGGCGAACTGACCGTCGTCATCGGCCCGGTCGCGCGCCATGTGAAGAAGGCCGATGCTTTCAGGCACGTATACGGCTACACGATCATCAATGATGCTACCGCGCGCACGTTGCAGCATCGGCACAAGCAGTGGTTCCTCGGCAAGAGCCTCGACGGCTTCTGCCCGATGGGCCCGTGCATCGTCACGGCCGACGAGGTGCCTGACGTGACGAAGCTGCAACTGCAGACCCGGGTCAACGGTGAGCTGCGCCAGGACGCGCCAGTGTCCGACCTGATCTTCGACATCCCGACGCTGATCGAGGAGATCTCCGGCCTGATGACGCTCGAACCGGGCGACCTGATCGCCACCGGTACCTGCGCCGGGGTCGGAATCGGCTTCAACCCGCCGAAGTACCTGAAGGCGGGCGACAGCGTGGCGGTGACGATCGAGCCGATCGGCACGCTGACCAACCCGGTCAGCTGACCGCGCCTGCGGCAGGGGGTCTTGGCGATGATCGACGGTGGCGGTCTCGACGTGCGCCGCGTGGCCGGCGCCCTCGGCGCCGAGGTGCACGGCATCGACCTGTGCAGCGACCAGCCGCCAGAGGTCATTGCCGCCCTGCGCCGGGCCTGGCTGGCGCATGGCGTGCTGTTCTTCCGCGACCAGCCGCTGTCGCCTGCGCAGTACCTCCGCCTGGCCGGCTGGTTCGGCCAGCCGGTCGAGTATCCGTTCATCAAGGGGCTCGACGGCTTCCCGATGATCACCCCGGTGGTCAAGCTGGAGCACGAGCGCAGCAACTTCGGCGGCATCTGGCATTCCGACACTACCTACCTCGAACAGCCGCCGATGGCCTCCATGCTGATCGCGCGCGAGGTGCCGCCGTTCGGTGGCGACACCCTGTTCGCCTGCCAGTACCGCGCCCTCGATGCGCTCTCGCCGGCGCTGCAGGCGACGCTGGCGACGCTGGCCGGCGTGTCGAGTTCGTCGAAGGCGGACGTGAGCCGCACGCGCGAGGACCGCATCCGGGATGGCGGCCGCGACGACGCGCGGCGCGAGTATGTCGCCGAGCATCCCGTGGTGCGCACCCATCCGGAGACCGGGCGCCGCGCGCTGTATGTGAATGTCGCGCACACCGCGCGCTTCGCGGGCTGGACGGAGGCCGAGAGCGCGCCGCTGCTCGATTACCTTTTCGCGCACCAGGTCAGCCCTGAATTCACCTGCCGATTCTCCTGGCAGCCCGGCTCGATCGCGATCTGGGACAACCGCTGCGTGCAGCACAACCCGGTGAACGATTACCATGGCCATCGGCGCGTGATGCACCGGATCACCCTGGCGGGCGACCGGCCTCGCTGAGCGTGCCGAGGCAGCAGCGACGGCCGTGCGCCGGGACCGGTGAAGCCGTGTCCCGGAAGACCGCGGCTGCGATCCATGCATGTGCCGCGCCAGGCGCGGCGGAGGAGGGTTCGATGCAGCGCAGACGAGATGGAATGCCGTCCAGGGCCGTTGCTTGCGGTTTGCCGTGCGCACTGGCCGTGCTCGCGATGGTGCCTGCCGGCGTGCAGGCCCAGGGGGCTGCCCAGCCACAGGCGTGGCCGGCGCGCGCGATCCGGCTGGTGGTGCCGCAGACCCCCGGCGGTGCGTCCGACGCGCTGGCGCGCATCATCGGCCAGCAGCTGGCCGATGGCTGGGGCCAGCAGGTGCTGGTCGACAACCGCCCGGGTGCCGGCGGCAACATCGGCAATGACCTCGTCGCCAAGGCCACGCCGGATGGCTACACCTGGCTGCTCGGGTTCGTCGGCACCCATGCCATCAACCCCAGCCTCTACAAGGGGCTGACCTGGGATCCCCAGAAGAGTTTCACGCCGCTGGCCACGCTGGCGAGCGTGCCGTTCGTCGTCGCCGTGCATGCCCCCCTGCCGGTGAGGAACATCGGCGAACTGGTGGCGCTCGCGCGCGCAAAGCCCGGCGAGGTGCGCTTCGGCTCGGCTGGCAACGGTACGGTCAACCACCTGCTGGGTCCGATGCTGGGCAGCGCGGGCAAGGTGCAGTTCACGCACATTCCCTACAAGGGGGCGGCGGGCGCGATCACCGACACCCTGTCCGGGCAGGTCCAGTTCACGTTCACCAGCATGCCCTCGGTGATCGGCCACCTGAAGGCCGGATCGCTGCGCGCGATCGCCGTCACCAGCGGGCGCCGGGCTGCGCTCCTGAAGGACGTACCGACCATCGCCGAGTCCGGCTTTCCCGGCTTCGATGTCACGCCCTGGTTCGGCATCCTCGGGCCGGCGGGCATGCCATTGCCGGTGGTCACGCGCATCAATGCCGATATCAATCGCCTGCTGGCCTCGCGCGAGATCGTCGAGCGCTTCGCGGCGCAGGGCGCCGAGCCACTGGTGACTACCCCGGCACAGTTCGGCGCGATCATCGCGGCGGACGTGTCGCTGTGGAGCCGTATCGTCCGCGAAACGGGCGCGACGGTCGATTGACGGTGGCGCCCAGGACCGCTGCGGCCACCGGCACGCCCGAGTTCGCGGTCATCGGCGGTGGCCTGGTCGGCTGGTCGATCGCCTACGGCCTCGCCCGCCAGGGCCGCCGGGTGGTCGTGCATGACGAGGGCGACCTCGCTCTGCGTGCGGCGCGCGGCAACTTCGGCCAGGTATGGGTGCAGGACAAGGGCGCGGGCGTGCCGGCCTACCACCAGCTGACCCGGGATTCGGCCGCGCAGTGGGTCGACCTCGCGCGCGGCCTGCGCGATGCCAGCGGCATCGATGCGGGTCTGCAGCAGCCCGGCGGCTTTTCCTTCTGCCTCGACACCGCCGCGTTCGACGCGCGGGCGCGGCTGATGCGCCGGATACAGTCCGAGGCGGGTGACTTCGGCTTCGAGTTCGAGATGCTCGACCGTGGCAGCCTCGAGCGCCGCCTGTCCGGCGGGCCGGCGCTGGGACCGAAGGTGGTCGGGGCGTCGTACACGCCCTACGACGGGCATGTGAATCCGCTGCGGCTGTTGCGGGCGCTCTACGAATCGGCCATCGCGCTCGGCGCCACGCATCGCTTCGGCGCCCCGGTCGAGGCGGTGGACCCGGTGGTCGGTGGCGACGGCTTCGAGGTGCGCACGACCTGGGGCAGTGCATGGGTGCCGCAGGTCGTGCTGGCTGCAGGGCTGGGCAACGAGCGGCTGGCCCGGATGGTCGGCATCCGCTGCCCGGTGCGGCCGGTGCGCGGCCAGGTGCTGGTCACCGAGAAGGTACAGCCGGTGCTGTCATTCCCGACCGCCGACATCCGGCAGACCGACGAGGGCGGACTGCTGCTGGGGTCGTCGCAGGAGGACGCCGGCTTCGACGACCGGGTGACCATCGGCAATTCGGGCGCGATCGCGCGCCGCGCGGTCGATACCTTCCCGTTCATCGGCGGCTTGCGCATCGTGCGCAGCTGGGCGGCGCTGCGAGTGATGACGCCGGACGGCCTGCCGGTCTACGAGGCTTCACAGACGCATCCGGGGGCCTGGGTCGTGTCCTGCCACAGTGGCGTCACGCTGGCCGCGGCGCATGTGCATGGCGTGGCGGCAGCGATCGCCCGCGGTCGTCTGCCGTCGCAGTATGCGCATTGTTCGGCGGCCCGCTTCGCCACAGCTGCGCCGAGCGCTGCAGTCAGGGAGGCGCATGTTCCGCAGCCTGCGTGAAGACGATGCCGATTCGCACCGACCGGGCGTCACGCTGTCGGTCGATGGCGAGTCCTGCACCGTGCCGGCGGGTGCGCCGGTGGCCAGTGCGCTGCTCCAGCGCGGTTCCGCCTCGCGCATCAGTGGCGTGTCCGGCAGCCTGCGTGCGCCGTACTGCATGATGGGCGTGTGCTTCGAATGCCTGGTCGAGATCGACGGCGTGCCCAACCGGCAGGCCTGCATGGTCGTGGCGGAGGCTGGCATGGTCGTACGCTGCCAGGTCGGCCATCGCAGCGCCGGCGGCGGCGCGGCCCGATGAGCGACGAGCGGTTCGACCTCGCGATCGTCGGCGCCGGGCCGGCCGGCATGGCTGCAGCGCTCGAGGCCCGGCGGCACCGGCTGCGTACGGTCGTGCTCGACGAACAGCCCGAGCCTGGCGGGCAGATGTGGCGCAATGTCGAGACGATCACCACGCAGCGGCCGCAGGATCTCTTCCTGTTCGGTGCGGAGTACGCCGACGGCTACTCGATTGCCCAGCGATTCCGCGGCTGCGGGGCCGACTACCGGCCCGGCGCACGGGTGTGGCAGGTCGAACTCGCGCCAGCGGCGCCGACACCGCCGGCATCGCCGGTGCTGCCGCCCGGCGACACGGTCGATACCGGCCCGGACGACGAGGCTGTGCATGTCGAGCGCCGGCACACGGGCGCCGACCGGCACCTGTTCTACACCGACGCGCGCGGTACCCACCATATCGCCGCGCGCCACCTGCTGGTGGCCACCGGTGCCTTTGAACGGCCGGTACCGTTGCCTGGATGGACGCTGCCCGGCGTGCTGACCTGCGGTGCCGCACAGGTGCTGATGAAGTCGGCGGCTATGGTGCCCGTGGCGCCGCTGGTGCTGGTGGGCTCCGGGCCGCTGGTGCTGCTGCTCGCCGTGCAGTTGATGCGTGCCGGCGTGGTGCCCGCCGCACTGGTCGGCACCGTGCCTGCCGGCAACTGGTTGCGGGCAGGCACGCGTCTGCTGCCTGCACTGCTGGCGCCCGGCTACCTGTCCAGGGGACTGTCGCTGCTCGGAGCGCTGCGCCGCGCGGGCGTGCCCACCTTTGCCGCGGCGGCCGACCTGCGCATCGAGGGTGGTGCGCGGGTCGAGGCGGTCGCCTTCCGCAGCCGCGGGCGCGAGTACCGGATCGCCGCCCGCACCGTGCTGTTGCACCAGGGCGTGGTGCCCAACGCAAGCCTCTGGCAGTCGCTCGGCCTGGACCAGTACTGGGATGGCGCACAGCGCTGCTTCCGGCCCGTGGTCGACACCTGGGGCAATACGACATCGGCCGGCGTGCTGGTGGCCGGCGACAGCGCGGGCATCGGTGGCGCCGAGGCTGCGCTCTGCGCCGGCGAACTGTCCGGCCTGTCGGTGGCGTGGCAGCAGCGGCGCATCGACACCGCGGAACGGGACCGCCGTGCCTCGCTTGCACGGCGCGCGCTGGAGGCGCACTGGCGCGTGCGACCGTTCCTCGATCGTCTGTACGAGGTGCCGCCCGCGCTGCGCGTGCCGGCAGACGATGGCACGATCGTCTGCCGCTGCGAGGACGTGACGGCCGGCGAACTGCGGCGGCTCGCGCTCGGTGGCGTGGCAGGCCCCAACCAGATGAAGGCGTTCAGCCGCTGCGGGATGGGACCTTGCCAGGGCCGCCTGTGCGGGCTCACGGTCACCGAGCTGATCGCCGCCACGCAGCACCGGTCGCCGGCCGAGGTCGGCTGCTACCGGGTGCGCGCCCCCGTGTTCCCGGTCACCGTCGGTCAGGTCGCCGGGCTGGACTTGCCGCCCCGGTGATGCGCGGGTGTCGCAGCCGGCGACATGCACGCAAGCTTGATGTAAGGCGATGCCTGTATACCACGCACTTTCCAGACTGACTCAGGGTCGGGCCCGGCAGCGGGGCTTGCCCGAACACCAGGCATGAGGCTGCCGATACATCGTCCTGAACCGAGGCCGTGCGCGTGATGGGTAACCCGGGTGCCGCTGTCGCACCGGGCTGGTGCGTCCGCGCCATGCCTGCCCTGTTTGTCCTGCTGATTGCCGCCGGTTGCCGCGAAGCGCCGGTGGCGAAGATACCGGTGCCGGCGCGCGATCGGCAGGCGACCACGCTCACGCCCGAGCAGACCGGCTTCCTCAGGATCGAGGAGGTCGGCGGCGGCGGTGATGCGCCCTCGGCCGCCGTCCCGGGCCGGGTGGCCTACCGGCCGCAGGCACTGTCCAGCGTGGGTGCGCCGTTCTCCGGCCGCATCACCTCGGTGTCGGTGCGCCCGGGCGAGCGGGTGAAGGCTGGCGCGCCGCTGGTCGTGTTGCAGAGCGCCGATGCGTCCGCCGCGCGCTCCCAGCTCGAGCAGGCGACCGCGCGCGCGAGCGCGGCCGAGGATCAGTTGCGTCGGCAGGTCGAGATGATGGCGCGCGGGGTCGGCCTCGAGGTCGAGCGCGTCGAGGCGGAAGCGCGGGCAAGGGAGGCGCGCGCCGAACTCGAACGTACCCGGCGTGCCGTCGCCTTCGCCGGCGGCGGGCAGGGCAGCGAGGTGATCCTGCGGGCACCCGCGGCTGGCGTCGTGGTTTCGGTGCGTGCGTCGGCGGGGGCCATCGCCGAGCCCGGTGGCGACCCGCTGGTGGAACTCGCCGACCCCGGACGGGTCTGGGTGGTGGCCGAGGTGCCTGAGCCGGAGGTCGCGCGGATCGCCTCGAGCCAACGGGTGCAGGTAAGGGTGCCGGCGATCGACGCCGTGCTGGATGGTGTGGTCGACGGCATCGGCTCCGCGGTCGATGCAGCCAGCCGGCGCCTGCCGGTCTACATCGCACTGAAGGCGCCGCCGCCCGGCCTGACGCCCGGCATGCTCACCGAGGTGCGGTTCGCCGGCTCGCGCGACGGCCTGTCGGTCCCGGTGTCCGCAGTGCTGATCAAGGACGGCCACCGGCGGGTGGTCTACCTGCAGCGTGCCGACGGCAAGTTCGAGGTGCGCGAGGTGCGTACCGGCCGGTCTTCCGGGGGCAGGGTCGCGATCCTCGAAGGCCTTACGGCCGGGGAGCGCATCGTCGTCAAGGGCGCGCTGCTGCTCGACGGCGAAGCCGAGCTGCTGCTCTGAGGCCGCGATGCTGAAGTTCCTGATCGAGGCCTGCGTCCATCGGCGCATCGCCGCGGTGTTCTTCACCGCCGTGGTGGCCGCATTCGGCGTGCGTGCATTGCTCGACACGCCGATCGAGGCGTTTCCGGACGTCACCAATGCGCAGGTGACGGTGATCACGCAGATGCCCGGCTATGCCGCGCCCGAGATCGAGCGGCTGATCACGGTGCCGGTCGAGCGGGTGCTCAACGGTACGCCGGGCATGACGCTGATCCGCTCGCAGAGCCTGTTCGGCCTGTCGCTGGTGACGCTGACCTTCCGCGACGGCGCCGATCCCTTCAACGCGCGGCTGCTGGTCGCGCAGCGCCTGACCCAGGTGGAACTGCCGGACCAGGTCCAGCCCAAGCTCGCCGCCGAGGCGACCCCGCTGGGGCAGGTGTACCAGTTCCGCATCACCAGCGACCGGCACGACCTGTACGAACTGCGCTCCGAGCTGGAGTTCACCGTGACCCGGGTGATCCGGCAGGTGCAGGGCGTCGCCGACCTGGTGTCCTTCGGCGGCTACCTGAAGGAGGTGCATGTCGAGCCGGACCCGGCGCGCCTGCACGCCGCCGGCATCACCCTGATCGAACTCGACGACGCGCTGTCGCGCTCGAGCAGCAACGTCGGTGGCGGCTTCCTGCGCCGCGGCGAGCAGGAGCTGACCATCCGCAGCCTCGGCTTCCTCGAGACCGCCGAGGACATCAAGAGCATCGTGCTGCGCAGCCGGGCCGGCAGCCCGATCACCGTCGGCGACATCGCCGACGTGAAGCAGTCGCATACCCCGCGCCGTGGCAGCGTCGGCTGGAACGAAAAGCCCGACGTGGTGATCGGCACCGTGCTGATGCGCCGCGGCGAGAACCCGTCGCTGGTGCTCGACGGCATCCACCAGAAGGTGCGCCAGCTCAACGAGGAGATCCTGCCCTCAGGCATGAAGATCGAACCGACCTACGATCGCAGCACGCTGATCGGCCTGACGCTGGCCACGGTGCACACCAACCTGCTGCACGGCTTCGTGCTGGTGGTGGCGATCGTCTGGCTGTTCCTGCGCAGCCTCTATGGCTCGGCAATCGTCGCCGTCGTCATCCCGCTTGCCCTGCTGTCGGCCTTCCTGGGGCTGCATGCGCTCGGGCTGCCGGCCAACCTGATCTCGATGGGCGCGATCGACTTCGGCATCCTGGTCGATGGTGCGGTGGTGCTGGTCGAGAACGTCCAGCATGCGCTGCGCCACCAGCGCCCGAAGGACCGGCGCGAGGTGATCCGCGTGGTGATCCAGTCGGCCATCGACGTGGGCAAGCCCACGCTGTATGCGATGCTGATCATCATCGTCGCGCTGCTGCCGGTGTTCACCCTGCAGTCGGTCGAGGGACGCATCTTCCGCCCACTGGCGCTCACCTACGCCTTCGCGCTGCTCGGTGCGCTGGTGTTCGCGCTGACGGTCGTGCCGGCGCTGTGCGCGTTCGCGTTCCGGCCGTCCGATGCCGACAAGCCCGAACCGCGCTGGCAGATCGCGATGGCTGATCGCTACCGTCGCCTGCTCGGCTGGTTGCTGGTGCACCGATGGGTGGCGGTGGTGTTCGCCCTGGTCCTGCTCGGCGGCGGCGTACTGGCCGGCAAGGGCGTGGGTACCGAGTTCCTGCCCGAGCTCGACGAGGGCGATTTCACCGTGTTCGTCGAGATGCCGGCGAGCGTGTCGCTGCAGCGTGGCCAGGAGATCCTCGCCGAGGTGCGCAGCCGGATCATGAAGTTCCCGGAGGTACGCGAGACGCTCTCTGCGCAGGGACGGCCCGAGGACGGTACCGACAACGAGGGCGTCAATGCGTCGGAAACCTACGTGCGGCTGAAGCCGCGCAGCGAGTGGCGCAAGGGCATCGACAAGGCCGAGCTCACGCGCGAGATGCGCGCCTCGCTCGCCGGCATCCCCGGGGTGCGCTACAACTTCTCGCAACCGATCAAGGACAACGTCGAGGAGGCGGTCAGCGGCGTGCGCGGCAAGGTCGTGCTGAAGATCTTCGGCGAAGACCTCGCGGCGATGCGCGCCTCGCTGGTGCAGGCGATCTCGGTGCTGCGCAAGGTCGACGGCGTGGTGGAGCTCGACCTGTTCCGCGACGCGACCACGCCACAGTTGCAGATCAAGCTCGACCGGCAGGCGCTGGCGCGGGCGGGCATCGAAGTCGCCGATGCGCAGACGGTGATCGAGACTGCGCTCGCTGGCAAGATCGTCACCCGCTTCTGGGAAGGCGAACGGGTGGTGCCTGTGCGCGTCGTGCTGCCGGTCGGCGCGCGTGACGACGCGGAGCGCATCGGCGCGATCACGCTCGACGGCGCGGACGGGGCGCGTATCCCGCTCTCCGAACTCGCGTCGATCACCTCGACCACCGGGCTGGCGAAGATCAACCGTGAAGGCAACACCCGTTTCCTCGCGCTGAAGTTCAACATCGAGGACCGGGACATCGGGTCCACCGTCACCGAGGCGATCCGCGCGGTGCGCGAGCAGGTGAAGCCGCCGGAAGGGCATCGGTTCGTCTGGGGCGGGGAGTTCGAGAACCAGCAGCGGGCCGCCGCCCGGCTGAAGCTGGTGGTGCCGGTGGCCGTGCTGCTGGTGCTGGCCCTGCTCTATGCGGCGATGAACAGCGGCCGCACCGTGCTGGCCATCCTGGCCACCGTGCCGTTCGCCCAGAGCGGCGGCGCGTTCGCGCTGCTGATCGCCGGCGTGCCGCTGTCGGTGAGTGCCGCCATCGGCTTCATCACGCTGCTCGGCCAGGTGTCGCTGATGGGCCTGCTGCTGCTCGGGGCGACCGAAGCGCGCCGGCTCGCCGGTGAGGCGCTCGATTCCGCGCTGGTGGAGGGCTGTGCCGAGCGCCTGCGGCCGGTGCTGATGGCCTCCATGCTGGCCATGTTCGGCCTGATGCCGATGGCGGTGGCGACCAGCGTCGGTTCCGAGACCCAGCGGCCGTTCGCGCTGGTGGTGGTGGGCGGGATGGCTACGACGCTGCTGGTCTCGCTGTTCGTGCTGCCGGTGGTGTACCGGATGCTCACGCCGAAGAAACTGATGACGCCGGAAGAGGAGGACGCATGATGCCCAGGCCTGCTGCCCGGCCCGTCGTCCGCTCCATGGCGCCGTGCGCCGCCGTGCGGGCGGCCTGCCTGTTGTCGCTGTGCGCGCTGGCGGCCAGCACTGCGCCGCCGGCGTTCGCGGCCGCGTCGATGGCCATGGTGGTGCCGGCAGCCGCCGTGGCGCTGCCGGCGGAGGTGGACCTGCCCGCGGTGCTGGCGCTCGCGCGCGAGGCCAGCCCGCGGCTGCAGATCGAGCGCGAGGCGGTGTCTGCCGCAGAGGCACGGCGCATCTCCGCCGGCGCGCTGCCCAATCCGCGGATCGCGATCGGCCGCAGCCGGCCCGCTGGCGGCGGTGCGACGATGTTCGACGGACGCAACCAGACCGATACCTCGGTCGAGTTCCCCCTGCTGCTGGCCGGGCAGCGTCGCGCCCGGGTCGAGGTGGCGGAACGATTCATCGATGCAGCGCGCGCCCGGGTACGCGTCGGCGAGAACCAGTTGGCGGAAGAAGCCGCGGTCGCGTTCGTGGCGATCCTGGCCGTACAGGAACGCATCGACGCGCTGACCGATTCGATCGAGCGCATCGGCCGTATCCGCGACATCGTCGCGGCGCGCGAATCGAGCGGCCTCGCCAGCCGCTACGACGTGGCGCGCGTCGAGATGGAGCGCGCGGCGCTGCAGGCCCGGATGGCCGAACAGGAAGGTGACCGCGCCGATGCCACCGGTGCGCTGGCGGTGCTGCTCGGCGTGCCGGGCTGGACGCCGAAGGCTTCCGGGCGCCTGGCACCGATCGCCGACGGGATGCCAGCCCACGGCATGGCTGGCAGCGGCCCCTCGCTGCCCGGCAGCCCGGCCAGTTCCGGCCGGGCGCTGCGCCCGGCGCTTGCCGCTGGCCACCCATCGGTGCAGTCTGCGCTGCGCGAGGAAGCAGCCGCTGCCGCCGCGATCGAAGTGGCCCGGCGCGATCGCATCCCGGTGCCGTCGCTGGGCATCGGCCGCATGTGGACCCGCGATCCGTACGGCGCCGCGAACTTCCTCGGGCTGTCGGTCGAGGTGCCGCTGTTCGATACCCGGCGCGGACCGCTTGAAGAGGCGCTGTCGGAGGCACGTGCGGCCACCCTCCGGCGCACGCTGGCCGAGGCCCAGGTCGCCGCGAGCCTCGACCGCTACGAGACCGTGGTGCAGCGACGCAGCGAAGCCCTGCAGCGGTTCGAGACCGACGCCGCGTCACGCCTGCCGATGCTTCAGGTGATGTCCGAGGATGCCTACCGGTTCGGCCGGGCCAGCATCCTAGAATGGCTCGACGCCATGCGCACCCACCATGAGCAGCGCCTGGTCAGGGTCGACCTGCTGTCCGGCCTGGCCGAGGCGAGGATCCGGTTGAACGCGGCCCAGGGCCTGTTCGGGTCGGCGCGTTAGGCGGGTACGGCTGGCGCGTCAGGTACCGCGGGTGACCGTCGGACCGGCGAACAGCGAGGTGAGCGTGACCTTGCGGATCTCGGGCTGGTCGGGCACCACGTAGAGGATCGGCGTCACCAGCTCTTCGAAGATGCCGCGCAGGCTGCGTGCACCGGTGCGGTACTCGAGCGCGAGGTCGGCGATCTCCTCGAACACGCGCGGCTCGATGACCAGGTCTACGTGCTCGGCCTCGAACACCGCCTGGCACTGGCGGTACAGCGAGTTGCGTGGCTCGGTCATGATGCGCACCAGCGCCGCGCGGTCGAGATCCTGGAGCCGCGCAACGACCGGCAGGCGCCCGGTGAACTCGGGGATCAGTCCGAACAGCATCAGGTCGGTCGGCTTCACCCGCGCGTTCAGGCGGTCGAGGATGGTGCGGTCGTCGGTGCCTGCGGTGGAGATGAAGCCGTAGCTCTGGTTGCGCGCCATGATGTCGTCGAGGCCGACGAAGGCGCCGCCGCAGATGAACAGGATACCGGTCGTGTCGATGTAGCGCTGCTGTCCGTCGGCGTCGCTGCCGCGCAGGCGTACCAGCGAGCCCTCCATGACGCGCAGCAGCGCATGCTGCACCGATTCGCCGGACACGGCCGCCGGCTGGCCGTCGCGCGCCTTGAGCTTGTCGATCTCGTCGATGAACACGATGCCACGCTGGGCGGCGGCGAGGTCGCCATCGGCATGGTCGAGCAGCCGCTGCAGGATGGCCTCGATCTCGTCGTTCACGTAGCGGGTCTGCACCATCGCGGTGGCGTCGGCGGTCACGAAGGGCAGGTCGAGGAAGCGTGCGAGCGTCTCGCACATCAGCGTCTTGCCGGTGCCCGACGGGCCGATCAGCAGGATGTTGCTCTTCGCCAGCGCAACGCCGTGCGTGCGCGCGGCTTCGAGCTTGCGCTGGTGGGAATAGATCGCCACCGCGAGCGTCTTCTTGGCCTCGTCCTGCCCGATCACCTCGAGGTCGAGATGGCGCACGATCGCCTTCGGCGTGAGCCGTGGTGCGGCCGTGGCGGCTGCGGTCGTACCGGTGGGCGCGGCCTCGCGGCCGTGACCGGCGAGCGGGACAAGGGCAGGCAGAGGCAGAGGATCGTTCACGGTCGGCTCATCGCTCCGGCTTCGGATAACATGTGGCTTCGATCAACACGATGACCGGGTCGGCGGGAACCGCCGGCGGGACACAGGGAGCATCCCCTTTGGCATTCGAACTGAACGTTCCCGTCGGCAGCCATGGCCGGCACGAAGTCAGGGTCGCCCATGAGCATACCGCGCCCCACGTCGGCAGTGGCAAGGTCGAGGTGCTGGCAACCCCGGTGCTGGTCAACCTGATGGAAGCGGCCGCGCTGCAGGCGGCCGAGCACTTCCTGCCCGCCGGCCACCAGAGCCTGGGCACCCGCCTCGAGATCCGCCACGTGGCGGCGACCCCGGTCGGCATGAAGGTCGTGGCCACCGCCGAGGTGGTGAAGGTCGAGGGACGGCTGATCACGTTCCGGGTCGAGGCGCGCGACGAGAAGGAACTCGTCGGCGACGGGCTGCACGACCGGGTGGTGGTCAATGTCGAGCGTTTCGACCAGCGCGTGCAGGACAAGGTGTCGAAGGCCTGATCGATTTCCGGACGCGTGGCCCACCCGGCGCCGCGGGGGCAGTCCGGTTGGCGCGTGCGGGTCCGCTCGTCGTGAACCCAGCGAGGGAGGAGCAGTCATGTCGCGTGTCGCACCGTTGCCTATGGGGTCGGTCCCCGGGCTCGAGGAATCGTTCGATCGTTACCGCAAGGCGCTCGGTTTCGTACCCAACAGCGCCCTGATCCTGCAGCGCAAGCCGGAGATCCTGAAGGCGCTGGCGGCACTCGCCTCGTCGATCTGGGCACCGGACGGCGAGGTGCCGGTATCGTTCAAGCGGCTCGTGTCCTACATGGCCAGCAAGGCGCACGGCTGCAACTACTGAATGGCCCACACTGCCGGGGCGGCGCTCCGGCTCGGGGTCGATGAAGCGAAGTTCGATGCGATCTGGGAATTCCGTACCAGCCCGCTGTACACGGAAGCCGAGCGCGTCGCGCTCGATTTCGCGATCGCCGCGGCGTCCCAGCCCAACGACGTCACCGACGAGCTGATGGACCGGATGAAGCAGCACTGGAGCGAAGGCCAGATCGTCGAGATCGCAGCCACCGTGTCGCTGTTCGGCTTCATGAACCGCTGGAACGACTCGATGGCCACGCCGCTCGAGGAAGAGCCGATCGAGGTGGGC
>CAIQON010000049.1 GCA_903873475.1 uncultured bacterium
CACCCAGCGAGCCGACACTGCCTTCCCGCCCGCTCGGCTTGTACCGGCATCAACCGGATTGTTGTACCGGCATGAAACCGGAATCAGGTACCGGCTTCCGCCGGATTCGGGTACCGGCATGGCCGGAATACGCACGCCAACGAGTGGCGGGCCGGTGTCTGCGAGAAGCCGCGCATCAAGTGCGGCGACTGCGGGCACCGGCTGCTGATGCCGCTTTCGGACGCGGTCATCTACGACCACCTGGCCGGCAAGCAAACGGTCGGCGTATATCCGCTGCTGGAAGACGACAGCTGCTACTTCCTGGCGGTCGATTTCGACGAGGCCGAATGTGAAAGCGGGGGCTGGCAGCAGGACGCCCAAGCGTTCATCCAGACGTGCAACGAGCTTGGTGTGCCGGCGGCGCTGGAAATCTCGCGCTCGGGCCAGGGCGCGCACGCCTGGGTTTTCTTCGCCGGGCGTGTGTCCGCGCGCGATGCACGGCGCCTGGGTACGGCCATCATCAGCCACACCTGCTCGCGCACCCGGCAGCTCAAGCTGACCTCCTACGACCGCTTGTTTCCAAACCAGGACACGATGCCCAAAGGAGGGTTCGGTAACCTGATCGCGCTGCCGCTGCAGAAGCTTCCACGCGAAAGCGGCCGCAGCGTTTTTGTAGACGCAACTCTGCGGCCGTACGGCGACCAGTGGGCCTATCTCGCCTCGGTGCCGCCCATGGCTCCGCATGACATCGAGCCGACCATCCTTCGCGCCACCGGCGGCGTTCACCCGCTGGACGTGACGTTCATCGACGACGAGGATCTGGCCACGCCTTGGAGGCGCCAGTCCAGTACGTCCACCAAGCTGGCGGGCACCATGCCCCAGGCCTTGACCGTCACGCTCGCCAACCTGATCTATTTCGAGAAGAGCGTGTTGCCCCAGGCGCTAGCCAATCGGCTGATCCGCCTGGCGGCCTTCCAGAACCCCGAGTTCTACAAGGCGCAGGCCATGCGCATGTCAGTGTGGGACAAGCCCCGCGTCATCGGCAACGCCGAGAACTACCCGCAGCATATCGCCTTGCCGCGCGGTTGCCTGGATGCGGCACTTGCCTTGCTGAAAGACAACCGCATCCGATGCGACCTGCAGGACGAGAGGTTCGCCGGCGAACCCATTCAAGCCGAGTTCGTCGGCACTCTGCGGCCTGACCAGGAGCAGGCCGTAGCGGCCATGCTGAAACACGATGCCGGCGTGCTATGCGCGCCCACAGCGTTCGGCAAAACCGTGACGGCAGCGGCGATCATCGCCAAGCGCCGAGTGAACACCTTGGTGCTCGTCCACCGCACCGAGTTGTTGAAGCAATGGCACGAGCGCCTGCAGGCCTTCCTTGGCGTCGGCAAAGGCGCGGTCGGCACCATTGGAGGCGGCAAGGCCAAGCCGACCGGCATGATCGACATCGCCGTGATGCAGTCGCTATCCCGCCAGGGCGAGGTCAATGCGCTGGTCGAGAACTACGGGCAGATCGTGGTGGACGAATGCCACCATGTCGGTGCCGCATCGTTCGACGCCATCCTCAGGCGGACCAAGGCCAGATTCGTTCTTGGCCTGACCGCCACGCCGATCCGCCGCGATGGCCAGCAGCCCATCATCTTCATGCAGTGTGGGCCGATCCGCCACACTGCAGCCAGGCCGGCCGGTGCACCGCACGACCTGGAGGTCATGCCGAGATCACGGTTTGCTCGCATCGACTTGCCGACCACGGCGGGCATTCAAGACGTGTTCCGGCACCTTGCCAACGATCTGACCCGCACCCAAGCCATTGCCGTGGAAGCAGCCTCGGCTTTCGAGCGGGGCCGCAAAGTGCTGGTCCTGACCGAGCGCACCGAACACATCGAATCCATCCGCCAGGCCCTAATCGCACAGGGACCGGCGCCGTTCGTGTTGCACGGGCGGATGTCGAAGAAGCAGCGTGCGGGCCTCATCACCGAGATGGAGACGCTGCCGCCCGAGGCGCCACGCATCCTGCTGGCCACCGGAAAACTTGTCGGTGAAGGATTCGACCACCCGCCGCTGGACACCCTGGTGCTGGCCATGCCGGTTTCATGGAAGGGCACCTTGCAGCAGTACGCGGGCCGCCTGCACCGGGAACACGCCAGCAAGGGCGAAGTGCGAGTCATCGACTTCGTCGACACTGGTCATCCGGCGCTGCTGCGGATGTGGGAGAAGCGCCAGCGTGGCTATCGCGCGATGGGCTATCGAGTGGGTCCTGATTCGAGCGACGGACGGGCCTCGATGGAGGACGTTGAGGCACCCGGGCTCGTACCATCTAAGCAACTCTTTGCGGGGCAAGAGGCGGCTGCAGGCGTGGCCAATGGTTCGGTGCCGTGAACAGGGCCATCTGCCAAGAGCGTGTCAACGCACATCGAGTGTTCCGGCGAACTGGCGCCCGATTGGGAAGTGATGTTCGACCACTTACCGCCCACGCATCTGACAGAGCAAGGGCAAATGGCATGCAGGTTGCTTTACTCAACAGCACGCCCGCTGGCCGTTCGCACTGATTCCCAAAAGGAGGCAGCATGTGCCGGAACATCCCTCATCCGATCGCACGCCGTGCCCTCGCCGTATTCTCCGTGACGGCACTGCTGGCCTTGCTTCTCGCCAACGCAATGCCCGCCGCCGCGCAGTCCTGGCCGGCGAAGCCGATCCGCCTGGTCAGCCCGTTCGTGGCCGGCGGCGCCGTCGACCTGATCGTGCGGCCGATGCAGCCGCATTACGAGAAGGCACTCGGGCAGCCGGTGGTGATCGAGTATCGCCCCGGCGCGGGCGGTTCGATCGGCGCCGCAGTGGTGGCAAAGGAACGGCCCGATGGCTACACCCTGCTCGGCACCACCACCGGGCCGAACGCGGTGGCCCAGAGCCTGTTCCCGGACCTGCCTTACCACGTGGCGAAGAGCTTCAGCTGGATCGCCGCCTGGGGCGGCTTCCCGATCCTGATCGCCGTGCACAACCAGACGCCGATCCGGTCGCTGAAGGACATGATGGATGCGGCGCGCGCGAAACCGGGTTCGCTCACCTACGGCACCAGCGGCATCGGTTCGGTCGGCCACCTGGCGGGCGTGCTGGTCGGCATGGAAACGAAGGTCGACATCTCGCATGTCGGCTTCAAGGGCGCGGGCGATGCCCAGCGCAGCCTGCTCGGCCAGGAGATCACGATGCTGATCAACACGCTGGGCGCGCACATCGCCCAGCTCGAGCCGAAGGGACCGTTCCGACCGCTGGCGGTGACTTCGGCGCAGCGTGCCGCAGCGGCGCCGCAGATCCCGACCATGACCGAGCTCGGCTATCCCGGGGTCACGGTCACCAACTGGTTCATGCTGGCCGGCCCGGCAGGGATGCCGCCAGACATGGTCAAGCGTCTCGGCGATGCCACCTACGCGGCGATGCGCGAGCCCGCGGTGCGTGCAGCCCATGCGCAGATCGGCCTCGAATCGCTCGGCGAACTGACGCCGCAGCAGATGTTCGCCTTCGTGACCCGGGAAGCCGAGCGGTGGGCGCCGGTGGTGAAGGCGTCCGGCGCGAAGGCCGAGTAGCCCACCTCCGGGCGAACGGCCCGCCTGCGGAGCGGCATGCAAGATCCGGCGCAAGGACCCGTCGTCGTCGACACGAACGTGCTGATCGGCGGCCTGCCGACCGCGAACGGCCCGGGCACGCTCGCGCCGATCCTCGCGGGCATGCTGGATGGTTCGATCGCGTTCCTAGTGTCCGATGCACTGCTGTCCGAGTACCGTGCGGTACTGCTGCGGCCGTCCCTGCTCGCCCGCCTGCGGCTGCAGCCGGCCGACGTGCTGTCGCTGGTCGAGCGCCTCGCCGGCTGCGGCATCGCCATGCAACCGGTGCCGGCGCCCCCGGCACCGGATCCGGGCGACCAGCTGCTTTGGGAACTGCTCGCCGCCTGCCCCGCCGCGCGGCTGCTCACCCGCGACCGGCTGCTGCTGCGCAAGGGCAGGATGCGCCAGCGCGTGCTGTTGCCGGAGGCGTTCGACCTCACCTCTGCGCGGGTGGCGTAGCCGGATCCGCGGGCCGGGCTCAGGCCACCGCCAGCGCCTCGCAGTCGACTGCGGCAGGTGCGACCCCGCGCGAACGGATAAGGTCTGCCGCCTTCTCCGCGATCATGAACACTACCGCATTGATGTGCGCCGACGGCATGTCCGGGATGACCGAGGCATCGACCACCCGCAGCCGCTCGGCGCCACGCACGCGCAGTTCGGTGTCCACCACGCTGCGCGCATCGCTGCCCATCGCGCAGGTACCGGCCGGATGGTGCGCGGTGATCACGGTGCGGCGGATCCAGTCCTCGATCGCCGCGCGCGAATCCTTCGCGGGATCCGGCGCCAGCTGACGGCCGCGGAATGCGGCCATCGGGGCGGAGTAGCCGACCTCGCGCGCGCATTCGTATCCCTCGTACAGTTCCGCGAGGTCTTGCGGATCGTCGAAGGCGTTGAACGAGATGCGCACCCGGTCGCGCGGATCGGACGAGCGCAACCGCACGCTGCCCCGGCTGCGCGGATGCAGCAGCGTCGGCCGGATGCCGTAGCCGTCGGTGTAGCCAGGACGGATGCCGGGGAACCACATGTACGGGTCGATGACGGCACAGCGGAACATGAACTCGATGTTCGGCACGTCGATGCCGCCCCGGGTGCGCACGAATGCGAACAGGTCGCTCGGCAGCATCGTGGCAGGCCCGGTGCCGAACGCCCAGGCGCGCAGCATGTTGACAGCCATCCGGTCGAAACGCATCTGCGCGCGGAACGGCCCGTGGTCGTTGCGCTCCCAGCGGATCATCACCGCGAGATGGTCCTGCAGGTTGGCGCCCACCGGCAGGTCGGCGAGCGTGCGGATACCGTGGGCCGTCAATTCGGCGGCGGGGCCGATGCCGGACAGCATCAGCACCTGCGGCGTGTTGAAACTGCCCGAGGACAGGATCACTTCCGCGTCGGCGCGCGCCTGCAGCGTGGCACCACCACGCACGTACTCGATACCGGTCGCGCGCGTGCCCTCGAACAGCACCCGTACCGCATGCGCATGCGTGGCCACCGTGAGGTTCGGCCGCTGCATCGCCGGGCGCAGGTAGGCGCGCGCGGCCGACACCCGCTGGCCCTCGTGGATGAAGTACTGGCCGAGCCCGAAGCCCTCGTTGGTCTCGCCGTTGTAGTCGGTGTTGGTCTCGAAGCCGTGCAGCTTGCCCGCGGCCTTCCAGGCCTCGTTCAGCGGATCGCGGAAGCGGCCGCGGCGCACCTGCACCGGGCCGCCCGCCGCACGATACTGGCTGTCACCGCCCTCCCAGTCCTCGAGCCGGCGGAAGTACGGCAGCACCTCTTCATACGACCAGCCGGTGGCACCGTTGCGCGCCCAGCGGTCGTAGTCGCCGCGCGCGCCCCGGGTGTGGGTCATCATGTTGATGCTGGACGAGCCGCCGAGCAGCTTGCCGCGCATCGCCTCGAGCGTGCGACCGTGCAGGTTCGGCTCGGGCTCGCTCGACAGGCCCCAGTCGAACATCTCGTGTTCGTACAGCTTGCCGACGCCGAGCGGGATGCGCACCAGCGGATGCCGGTCGTCCGCGCCGCCGGCCTCGAGCAGCAGCACGCGCACGGCCGGGTCTTCGCTCAGCCGTGCAGCGAGGGTGCATCCGGCGGTACCGGCGCCGGCGATGATGTAGTCGTAGGTATTCACTGGAGCAGGTCTTCCGTATCCACCGTCACGCGGCGCAGCTTGCGCGCAATACCGTACCAAGGTACCGCGATGCGCATCCGCCTGGCAACGGCTGTGCGCGCCCGGCTGCACTCACCCAGCCGCCCGGCGGAGATCGAAGCTGCAGCGAAGCTGCCCCGGGCGGGCGCTAAGGCATCCCGTTCGCGATCTTGTAGCGGCGGACCAGTTCATGACCGTCCGCCGCAGGCAACGGCACGAGCGGACCACGGCCATGCGGGCAGCGCATGTCCTCGACCGCACCATACAGGCGGCACATCAGCGGGCGCCGCTCGTGGATGCCGCAGTGTCCGGCCAGCGAGAACACGCAGGCCTGGTCCGCGCGCTCGGCAGGTGGCTCCGCCAGCCCGGCCTGCTTCAGCTCCCACGCACTCCAGGGCACCGGGCCACAGCAATCGGTGCAGCCTTCGATGCACTCGAACGACGGGATCGCCGCGTACAGGCGCTGGTGCAGCGCGGCCGCCGTGCCGGCCGCGGCCGCCTTCGGCTTCTTCATCGCCGCAGGCAGCCGCACGCCGGGAGGGGGCCGGTCAGTCCGGCCATCCCTCGAGCAGGTCGACCGGATCGCCGAAGCGCCGCGCCGCCTCGATCACCTGCGGGCTGCGCACCGCGGTGAGCAGGCCGTCCTGCACCAGCAGGTTCGGACCGGCGGTGACGGTGGAGTCGAGGCAGACCAGGTCCATGTGGATCGGCGGCTCTTCCCAGTTCGGCATCGCGCGCTGGATGTACGCGCACGGCTTCTCGAGCTCGATGCCGAAGTGCAGCGCACCCGGCGAGTTCGAACCGGCCGGGTAGATGCCCTGGCGCGGCGCCTTCGGGTTGAAACCGCAGCCGAGTTCCACCAGCACGCCACCGACCAGCATGTCGCGCAGGATCACCGCCTCTTCGGAGCGGCCGCGCACCTCGACGATGCGGTCGTTCTCGAACACCACGCCGATCTTCTCGCTGAACGGTTTCGGGAAACCGACCGCGCTCTGCGGGTAGACGATGCCGTTCACGTCGTTACGAGTGGCACCCCGGTCCATCTTCTTGCCGAGCGTGGTGCGGTCGTAGACGTTCGGCCCGTGCGTCGGCACCCAGTGCACATAGGCACCCGCTTCCTCGGCGGTGGTCTGGCCGCGCCAGCGGTTCGAGCTCAGCATGTTCTCGCGCATCTCGGGCGTGAAGTTCGCCGTCCAGTCGGTGCCGCGCGGGTCGGTGATCTTCAGCGCGAACGACTCGCCCTTCGGATACATGTCGCGCGTGGCACGCGTGATCTCGCCGACCAGTTCCGCCGGGAAGCGCGCCTGCGGCGTCTTCAGCACGTCGATGTTGCGGAAGTAGGTCATCTTCACCGTGCGCTGTCCGGTGTCCTTGCGCACCTTCAGACAGTACGCGTCGCCGATCGAGGCGAACCAGGTGGACACCACCAGCGTTGCCTTCTCGTACACCGGCTTCAGTTCTTCCGGGAATACGCCGGTGTTCCAGTTGCTGCTCATGTACATCTCGGGCCGGACGCCGCGCGCACGCGCGATGCCCTCGATCGCATGGAACACGCGCGGATCGATCAGGAAGTCGGACAGGAACAGCAACTTGTCATCCGGCCGGATCGCAAACACCTTGATCATGTTGTCGACCGCCTGGAAGTACTGGGCGGTGAGGAAGGTCTCGTTGGCGTTCACCGGCGGCATCGCGTTGAATGCCTGCGGATCTGGGGTCAGCATGGGGTCTCCTCTACTCGGCCTTGATCTTCAACTGGCGGATCTGCCTGCCGAAGCGTTCATGTTCGGCCTTCATCAACGCCGCGAACTGCTCCGGCGTATCGCTGGTGGGCTCGTAGCCGAGCTTGGCGAAACGATCGCGCACATCCTGCCCCTTCACCGCGGGGGCCAGGATGCCGTGCAGCCGCGCGATGATCTCCTTCGGCGTACCGGCCGGCGCGAGGAAGCCGAAGCGGCCCTCGCCGACGACTTCCTTGTAGCCCGACTCGACCATCGTCGGCAGCGAGGGTTCGGCGATGGAACGGCTGCGGCCTGAAACCGCCAGCACGCGCAGCTTGCCGGCCTGCACCATCGGCTGTACCAGCCCGAGGTCGGCAAACATCATGTCGACCTCGCCGCTGGTCATCGCGGTGATCGCAGGCACCATGCCCTTGTAGGGCACGTGCACGAGGTCGATGCCGGTCGAGGCGGTCAGCGTTTCCATCGTGAGGTGCGACACCGACCCGGCACCCGAGGTGGCGAAGGTCAGCGCCTGCGGCTTGCTGCGCGCGATCTTCATCAACTCTGCCACGTTCTTCGCCGGCACGCGCGCGTTCACGGTCAGCGCATACGGACCGAGCGCGACGTTCATGATCGGCGCGAAGTCGCGCAGCGAATCGTAGGACAGCTTCGCATACAGGTGCGGCGCGAACGCGAGGCTGCTCTGGCCGGCCACCAGCAACGTATAGCCGTCCGGCACCGCCCGTGCCACGTAGGCGGTACCGATCGTGGCGCCTGCGCCACCCCGGTTCTCGACCGTGACTGCGACCCCCAGCGCCTCGGCAAGCTTCACCGACATCGTGCGCGCGATCAGGTCGTTCGCCCCGCCGGGCGCGAATGGCGACACGACGACGATGCCCTTGGCAGGCCAGGGCTGGGCGGCGGCAGGCAGGGCCAGCGCCATCATCGCCGCTGCGGCGATCACGGTGCGCAGCAGCGGGGATGGCCGTGCGACGTCACGGCATGACCGGGCCGGTACCGGGAGGAGCCGGTTCACCGGCGAAGACATATCCATCATCATCGGGCCAGCATAGCACCGCGAAAGTCAAACCGTGTGGGGTGTGGGGGTCAGGTCTTGATTTTCACGTGTGGCGTGTGGGGTCA
>CAIQON010000050.1 GCA_903873475.1 uncultured bacterium
CCGTCGGCGGCAGCGCGCGCCGCAGCTGCCAGGCCAGCACCGGCTGCGTGGCCACCAGCAGCACCGCGGCCAGCCCCATCAGCCCGAACATCGCGGCATGGAAGGGATCGGCCGTGTTGTAGTGCGACGGGGCCCCGAGCGCCGCCTGCAGCGAGATGTAGCCGACCTCGAACGACATGGTGCCGATGACCACCCAGGCGAGCGTGCGGATCGTGCGCGACTGCCGCTGCGCCTGCGGCAGCAGCCCGACGATCCACGCCATGGTCAGGGCGAACAGCGCGCCCGACGCCATGAACTTGAGCGGCTTGGCCCAGTTCGCGACGCCGTGCACGGTGCGCGGATCGAGCGCGAGTGCGGCCAGCGCCGGGATCGCCAGCAGCAGCATTGCCAGCGCGAAGAGCACCAGCGGCTGCTGGTCGCGGTACAACCGGCTGGCCATGCACAGTAGCGGCCTGCCTGGCGACAGCCCCGGTTCGACAAGCGTTTCAGCCATCAGCAGACCTCTCGTGTTGACAGTGTCTACAACGGTAGAGCAACATGTAGACACTGTCAACAACAGCCACCCCACCATGGATGCTCCGCCCTCGCCGATGCCGTACCGCATGCCCGCACCGTTACTCGAGCGTTGCGGCGCGCGGGCGGCATGAAGGCAGCCGCGAAGTCCCGGACGAAGGTACGGCCCGGCGCGCTGCTGGCGGACCTGCGCGAAGCCTGCGTGCAGGCCGCGCGCGAGGTGATCGCCGAGCGCGGCGTCGAGGGCCTGAGCATGCGCGACGTGGCGCGCAGGCTGGGCATCTCGCACCAGGCACCGTACCGGCACTTCGAGAGCCGAGACCACCTGCTCGCCGAGATCATGCGCCGCTGCTTCGCCGACTTCGCATCTCACCTGGATGCGCGGCCCCGGTCGGCGGACGACAGCGAAGACCTTGCGGCGATGGGCGAGGCCTACCTCGCCTATGCGGCCGCCAAGCCGCTCGAGTACCGGTTGATGTTCGGCACGCCGTGGCCGGCGCCGGCGCACCATGCGGGCCTGGTGGCCGATGCGGTGCATGCCTTCGACATCCTGCGCAACAACCTCCGGCGGCGGCACGGCGACGCACCGGGCATGCAGGCGCGGGCCGACCTCGACGCGATGTTCATCTGGTCAGCCCTGCACGGGATGGCCAGCATCACCCGCTCCCAGGCCATGGACTGCCTGCAGCTCGCGCCCGGGGTCGGCGCGGCCTTCAAGGACTACCTGATGTGCAAGGTCGGTGCCGCGCTGGAAGTACCGGTCGACCCGGAAGCGCCGCCGCGGCGCAAGGCAGGCCGGCGATGAACCGCCGGCTGCCGCGCCCGCCCGGCTACTTCGCCGGGATCACCGGCAGCATCAGCCAGGACGGCCGCTCGCCGCCCGAGTGGATGCTGTTGGTCGCGCCCGCGTTGTAGTCGTTGTTGTAGTGGGTGAAGTGGCCAGCACCCACGCCATCGCGCGGAGTGATGTCAAGGCGCAGCTTGTGCCCCTTGCGAAACACCATGCTGGTCGGCCAGATCTCGACCTGGCATTCCACCACCTGCCCCGGCTCGAGCCACCAGCGCTCGTCATGCGCATGGTAGGGACGGCAGGGCAGCGACTTCTCCGCGTCGAGCTTGCGGTGCGAGGCGCGCAGCCAGCCCTTGGTCACGCACTGCACCGGCTCTCCGCGCTGGCCCACCTCTTCGACATCCTTGCCATCGGGACCAATGTTGCGGATGGTGGCGTAGATGTCCATGTCTTCCGAGGTGCTGGCCACCCAGAGGTTCAGCACCAGCGGCCCGGTGACCTCCATGTCCTCGGCCATCGTCGGCGTCTCGAACGACACGCCCGAGCGACCCGACACCGGACGATAGTGGCCGGGGCCCGCCGAGTAGTCGATCGACTTCGCCGCAGCCGGCGCTCCCATGGCCAGTGAGCCCTCGGCCTTGCTGCTGCCCTTCGATGGCGCATCCTGCTCGATGTTCAGGTAGAACTTCGTCCACTGCGTGCGCGCGATCGGCCATTCGTGCTCGTCGCGGAACGCATACGGCTTCGTGCTGCCGCCGGTGCGGATCTCGAGCTTGACCGGCGGCTCGTCCATGAGACCGGTGTCGATGCCCTTGAGCCAGTGGTCGAACCAGCGCAACTGGTCGATGCGGGCCTCGAGCGCATGGAACGGATGGAAGTGGCTGCCGGTATGGATGCGCAGCTTCTTGTGCTTCGAGGCGGCCAGCATGTAGGCCTCGGTGTTGCCGCGCAGGTGCATCGCGAAGCCGCCCCAGTTGCCGACGCTGTACATCGGCACCTTGATCTTGTCCCATTGCGCGCTCTTCTTCCGCCACTCGTCGGAGTCGAGGTCCTGGCGCATGTACTCCCACAGGATGTTGTTGTTGAACGCATCCGGGTTGTAGCTGCGCGGGCGCCCCAGCAGATTGTGTGCCGTGGTGCTGTTGGCCCACTGCGAGATGAAGCCCATCGCGAAGATGCCGCCGTGGTAGGCCTGGTCGCGGTACTGGTCGGCCCTGCCCTCCCACGGCATGATGGCCTTGAGCGACGGCGGCTGCAGGTTGGCGAGCCGGTACTGGAACGCCGCGTGGTACGAGATGCCGAGCGTGCCCACGTTGCCGTTGCACCACGGCTGCCTGGCGATCCACTCGACGCAGTCGTAGGAGTCGAGCCCTTCCTGGTACGAGCTGGGGTCCGAGCGGCCAGGCGACTTGCCGGTGCCGCGGGTGTCGACGCGCAGCAGCGCATAGCCGCGCGGGCACCACCAAAGCGGGTTGGCAGTCTCCCAGTTCATGTACGGGTTGCCTTCCTCCTCGCAGTCGTCCGGCGGGATCCAGACCTTGTCCTTCTGGTAAGGACCGAGGTTCATGATCACCGGGAAACGCTCGTCGCCACCGTCGGGCCGGAACACGTCGGCGAAGATCAGCGTGCCGTCGCGCATCGGAATCTTCACGTCTTTCTCGACGATCATCGGGTAGTCGCGGGGCTGCGACATCTCCTGCTTCTCTGCCATCTGCTCTCTCCGTCTATCGTTCCGGCCTGATGTCTGCGGCCTTGATCAGCGCCGCGGTCTTGTCGTAGTCGAACTGCACCTTCGCAGCGAACTGCTCGGGCGTGTTGGGCACGAACTCGATGCCCTTCGATGCCCACGACGCCTTCATCTCCGGCGCGGACAGGGCGCCCCCGACCACCGAGTTTAGCCGGGCGACGATCTCGCGCGGCGTTCCGATCGGGGCGAAGATGCCTTCGATGCCGCTGATCTCGTAGGCCTTCAGTCCCGACTCGGCGATCGTCGGCACCTGGGGCAGCAATGCGCTGCGCCGGGTGCCGGTCATGGCCAGCGCACGCAGGCGGCCGGCATCGATGTGGCCCTTCACCGTGGGCACGTGCACGAACATGGTGTCCAC
>CAIQON010000051.1 GCA_903873475.1 uncultured bacterium
CGCGCCGGCGCGACGGCTGGCGGCGCCGCGCGGTGCCGCCAGAGGGCGTCCGCCGGGGGCGGCGGACGGGCGGGGGGGCGGCGCGTGGGGTGGCTGCATGGAGGAGAACGGTGTTTCGGGAGGGGCGCAGGTCAGGGGCGGGCGGATGGCGACTGCCAGGTCGTGCGGACGTCCTGCAGCAGATCGAGCTGCCTTGTGTCGTAGTCGAATTCTAGGCCAACCGCATCGGTGCGGGACGTCGCATTCCGGATCACCACGGGTTCATCCGTCCGGGCGAAGTTCCTGTCCGGGTTGACCAGCAGGCTTTCGGTCAACAGCACCAGCTCGCTCTGGCCTGCCACCGGCGCACGGGTCATGCGTACGTTTCCGGACAACCGGAGCGACTGGCCGTCGCCCGACAGTTGCGCACGGTCGGCCTTGGCGGTTACCTCCAGCCCCTTTGCCGTGACGTGGACCAGATATGGCTTTTCCAGATGGCTGGTGTCGTCGTCCAGGTAATGCGTCATGCGCTGCGCACGCAGCGTGTGCACCAGCAGGCCCTCGGGGCCGGTCTGGCGCGCGGTGAAGTTGTCGACGATGAAGTCGGGGTCATGCCGGACCGCTGCGTCCCGGGGATCGGCCGTCCGTACCACCGCGTCGAGCCAGAAGCTCAGTGCCGTAAGCAGCGCCACGGCGAATACCGGGAAGGCGAGCGCCAGGCGGTCGCTCAGCATCGCTCTGGCTCGTCGAGCAGGTCATGCCGGCCGATGCCGTGCAGCAGCCTGTCGCAGAGGTCGCGTACCGCACCACCGCCACCGGGCAGCCTGGTCACCGCATCGGCCTGCAGCTTCACTGCGGCAGGTGCATGCGGCACGGTGAAGGCGATCGCGCACCGGCGCATCAGGGGCAGGTCGGCCAGGTCGTCGCCGATGCACAGCACGCGGTCGAAATCGATCGACAGTTCATCAAGGATCGCCTGCAGCACCGGCAGTTTGTCGCCGATCCCCTGGTACAGCCGGGTCACGCCCAGTTCGCGCGCGCGTGCAGCCACCACCGGCGAATCCCGCCCGGAGATCCAGGCTACTTCCACGCCCGCGCGCGCCACCTGCTTGATGCCGTGCCCGTCGAGCACGTGGAAGGTCTTCGTCTCGACGGTTGCCGGGCCCTGCGCGGCGATGGCGAGCGTGCCGTCGGTAAGGACGCCATCGACGTCGAACACCGCGAGGCGGATCTGCTTCCAGCGGTCGGCGAGCGGTGCCTGCCGGGTCGGGAGGGTCACACCACGCCCGCGGCGAAGAGGTCGTGCATGTTGAGCGCACCCACCACGCGGTTGTCGGCGTCGACCACCGGCAGCTGGTTGATCCGGTGCTTCTCCATCAGGGCAACGCCTTCGACCGCGAGTGCCTGCGCGCCGATCGATCGCGGCGTCCGGCTCATCACGCTGTCGACCGTGATGCTTCGCAGGTCGGAGACCCGGTCGATCAGGCGGCGCAGGTCGCCGTCGGTGAACACGCCCAGCAGATTGCGCCCGTCATCGACGACGAGCGCGAGCCCCATGCCCTTGCGGCTGATCTCGACGATCACCGCCGACAGCGTCGCCGTCGGCGCGACCAGCGGCAGCGCATCCCCGGTACGCATCACGTCGGCTACATGCGTGAGCAGGCGCAGCCCCAGCTTGCCGCCGGGATGCGAACGCGCGAAATCCTCGGGACCGAAACCGCGCGCGTCGAGCAGGGCCACCGCCAGCGCATCGCCGAAGGCCAGTGCAGCCGTGGTGCTGGCCGTCGGCGCAAGCCCGAGCGGGCAGGCTTCCTCGGCGACGCTGGCGTCGAGCAGCGCATCGGCTTCCCGCGCGAGCGACGAGCGCGGGTTTCCGGTGATCACGATCAACCGCGCGCCCTGGCGTCTGACGACCGGCACGATGCGCAGCAGTTCTTCGGTCTCGCCCGAGTACGACAGCGCGATCAGCACGTCATCGCGGGTGATCATCCCGAGGTCGCCATGCATGGCCTCGGCCGGGTGCACGAAGAATGCCGGGGTACCGGTGCTGGCCATGGTCGACGCGATCTTGCGCGCGATGTGGCCGGACTTGCCGATCCCGCTGACCACCACGCGGCCCCGGCAGGCGAGCACGATGTCGAGCGCGTGCAGGAAGACGTCATCGATGCGGCCGACCAGCGCCGACACGGCCGCAGACTCGATCTCGAGCACTCGCCGCGCCAGCACGAGGGCCTTCCCGGATGCGCGCACCGGGGCGGCCGGTGCGGTGTCCGAGGAGGGGGCTGATGGCACGGCAGCA
Organism: uncultured bacterium; assembly: GCA_903873475.1. Taxonomy (GTDB): domain Bacteria; phylum Pseudomonadota; class Gammaproteobacteria; order Burkholderiales; family CAIKXV01; genus CAIKXV01. The sequence continues at coordinate 2,279 of CAIQON010000051.1, forward strand.
GGCGCTGCGGCGGAAACGGCGGGCGGATTCATCTCGCATGGATGTTACCATTCCGCCACACACGACCGGCCGGCGCAGTCGCATGGACAGTACCCTCCGATTCGTCCTGACCCTGCTCGCTGCCGCCGTCGTGGTGGTGGTGATCTGTCGATCGATCAAGCTGCCACCGTTGCTCGGTTACCTGATCGTCGGGATCGCAGTCGGGCCGAACGCCCTGGGCTGGGTGCCCGGGTCCGACGCAGTCGGCCACCTCGCCGAGTTCGGCATCGTGTTCCTGATGTTCACCATCGGTCTCGAATTCAGCCTGCCGCGGCTGATCGCGATGCGCGCGCTCGTCGTCGGGCTGGGCGGCGCACAGGTGGGTTTCACCCTGCTGGTCACCAGCGCGATCGCGTTCGGCATCGGGCTGCTCGCTGCTGGCACGATGACCTGGCAGGCAGCGCTCGTCCTGGGCTGTGCGCTGTCCATGTCATCGACGGCCATACTGGCCAAGACGCTGTCCGACCGGCTCGAACTCAATTCCGAGCATGGACGCCGGATCATCGGCGTGCTGTTGTTCCAGGACCTGGCCGTGGTGCCGATGCTGGTGCTGATTCCGGCGCTGGCGGCGCCGGGTGGCGACCTGGCGGCCAGCCTCGCGCTGGCAGTGGCCAAGATCACCGTCACCCTGGTCGTGTTGCTGAAGCTGGGGCAGCCTCTGATGCGCCGCTGGTTCCATCTGGTGGCGCGGCAGAAGTCGCCGGAACTGTTCGTGCTGAACGTGCTGCTGATCACGCTCGGGCTGGCCTACCTCACATCCAGCATGGGGCTGTCGCTCGCCCTGGGCGCGTTCGTGGCCGGGGTGCTGATCTCCGAGACCGAGTACCGTTTCCAGGTCGCCGAGGACATCAAGCCGTTCCGGGACATCCTGCTCGGGCTGTTCTTCATCACCGTCGGGATGCTGGTCGACCTCGCGTGGATCGCGCAGCACCTGCTCCTGGTTGCCGGGGTGCTGGTGGCGATGCTCGCGGTCAAGGCGCTCGTGCTGCTGGGCTTGATGGCGGCGGCGCGCACCGATTCCGGTGTTTCGCTGCGGGTCGCCCTCACGCTGTCGCCTGCCGGCGAGTTCGGGTTCGTGCTGCTCACGCTCGCGCTGGGGCAGGGCACGCTAGAGCCCGACGTGATGCAGCCGGTGCTGGCCGCGATGGTCATTTCGATGATGGCCGCGCCGTTCATCATCGAGCACAGCGAACGTCTCGTGCGCCGCTGGCGCGGCTCCGACTGGATGAGCCGCGCGATGCAGCTGACCCAGATCGCTTCGCAGACGATCGTCGCCGACCGTCATGTGATCATCTGCGGCTACGGCCGCAGCGGGCAGAACCTCGCACGGCTGCTCGAGGCCGAGCAGGTACCGTTCTTCGCGCTCGACCTCGACCCGGTCCGGGTTCGCGAGGCGGCGGCGGCCGGGGAGCATGTCGTGTTCGGCGATGCCGCGCGGCGCGAGGTATTGCAGGCCGCCGGCCTCGCCCGCGCCCGGGCACTGGTGATCAGCTATGCAGACGTGCACTCGGCGCTGCGTATCCTCGAGGTCGTGCATGAGTTGCGCCCGGAACTGCCGGTGATCGTTCGCACCGTGGACGACACCGACATCGACCGCCTGAAGGCAGCCGGGGCGGCCGAGGTGGTGGCCGAGATCATGGAAGGCAGCCTGATGCTCGCCTCGCATGCGCTGATGGTCCTGGGCGTGCCGCTCAATCGCGTGCTTCGGCGTATCCGCAGCGCGCGTGAAGAGCTGTACGGCCTGTTCCGCGGCTTCTTCCATGGTGCCAGCGACCAGCCAGGCGAGGGCACGGACAACGTGTTCCTGCACTCGGTCGCGCTGGTGTACGGGTCGCGCTCGATCGGCCGCCGCCTGGGCGACCTCGGGCTGGAAGCGCTGAGCGCCGAGATCAGCGCGATCCGCCGGCGCGGCGAGCGGGAATTGCACCCGTCCGGAGATACCGAGCTGCGCGAGGGCGACATCATCGTGCTGCGCGGGAATGCCACGGCGGTGGCCGCCGCGGAAATCCGGCTGGTGCAGGGCGCCTGAGGCGCCTGCTGCAACCTGGACCGGAATCGGTCAGAAGACGACGGCACCGCCGCAGTTCGACTCACCGGCCGTCGAGTTCCAGCTGCCCGCGCCGGTCGTGTTCGCGCAGTTCGGCGCCGTGGCGGTGGCGCCAACCTGGGGCGCGGCGGCGCCGTTGCCACGATACGTGGAGAACTGGAACGACCCGGAGAACGGCCTGCCATCGTCGATCTTGCGGTCGACCTCGGCGATGATCTCGACCGGGATCTGCGCGCCCGTCTTCAGGTTGTGGCGCTGGGCGCTGGTTGCCGAGCCGTAGGCGCCGTCGAACACCAGCTGGAGGAACACGTTGTACGGGTTCGTCGGCGTGGTGGTCAGCGATTCGGTCGTGTTGCAGTCGAACGCG
>CAIQON010000052.1 GCA_903873475.1 uncultured bacterium
ATCCGAGACGTTTCTAGCTGCGCTCGACCGCCTGGGCAATGATGAGCAAAAGCAGGTGAGCCTTACAGCGTTTCAACTGCAACGTGATGCGAGTCACCCCAGCCTCAGTCTCCACAGGGTCGAGAAGGCGCGCAGCGACGACATCTGGTCGGTTCGCGCTGGCCGCGACCTGCGCATCATCGTGCAGAAGCGTGGAGGCGACATCATGATTGCCTACGTCGCTCACCACGACGATGCCTACGATTGGGCACAGCGCCGGCGTATTGAAGCGCACCCGACTACGGGTGCACTGCAGATCGTCGAAGTGCGCGAACTGGTGGAAACCGTCGCGCCGGCCGCCACGGTGGTCGCCACGCCGTCATCCTCACCCCGGCCATTCGACCGGCTGGATCGCGACAGCCTGCTCTCGATCGGCGTTCCCATCGACTGGGTCGACGATGTGCTCGTGGCGACCGAGGACAGCTTCTTCGACCTTGTGCCGCATCTGCCCGAAGAGGCGCGCGAGAGCCTGCTGGAGTACGCCGATACCGGCAGGCTGAAAGTTCCGCCACCGCCCGCGCCCGATGCCGATCCGCTGCAGCACCCCGACACCCAGCGCCGCTTCCGTATCATGGAGGGGGCGGAGGAAATGCGCGCTGCGCTCGATGCTCCGTTCGAGAAGTGGGCGGTTTTCCTGCATCCGACACAGCGCGAAACAGTGGACAAGGTGCATGCCCGCCCGGCGCGCGTCGTTGGCTCGGCCGGCACGGGCAAGACCGTGGTAGCGCTGCACCGGGTGATGCGTATCCTGCAACGCGATCCGGAGGCGCGGGTGCTGCTGACCACGTTCTCCGACCCGCTCTCCCGCTCACTGCATCAGAAGCTGCAACTGATGGCCGGCGACCGGCCCGACCTCATAGAACGCGCACGCGTCGGCTCGTTCCTAGAGGTCGCCAAGGAGCTTTACCGCAGCGCCATCGGCGGCCAGTTGTCGACTGCCAAGGCGCAGGCGGTGCGCAGCCAGCTGGCCAAAGCAGCCGTCGATCTGGACGTGACCGAGGTGACCTCACAGTTCCTCCATTCCGAGTGGGACAACGTGATTGATGCCTGGCAGATCGACAGCCTCGAGGGCTATGCCGAAGTGCCACGCATCGGCCGCAAGAGCCGGCTGGGCCCCAGGCAACGTGAGCGTCTGTGGGGCGTGTTCGCTGCTCTGCGCAAGCAACTCGCCTCGCGTGGGCTGCTAACCGAGTCCGGTATATTTGCCGCCGTGACGGCCCACTATCGTGAGCGAACCGACAGGCCCTTCTCCCACGTCGTGGTGGATGAGGCGCAGGACCTGGGCGTGCCTGAGCTTCGCTTCTTGGCCGCGCTGGCGCCCGAAGCGCCGGATGCACTGTTCTTTGCCGGCGATCTGGGCCAGCGCATTTTCCGCCAACCATTCTCTTGGATGCGGCTCGGCGTCGACGTGCGCGGGCGTTCAACCACGCTCAGGGTCAACTATCGCACCTCCCACCAGATAAGGCGCGCCGCCGACCGGCTGCTCCCCGATAGCGTCAAGGACCTCGATGGCCTGGCCGACGACCGGTCTGGAACCATCTCGGTGTTCGATGGCACCGAGCCGGAGATCTCAGTGCTTGCCGATACCGCCGCCGAGACCGCGCATGCCGCCGACATACTGAAGGGCGCCGTCGCCGAAGGCATCTCGCCGGGCGAGATCGGGGTATTCGTGCGGTCCGAGGCACAACTGGCCCGGGCGCGGACCGCCATTCGACAGGCGGGACTGCAGCCGCGGGACATGTCCGAAAGCGGCCCCGCCGCAGCCGACGCGGTGGTGGTGGGCACGATGCACCTCGCCAAGGGTCTCGAATTCCGCATGGTGATGCTGATGGCCTGCGACGAGAACGTACTGCCACTGGAAGAGCGGACTCGCGGAGTGGCGGACCAGTTCGAGGTCGACGAAGTGGTGAACACCGAGCGGCAGCTGCTCTATGTGGCTGCCACCCGGGCTCGCGACCGCCTGGTGATTACCGCAACAGCGCCAGCATCCGAATTTCTCGACGATCTACGCCTTGCTTGAGGCGCCCACCGTCTGCCCGAAAAGGTCGCTAGCATCGCTGTCGCTTACCGGTGGTGCAAGCATATCGCGTGAGAGGCTGCGCTTGCGCTCCAACAAGGCGCCGAGCTTGACGTCGAACGAACCCTCGCCATAACGGGGATGCACCGCCATCGGGATATGCACAGTGACGGGCTTCTCCTGCCCTATGCGAAACACCCGGTCATTGCACTGATCATCGACCGCCGGGTTCCACCAGCGGCTGAGGTGGATCACGTGGTTGGCTGCCGTGATGGTCAGCCCTATGCCTGCCGCCTTGGGTGACAGCACCAGCAGGTCGAAGCCCGGGGGACGGGACTGGAAGCGGTCGACGATCGCCTGCCGCTCGTCTGCGCCTGTCTCGCCGTTGATGATCTCCGGCTCATGCGTCAGCCCCAACTGGGCGGCCGCAATGGTGGCGAAAGCGGCCTGGATGGCGCGATCCTCGATGAACACGAGCGCCTTCTCCTTTTTTCCCCGGATTTCCTGCAGGACAGCGACCACCTGTTTCAGTCGTGCCGACTGCGCGATCCATTCGGCCGCCGATGTGGCGTCATACGGGTCGAGCCCCGCGGCCCCATGTGGATGCAGCGAGACGCCGCGCAGCGCATGCACCGTGCGCAGCATGTCGACCTTGCGTCCCGCCGCCCCGCTCGCCGCCTGCACGATCGCCTCATAGGCCTTCGTCTGGGCCGGCGGCATTCCGGGTTCATCATAAGTGCGGAACTGCCGCTCCGGCAGGCCGCGCAGGTGGTCGCCCTTCATCCGCCTGAGCATGAGGGGTGGCGCATCGTCGACCTTCGCCTCGAGCTTGCGCTTCAGTTCGGCGAGCGCCGGTTCGTCGTTGTCGCCGTAGGTTTTCGAGAACGCCTTCAGGCCGCCTAGGAAGCCCGGCGCCACCCGGTCCATGATACACCACAGGTCCTCGATGCGGTTCTCGATTGGCGTACCGGTCATGCCGAGCACGAAGTCGGCGTTGATGGTCTTGGCGGCGTGGGTGTTGATGGTGTCCGGCGCTTTGATCTTCTGCATCTCGTCGAACACGGCGACGCTGAAACCCACACGCGCGAAGGCCCGGTGATAGTTTGCCAGCGTCTCGTAGGTGGTAAGAACCCAGTCCGCCTGCCGCAGCGTCTCGACATCGAGGGCATCCTCGGGCGGCCCGGGTCGCTTCAACCTCGCGAGGCCACGGCCGAATACCTCAGCGCACTCTCCCAGCACCCCAGGGCGGAGATGCGCCTCGGCTTCCTTCTGCCAGTTTCGGAGCAGCGCTGTCGGCGCCACGATGAGAATGGGGCCGGTGAGTTCGCGCCGCCGGTCGTCGGCGTGTTTTACGTTTTCACGTATCCACACCAGGAAAGCCAGCGCCTGCATAGTCTTGCCCAGACCCATGTCATCTGCC
>CAIQON010000053.1 GCA_903873475.1 uncultured bacterium
CATGATCCATACGCCTACTTGAAGGACGTCCTCGAACGGCTGCCGACGCAGCCGGCTCGTGACATCCAAGAGCTGCTACCCCATCGCTGGCGCCAGATCGGCTGATCAACTGGGCGCAAGATGGGTTGCCCGGACGGTTACTTTCATCGAGGGAGATTCTCTAGATCACCACATTAGTATTCGCTGAGAGCATGGCGCGAGGCTCCCGATTTCCCGTCGAGTCTCGTTGACCTCGCCTGAGATTTGAGCCGCACCGAAAAGACACTCTGCGGGATCCACTGACACCCTCTCGGTGTTAGCTATCCGGTCTCGTTGAAGTGGTTCGCGATCTGTCGGTCTGACCAACCGTCCGCACGCAAGCGAGCGATAGCGGTCACCGGCTGCCCCTTGTATGCGGACACACGGCGAACGCTGAGAGTGACTGGTCCGCTGCAGACGACGAGACGCTCCGCTGGTCCACTTCGGGATCTCAGGAGAATCGTTCCTTCCTGGCCTACTCCACCGTCACCGACTTAGCCAAATTCCTCGGCTTATCCACATCCGTCCCCCGCGCCAGCGCCGTGTGATACGCCAGCATCTGCAGCGGCACCACATGCAAGATCGGTGACAACGCCCCGTAATGCTCCGGCAGCCGGATCACCTGCACGCCTTCGCTGGCGGTGATCTGCGAGTCGCCGTCCGCGAACACGTACAGCTCGCCGCCGCGGGCGCGCACCTCGGCCATGTTGCTCTTGAGCTTCTCCAGCAGCGTGTCGTTCGGGGCCACCGTCACCACCGGCATCGCCGAGGTCACCAGCGCCAGCGGGCCGTGCTTCAGTTCGCCCGCGGGATACGCCTCGGCGTGGATGTAGCTGATCTCCTTCAGCTTGAGCGCGCCTTCGAGGGCGATCGGGTAGTGCAGGCCGCGGCCGAGGAACAGGGCGTCTTCCTTCTTCGCGAAGGTCTCGCTCCAGGCGATGATCGCCGGCTCCAGTGCCAGCACGGTCTGCACCGCGGCGGGCAGGTGGCGCAGTTCGGTCATCGCGGCGTGTTCGGCCTGGGCGTCCAGGCGGCCGCGCACCTTGGCCAGCGTGTTGGCCAGCAGGTACAGCGCGACCAGCTGCGTGGTGAATGCCTTGGTCGAGGCGACGCCGATCTCGGTGCCGGCGCGGGTGAGGAAGCGCAGCGTCGCTTCACGCACCATCGCGCTGGTGGCGACGTTGCACACGGCCAGCGTGTGGGTGTGTCCGAGCGCGCGTGCATGCTTGAGTGCGGCCAGCGTGTCCGCGGTCTCGCCCGACTGCGAGATCGTCACCACCAGGGCGCGCGGGTTGGGCACCGATTCGCGGTAGCGGTATTCGCTGGCGATCTCTACCTGCACCGGCAGCCGGGCGATCGATTCGATCCACTGCTTGGCGACGCAGCCGGCGTAGTAGCTGGTGCCGCAGGCGAGGATCAGCACCGCGTCCACCTGCGGGAACACGCTCGCCGCATCCTCGCCGAACAGGGCCGGGTCGATGCCGCCGACGGCTTCGAGCGTGTCGGCGATCGCGCGCGGCTGCTCGAAGATCTCTTTCTGCATGTAGTGCCGGTAGGGCCCGAGCTCGGCGTCGGCCGCCTCTGCGGTGACGGTGCGCACTTCGCGCTCGACGGTGGCACCCGTACGGTCGACGATGCGGTAGCCCTCGGGCGTGAGGTCGGCGACATCGCCTTCCTCGAGGTAGACGATGCGGTCGGTGGTGCCGGCCAGGGCCAGGGCGTCGCTGGCGAGGAAGTGCTCGCCTTTGTTCTTGCCCACACCCACCCCCAGCACCAGGGGCGAGCCGAAGCGGGCGCCGCACAGGCGGTGCGGCTCGGCCCTGGCGAACACGGCGATCGCGTACGCGCCGTGGAAGCGGGCGGCCGCGGCGCGCACGGCGTCGAACAGGTCGCCGCAGTCGGGTTGACGGTAGAGGTGGTGCACCAGGTGGGCGATCACCTCGGTGTCGGTCTGCGATTCGAACACGTAGCCGAGCGCCTGCAGCTCGGTGCGCAGCGCCTCGTAGTTCTCGATGATGCCGTTGTGCACCACCGCGATCTCGCCGCTGGAGAAGTGTGGGTGCGCGTTGCTCGTGCTCGGCGCGCCATGCGTCGCCCAGCGGGTGTGCGAGATGCCGGTGCTGCCGGCCACGCCCTCGTGCTCGACCTGCGCCTTCAGCTCGGCGACGCGTTGCGTGCTGCGCGAGCGCACCAGCTCGCCCTGGCGGTGCACGGCCACGCCGCAGGAGTCGTAGCCGCGGTACTCGAGGCGACGCAGGCCCTCGACGAGCACGGGGACGATGTCACGGGAGGCTACGCCGCCGACGATGCCGCACATGGGGGGTCAGGCCCGGGGGCTGCCGGTGGGGCGGCAGGGGTGGCAGCGGTGGGCGGGCGGGGTGCGGGGGGGGAGTTTCGCGGGTTTTGGCATGGCTATTGATGATAGCGCCTGTGACGGCGGGCTGGCAGGATCGTTCCAACCTCGCAGGCTGCGACATACAGATCAACCATGACGACGGTACCGCAATGGCGACCACCCGCTCGATCCCCTCGCCGTCGGTCACCGCCTTCATCGAGCCCCGCATCCACCTCGTCCGTGGCGCGCGCGTCATGCTCGATTCCGATTTGGCGGGTCTTTACGGCGTGACGACCAAGCGCTTCAATGAAGCGGTAAAGCGCAACGAAGCCCGGTTCCCCGGCGACTTCATGTTTGCGCTCACCCAGGACGAGTACGGAAGTTTGAGGTCGCAATTTGCGACCTCAAAGCCCGGCCGCGGCGGCCGGCGGTACGCCCCGCTCGCCTTCACTGAACATGGCGCCATCATGGCGGCCATGGTCCTGAACAGCCCGCATGCGGTCGACATGTCCGTACACGTGGTGCGCGCCTTCGTGCGTATGCGCGAGGTCATTGCTCAGAACGACGAGATCACCAGCAAGCTTTCCGAACTCGAGCAGCGCATCGACTCTCAGGATGAGTCCATCCTCGATATCGTCCAGGCCATCAGGCAGCTCATGACTGCGCCATCCCAGCCGCCTGCGCAGCCTGAGCCGTCGAAAAGGAGAATCGGTTTCGTGTAGTCGGACCACGTCGCTGCACCGGCGGCTCAGCTCGACGTCGAGGCTGCCAGCTCACTCGGAGTATCATTTCCATCATGCAAATCGCGACTGGAACAGTGATCGACGGCAAGATCGTCCTTGAAGGGGTCCCGCTATCTGAGGGCGCCAGGGTCACGGTTGTGACTCGTGGGGCTGACGAAGATTTTGTCCTGACCTCCGCTCAGGAAGACGCGTTGCTCGAGTCGATCGCCCAGATCGAGCGCGGCGAGTGTTTCTCGATCGACGAGGTGCTGGCGTCTCTGCCTGCCAGTAGTCGCTGACAGTGGCCCAGCGGATCAGGATCTCCGCCCGCGCTGCCGCCGAGATTCGACGAGAGCGTTGACGTCCTCGCCTTCTGGCACTCGGTTCGTGAGCATCAGCCTCGGCTATGAACCGCGCATTGAACCCTTGGAATGACCGCCATGCTTCCTCGCCTCGTCGCCGCTGAGTACAGCGCTGGCCATACGTTGTGGCTGCGGTTCGCCGATGGTCTTGAAGGCGAAGTCGATCTGCGGGCTCAACTCCACGGCGAGATCTTCGAGCCGCTCCGTGACGAAGCCTATTTCCGGAAAGTCGCTTTCCATCCCGAGCTTCGCACGGTCGTGTGGCCGAACGGGGCTGACTTGGCGCCTGAATTTCTTCGTTCGCTACTGCGAGTCGCGGCGTAGCCGGACGTTCGAACGAACAGCCACCAGCGGCGCCCCGCGAGCGGGCGCTCGGTCTCAAGAGCTTGGCTTCTGACACGGACGTTGAGGACGCCTGGTCGGCTGAAGCAGAACAGCGCCTTGCCGAGCTGCAGCGCGGAGCAATCTCCGGGATTCCCGTAAATGACGCTATCGCCCGTGCCCGCGACGCCATTCGATGATTGCATCGACTCATCCGCTTGCAGCAGATGAGCTTGTCGATGGTGCTGTGTTCTATGCGGGGTCACAGGGTAAGGCGGGGAGTTTCGGGGGTTTTGGCATGGCTATCGATGATGGCGCCTGCGGGAGAGGCGTGGCACGATGCTTGTCGGTTGGTCCATCGATCATCACTCAGGGGTAGGGAAATGTCCGCTGTCGTTTCGGCCATCGCCGATCAGATCCGGTTGCTCAGCAGCGAAGAGAAGGCGGATCTTCTAGGGTCGCTTATCGCCGAACTCGACGGGCCGCCCGAGGCCGGCGTGCGAGAGGCCTGGCTTGAAGAGGCATCGCGCCGCCGCCAGGACGTGCTGAACGGGCGTGTCGAGCCTGTGCCGGCGGAGCGGGTGTTCGCCAACCTCCGGGCGCGGCTCGGCGGGTGAGGCTGGAGTTCCACCCGGAGGCGGAGCGGGAACTGATCGAGGCTGCGGTCTACTACGAAAGCCGGGTGCCGGGGCTGGGCGTCCGATTCGAAGCGGAAGTCTTACGTGCGGCGACGCTCCTGCTCGACCAGCCGGCCGCCGGCCGCGCAGTCGATCTGGCGTTGCGGGAGTTCTCTCTCAGGCGCTTCCCGTTCAATCTTGTGTACTCCGTCGGCTCCGACCATTTGCGCGTCGAAGCGGTCGCCCATCACAGCCGACGTCCAGGTTACTGGCGCGGCCGGGGAGGCGATTGAAGCAGTGCCCTTCAGCGCAGAGCCGAACAACGACAGCCGGCGGATGTGGTGCCGCTGACAGACTGCCGCGAGGATTACCGGATCGATGCTAATTCGGGGATGAAGGCGCTACAACCACCTGCACATGAAATCCGCCATCGCCGGCCGCACGATGTGCGAGCGGTCGTGGCAGCAGTGCCCGCTGTCCTCCCAGATCAGCGTCTCCACCGGGCCGCCCGCCTCGGCTGCCATCCGGGTGGCGTTCTCCATCGGGGTGATGGTGTCGAGCCCGCCATGCACGATCATCAGCGGGCAGCGGATCTTCGCCGCCGCGCCCTCGAGGTCGATGCACTCGAAGAACGTGCGCGCCTCCTCCACCGAGCGCGAGCCGCTGACGTAGACGAAGCCGTCCAGCGTCGCGCGCGGGATGCTCGCGAGGTTGCGCAGGTGGTACATCGCGCCCCAGGCCACCGCGGCGCGGATGCGCGTGTCCATCGACGCGGCCTTCGGTGCGTAGTAGCCGCCGGTGCTGCGGCCGATGATGCCGATGCGCCCGGCGTCGATCTGCGGGCACTGCTCGAGGAAGTCGAGCACCGCGATCACGCACTGCTCGAAGTCGCGCCGCCAGGGCATGCGGAACAGCGTCTCGCCCTGGCCCGGGCCGTCGAAGGCGAGCGTCGCCAGCCCGCGCTCGACGCAGAGGTCGTTGACCACCTGGTAGTCTTCCTTGGTGGTGTCGAGGCCGCCGAGCAGGATCACGCAGGGCGGCTTCGATACTCCGGTCGGCAGCCGCAGGTAGGCCGGCATCTCGATGCCGTCGAACGGGATGCTCACCGGCTGCAGCGGTGGCGAGAGCATCGGCGCGGCGCGCGCGAACACCGCGACCTTGCGGTCGTGCACGGTGCGCTTGAGCTGCGGGTCGTCGTAGTACAGGTTCTGCGCGTAGTGGAAGTAGAGCGCGGCTCGGGCGTATTCGCGCGCAGCGGTGCGCACATGACCCTGGTCTTCGGCGACGCGGCCGCGCTGCTCGGCAGCGTCGCCGAATTGCGACCATACCGTGCACCACTGCGACCAGTCGTCCATCGCTGCCCGGATGTCGAGCAGGTCCCGGTAATGCACGCCGTCGCCCAGGAAACGATGCATGCCCTGGCCGATCACCTCATCCACCCGCGCCCGTGTCATGGGTTACTCCTCCGTCGCGATGTTGTCGTCGTTTATGATGGCGGCACTACAAGAAAAGCTGGAGGAGACCTCGATGAAATATACGCTGCCCCGGACATTCCCCATGGCGCCTGCCGCCCTGCGCCTCGGCATCGGCCTGGCCGGCATCGCGCTGCTGTTCGCGGGCGTCGCCACACCGGCGGCCGCGCAGGTTGCCGCGCCCGCCTGGCCGTCGAAGCCCGTGCGCATCATCATCCCGACGCCGGCCGGTGGCAACCCCGACTTCGTCGCGCGGCCGATCATGCAGAAGATGGCCGAGCAGCTGCGCCAGCCGTTCGTGATCGAGAACCGCCCGGGCGCGGCCGGCACCATCGGCGTGGACTTCGTCGTGCGCGCGCCGGCCGACGGCTACACGATGCTGTTCGGCGCGGTCGGCCATGTCGCCACGTCGTCGGCGCTGTACGCGAAGCTGCCCTATGACGCGCTCCGCGACCTGATCCCGGTCACCAACCTGGCCGATGCACCGTTCGCACTGTTCGTGCATCCGTCGCTGCCGGTGAAGTCGGTGAAGGAACTGATCACGCTGGCACGCAAGCGCCCGGGCGAGATCACCTATGCGAGCTTCGGCATCGGCAGCTATCCGCACTTCGCCACCGAGGCGCTGAACGCGATGGTCGGGATGCGCATGAACCATGTGCCGTACAAGGGCAGCGCCCCGGCGGCCACCGCGCTGCTGTCCGGCGAGGTGATGGCCGGGCTGGACGCGCCGCAGTCGACCCTGCCCCACCTGCGCAGCGGGCGGCTGCGGGCGCTTGCCATGGGCTCCACGCAGCGCATCTCGATCGCACCGGAGATACCGACCTTCGCAGAAGCGGGACTGCCGGGCTATACCGCGAGCGCGTGGTTCGGGCTGTTCCTGCCGGCGGGTACGCCGAAGGCGATCGTCGATGCGACGCACCGCGAGGGCGTGCGCGCGCTGCAGTTGCCGGAGATCCGCGAGCCGCTGCTGAAGGCGGGCTTCCAGGTGATCGGCAGCACACCGGAGCAGTTCGCGCAGCAGGTGCGCGAGGATATCGCCCGGTTCACCAAGATCGCGCGGGAGGCGGGGATCAAGGCGGAGTGAGGCAGTGCCTGACGATGCCACGAACCACATGGGCGACATCCGCTTCCGGATGGTCGCTCGACGGCACGCCCGGTCGGTCGGCGTCGTGCAGGCGCGTCCGGTCGGTTCGGGAGCTAGCGGAGGAGGAGCGCGACTTCACGCTTCGTGGCTTTACTGAAGGAGATGATGTGGATCGCATTTTCACGCTCGGTATGGCCGCATCACCGTTGCACGAGCCTGACCTGCAACTCGCAGCCCACTGCTTCGGCGTATCGCTTCAGCGTTCCCAATGACGGCGCGTGCTTGGCGGCGGATTCCAGCCGCGACACTGCGCTCTTGGTCGTGCCCATGCGCATGGCGACCGCTTCCTGCGTGAGCCCCGCCTGGGTGCGCGCCTTGAGCAGCTGGCTGACGATCTGATACTCGAACTCGAGCGAAGCATAGGCTTCATTGAAACCCGTGCGCTTGCTCGCCTTCGCGAGGAAAGCCTGGTGATCATGTTCGACAGGAACGTGTTTCAGTTCAGCCATGCCGCAACTCCTTGATCCGCCTGCGGGCGATCTTGAGGTCTGAATCCGGCGTCTGCCGCGTCTTCTTGATGAAGGCATGCACGACGACTATGTGGTTGCCGACCAGGAAGCAGTACATGGCCCGACCCGCACCGGCGCGACCGTGAGGCCGCAGTTCGAACAGACTCTGCCCCATGCTTCGTGAATACGGAAACCTCAGGTCAGGTCCGTGCTCCGCGAGCAACTCGACCAGCCGTGCATAGTCGGCAAGTACGTCAACCGGCCATGACTCGATATCCGCGAGGACATTCGGATGGTAATACTCGACAGAAAAAATGCAGGCGGCATGTTAGCATATTCGCTAACATGAAGAGGGGTGGAACGACAATGCTGCGCGAACTGCCGCGCTCCTTCGCGCCCAGGTTCAGCCACCACCAGACACTTACTCCCCCTTCTTTGGTCGCTGCCACCAGCGTACGCGCGATGGCGGACCGCCAGGAACTGGCTCAGCGCACACACCATCACCACCGAAGCACTCGCACTGCCTGGCCTTCTCACGCCGCCTGCGCATGCAGGCGCAGGCCCAGCGCACGGGCAACCTTCAGGACGGTCGCGAAGCTTGGGTTGCCGCCTTCACTCAGCGCGCGATACAGGCTTTCCCGGCTCAGTCCTGTTGCCTTAGCGACCTGGCTCATGCCCTTCGCGCGAGCGATATCGCCAAGCGCCCTTGCAATGCCGGAAACGTCGTCCGCAGCCCCGTCAAGCCACGCGTCGAGGTAGGCGGCCATTTCCTCCGGCGAGCGCAGATGCTCCGCCACGTCGTAGGGAGAGGACTTCGAGTTCCGGGGCTTCTTGCGGGCAGCGACACGCATTCCGCTACTCTCCATGTTCAAGCGCGAGACGTATCGCGCGGACGATATCCCTCGCTTGCGTGGACTTGTCTCCACCGGCCAGAAGCAGCAGAAGTCGCTCCTCGCGCTTCGCATAGTAAATCCGGTACCCAGGACCGTAGTCCACCTTCAGTTCGGACACGCCGTGCTTCAGGTTGCGATGCGAGCCTGGATTGCCGTGGATCAGCCGATCGACCCGCATGAGGATGCGGGCTCTGCCTTTGACATCCTTCAGGCCATCAATCCAGTCAAGGTACTCGTCGGTTTTCTCGACGCGCACGGTGCATTGTAGCCTGCGAGCTACAGCACTCGCAAGAGCTTGAGAGTGGGCAGGGCGTCAGGGCAAGAGCAGTTCTCATGCGCTCATCGTGCCCCGACAAAGGCGTCGGCTACAACGGGAAGAACACTGCCTTGCGCGCCCCTACTCCCTCTTCTTCGGCCGCTGCCACCCGACCCGATGCTGCTGCTTCGGGTTCACCACCATCCCGCCGGGCGGCACGTCCTGCCACAATCAGACTCGAGGTCTGGTGCCCCTTCGCTCGTGCCAAACGCAAAGCACTTCGATGCAGTCATCCCGAACGCGGTAGTAGGCAAAGTAGCCGGTTCGCGGCATGTAGATTCGCCGTACCAGGGATGATGTCGAGGTATTGATTCGAGAGCCCACGCCGGGTTCCACGGCGATCAGGGCTAGCACAGCTTTGAGATCCGTTTGAACCGCGTCAGGCGCGGCGGGGCGATTCGCGCGCCACCACCGCATCGCGTGTTCAATCTCCCGCCGTGCTCTGGCGAGGACGAAAACGCGATGCGCCAAGGTCAGCCGGCGCGCTTCAGCCGCGCGAAAAAGTGTTCCGCCGGTTCGCCTGTCTCATGGTCGGCCTCATCGATTACCGCTTCCAGCTCAGCCTGCAGCGCGGGCGGCAACGTCACGGCGGGCTCGTCGCCGTGGGCGATAACGGCGACGACGGTGCCTTCAGGAAACGTCGCTCCTTCGAGCACGACCTTGCCTTCGATGACGGTTCCGGTGGCGATCTTCATGGCCTCATCGTATCCGAAAGATTCGACCCGCTTCAATCACGATATGACCGTCTTCCGCCCGGTTACTTCCCCTTCTTCGGCCGCTGCCACCCCGCCCGGTGCTGCTGCTGCTTCGGGTTCACCACCAGCCCGCCCGGCGGCACGTCCTGCCACACCGTGGTGCCCGCGCCGACCGTGCTGCCCTTGCCCACCTTTACCGGTGCTACGAGTTGCACGTCGGACCCGATGTGCACGTCGTCCTCGATCACGGTGCGGTGCTTGTTCGCGCCGTCGTAGTTGCAGGTGATGGTGCCGGCGCCTATGTTCACGTCGCGCCCGACCACCGAGTCGCCGACATAGGCAAGGTGGTTGGCCTTGCTCCGCGCGCCAAGGGTGCTGGCCTTCACTTCGACGAAGTTGCCGATGTGCACTTCGTCGGCCAGCGCCGCATCCGGACGCAGCCGGGCATACGGGCCGATGCGCGCACGCGCACCGACGCTCGCGCCGTCGATATGGCTGAACGCTTCGACGCGGGTGCCGGCGCCGATGGTCGCATTGCGGATCACGCAGTGCGGCCCGACGCTCACGCCATCGGCGAGCTTCACCGTGCCTTCGAACACGCAGCCGACGTCGATCGTCACGTCGACGCCACAGGCGAGCTGGCCACGCACATCGAGCCGCGACGGGTCGAGCAGGGTGACGCCGGCCTCGAGCAGGCCGCGCGCGATCTCGAACTGGTGGATGCGTTCGAGCTGGGCGAGCTGTGCCTTGCTGTTGACGCCGAGCGTCTCCCAGATCTCGTCGGGCTGCTCGGTGATCACCGGCACCTTGTCCACCACCGCCAGCCGGATCACGTCGGGCAGGTAGTACTCGCCCTGGGCGTTGTCGTTGTCGATATCGGCCAGCCACTGGCCCAGCTTCATGCCAGGCACACAGAGGATGCCAGTGTTCACTTCGCGGATCTGCCGCTGCTTGTCGTTCGCGTCTTTTTCTTCGACGACGCCGATCACCGCATCCTTGCTGTTGCGCAGGATGCGTCCGTACCCTTTCGGGTCGTCGATCTTCACAGTCAGCAGCTTGACCTGGTTGTCGTCGGCCAGACGCATCCGCTCGAGCGTGGACGCACGGGTCAGCGGCACGTCGCCATACAGCACCAGCACCGGATGGGCGCGGTCGAGGTGTGGCAACGCCTGCTGCACGGCATGGCCGGTGCCCAGCTGCTGGGACTGGCGCGCGAACAGGAGGTCGGGCTGGTCCTTGAAGGCGTCGGGCACCTGCTCGCCGCCGTGGCCGTAGACCACCACGATGCGCACCGGGTCGAGCTGGCGCGCCTGCTCGATCACGTGGGCCAGCAGCGGGATACCGCCGAGGGGATGCAGCACCTTGGGCAGCGCGGAGCGCATGCGCTTGCCTTGTCCGGCAGCGAGGATGACGACGTTCATGTTGCAGAATCTAGCATGCGGGATTCGGCGACCGTAGGGGATATTGCAGGAGAATTTACCCCTGGGCGGCTTCCTCCAGCACTTCGGATGCCCATTGATTCAGGCTCTTGCCGGCAGCCTGGGCGGCGACCAGGGCGGCGCCGTGCACTTCAGGCGGTACCCTCAACATGAGCTTGCCGGACGCGGGCTTCTCGGGCCGGAGCCCGTTTTCCTTGCAGTCGGCAACAAACTCGTCCACGGCCGCGGCAAACGCGCTGCGCAGTTCCTTCACGGTTTCGCCATGGAAGCTGATGATGGTGCGCAGCCCGAGGACGCGTCCGACGAAGATGCCATCGCGCTCGTCGAACTCGACTCGGGCGGTGTATCCCTTGTAGGTCATGGTGTTCATGGTGCGACTCCTGCGCGTAAGAGCAACTCGCGCGCTTCTTCTACCTGGTAGCGACGTGCCTCCTTGCCGGGATGAGGACGGTGGCAATGCCAGTGGCCGTCCTCAGTACGATCTTTACCCGGGAACCGGCGCGCTCGGTTATCGAGCCGCCCAGCGCAACGATCAATGCTTCGATGTCGGCGAACGGAATCGACGCCGGGGTCGGGCGAGAAAAGATCGACGCGAGCGTCTTGCGATGCCGTGCGTTCATCGGCGGATGCTAGCGTTTCGCGCAAGCAGATGCAATCACTGGACGCTAGCACACCGTTTGCGGCCCGGTTAAGCGGTGCCGCGCGCCGGCCTGCTGCGCCACGCCCTGCTCCGCACCTCGGTCTTCACCGCCCCGTAGGGGAATTCGATGCCGCCGCCTTCAGCCCGGCACAGGATGCCCGCCTCGATCAGCGCGGTGACATCCCCGTGCACGGCCTTCACGTCGCGATCGACCCGGCGGGCTGCCTCACGAATGGACATCGGGCCGGCGCCACACAGTGCCTTCAGCAGTTCCCAGCGCCTCGCGGTGAGTACCTGCCAGAGCAACTCGGGTGCCGCGAAGCTGATCCGCGTCGCGCGCGTACCCTTGCCGGTCTTCCAGGCCTGGGTGAAGTCGGCCATGGCCAGGGCAGGTGATCTGATATCGAGAGTTACCGTTTTCACGATTCCACCTTTCGATGTCGGGGCGGTACTTGGAGCGGTGGGTGCAGCCGGAGAGCGGCGCCGGGAGACGCCACAGCACCAGTTCCGCGAAGGGAGTGCCCGACAAGATAACCCGGGTGCGTACGAGTTCCAGCGCCTTCATGTTGGAGACAATGCCAACACCCTCGGGGGAAGTCGAACGTTATAAGCTACGCCGCGCGCCATCTGCAGCGCGACTGGATCCCACTCAGGAGGAATCGCATGACCCCGCCCCCCGTCGCCGGCCTGTGCCGCCGCGCCCTGCTCCGCACCTCGGTCTTCAGCGCCCTGCTCGGCGCCCTGTTGTTCCCGCTGCTCGCCACCGCCCCGGCCGCCCTGGCCCAGCCCGACTGTCCGTTCCGCGGCGAACTCGACGCGAACTACTGCGATGCGAACAAGGACCTGGTCGCCGACACGCCGACCGACCCGAAGCGGCTGCGCACGCCGAACACCATCGTCTTCACCTATACCCCGGTGGAAGACCCCGCCGTCTACGAGGGTGTGTTCCGTCCGTTCACCGACTACCTGGGCAAGTGCACCGGCAAGCGGGTGGTGTTCTTCCAGGTGCAGAGCAATGCGGCGCAGGTCGAGGCGATGCGCTCGGGCCGGCTGCATGTGGGCGGCTTCTCGACCGGGCCGACCGCGTTCGCGGTGAACCTGGCCGGTGCGATACCGTTCGCGGTGAAGGGCGACGCCAAGGGCTTCCAGAGCTACCGGCTGTTGCTGCTGGTGCGGGCCGACAGCCCGATCAAGACCATGGCCGACCTGAAGGGAAAGCGCGTCGCGCATACCTCGCCGTCGTCGAACTCGGGCAACCTGGCACCGCGCGCGCTGTTCCCCTCGCTCGGCATCACCCCCGACAAGGACTACAAGGTGCAGTTCTCCGGCGGCCATGATCGTTCGGTGCTGGGCGTGCGTTCGGGCGACTTCGATGCGGCGCCGGTCGCCTCCGACGTCTACGAGCGGATGGCCGACCGCGGCGTGATCAAGGAGAGCGAGTTCCGGGTGATCTGGCAGAGCAACCCGTTCCCGACCTCGTCGTTCGCCTATGCGCACGACCTGGAGCCGAAGTTCCGCGACCAGATGCTGAAGTGCTTCTACGACTTCCGTTTCCCGGAGCCGATGCAGAAGGCCTTCGACGGCGCCGACCGTTTCGTGCCGGTCACCTATGCGAAGGAATGGGCCGACGTGCGCCGGGTGGCCGAGGCCAGCGGCGAGTCGTTCGGCAGCCAGGCGTTCGACGCGCTGGCCAAGCGGGAAGAGGCGGCGCGGCAGAAGGCGGCCGCGGCCAAGGCGGCGCCGAAGTGAGGGGATGTTGAGCGAGGCTGCTGCGGGGGCCGGCGCTGCGGGTGACGCTGCGCCTGTCGCCGCCCTCGAACTGCGCGGGCTGCAGAAGTCGTATGTGCGCGGCAAGCCGGTGCTGCATGCGATCGACCTGTCGATCGCCGGCACCGGGCTCACCGCGATCATCGGTCCGTCGGGCACTGGCAAGAGCACGCTGATCCGCTGCGTGAACCGGCTGGTCGAGCCATCGGGCGGGCAGGTGCTGCTCGACGGCGAAGACCTGACCGCGCTGCGCGGACGTTCGCTGCGGCTGGCACGCCGGCGCATCGGCATGGTGTTCCAGGAATACAACCTGGTCGAACGGCTGACGGTGATCGAGAACCTGCTGTGCGGGCGGCTCGGCCATGTCGGTGCGCTGCGCGCGTGGCTGCGGCGGTTTCCGCAGGTGGATGTCGACCGGGCGTTTGAGCTGCTCGATGCAGTCGGGCTGGCCGACTTCGCCAGGACGCGGGCCGATGCACTGTCCGGCGGGCAGCGGCAGCGGGTCGGTATCGCGCGTGCGCTGATGCAGCAGCCGCGGCTGCTGCTGGCCGATGAGCCGACCTCGTCGCTCGACCCGAAGACCTCGGTCGAGGTGATGGAGCTGATGCGCGGGCTGTGCGCGCAGCGCGGCATCCCGGTGATCGTGAACATGCACGATGTCGAACTTGCGCGGCGGTTCGCCGCACGCATCATCGGCATGTCGGGTGGACGCGTGGTGTTCGACGGACCGGCCACGGCGCTGACCGACGAGCACCTGAAGCAGATCTATGGCGGCGAGGGCTGGCTCGCGTGAGCGTGGCGGTGCGAAGCGGCCCGCGCCGTGCGTTTGAGCCCGACTGGCTTGCCCGGATCGGATGGCTCGCGGCACTGCTCTACGTCGTGTATGCAGCGTCGCTGCTCGACTTCACCTGGGCGCGTTTCGTCACCGGGCTGGAGCAGGCCGCACGCTTCTTCGACCGCATGTTCCCGCCCGACTTCTCGCGCTGGGAGGCGGTGCTCAAGGGGCTGAAGGAGAGCCTCGAGATCGCGGTGCTGGCCTCGGTCGGCGGCATCCTGCTGTCGCTGCCGATCGGCTTTCTCGCCGCACGCAACCTGATGCCAGCCTGGGTGAACTGGCCAGCACGCGCGGTGATCGCGCTCTGCCGCACCTTCCATCCGGTGATCGTGGCGATCATCTTCGTGAAGGCGGTCGGCTTCGGTGCGCTGGCCGGCATCCTCGCGCTGGTGATCGCGTCGGTCGGCTTCATCGCCAAGCTGTTCGCCGAGGCCATCGAGGAGATCTCGCTCAAGCAGGTCGAGGCGGTGCGCGCCACCGGCGCCTCGTTCATGAACGTGATCGTGTTCGGCGTGCTGCCGCAGGTGTCGGCGCGCTTCATCGGCTTCTCGACCTATCAGTTCGATTCGAACGTGCGCAACTCGACGATGGTCGGCATCGTCGGCGCGGGCGGTATCGGCGCGCCGCTGTTCGTCGCGTTCCAGCGCTTCGACTATGACGTGGTGTGCGCGATCCTGATTGCGATCGTCGCGGTGGTGTTCCTGTGCGAGATCCTGTCGAACCAGGTGAAGCGGGTGTTCGGAGAAGCGGTGCAGGACGGGCGGGAGCCGCGCCGTGGCTGAGCGTTTGACGCCCGGCTCCGCCGTACAGCTCGAGTCCCACGCCTCGGCGCCGCCCGGCTCCGCCGTGCGGCGCGAGTGGCAACGCTTCACGCCCGGCCAGCGGCTGGCGCGGTTCGCGGTGTACTTCTGCGTGGTCGCGGCCTTCGTGCTGTCGCTCGGCACGGTCGAGGTGATCCCGGAGTTCCTGTGGGACGCGCCGGCACAGGTGCAGGACCTGCTCGTGCGGATGTGGCCGCCGGCCTATGCGCACTACCCGGTGTCGGTGCATGCGGCGCTGGTCGAGACGCTGCACATGGCGACGCTCGGCACGGTGATCGCGGTGCTGCTGGCGGTGCCGCTCGGCCTGCTCGCCGCCCACAACGTGATGCCATCGCGCACCGTGAACACCCTGGCGAAGCTTGCGCTGGTGACCAGTCGCTCGGTGAACTCGCTGGTCTGGGCGCTACTGTTCATCGCGGTGTTCGGCCCCGGCGCGCTGGCCGGCACGCTGGCGATCGCCTTCCGCTCGATCGGCTTCGTCGGCAAGCTGCTCGGCGAGGCGCTCGAGGAAGCGCACCGGGGTCCGGTCGAGGCGCTGAAGGCGAGCGGCGCGCCCTGGCCGAGCCTGCTGGTGTTCGGCTACTGGCCGCAGGTGAAGCCGGCGTTCTGGGCGCTGGTGCTGCTGCGCTGGGACATCAACGTGCGCGAGTCGGCCGTGCTCGGGCTGGTCGGCGCCGGCGGCATCGGGGTGGCCTTGAACACCGCGATGAACCTGTTTCAGTGG
Source organism: uncultured bacterium (assembly GCA_903873475.1). Taxonomy (GTDB): domain Bacteria; phylum Pseudomonadota; class Gammaproteobacteria; order Burkholderiales; family CAIKXV01; genus CAIKXV01. Next base: position 15,571 of record CAIQON010000053.1, read on the forward strand.
GACCGGGTGGCGGTGGTGCTGCTGGCGATCTTCGCGGTGGTGATCGTGGCCGAGGTGGTGGTGACCTGGGTGCGCGGGCGGATTCTCTGATCGCTGGCCGGGCAGGCGCGGGCGTGAATCAGGCGGCAAACGCGCGCACGCGCGCCTCGTCTACCTCGACCCCAAGCCCGGGACCACGAGGTACCTGCACATGCCCGTTCGCATACTGCAGCGGCTGCACGAGGATGTCGTCCCTCAGGTAGGTGCTGGTCAGCGCCACCCCCCATTGCAGCGACGGGATCGCCGCGGCAAGGTGCAGCAGTGCCGCGGTGCCCACGCCGGCCTCCGCGATCTTGCACGCGAGGTTGACCTTCATGCCGAGGCTGTCGCACAGCAGCGCCATCCGCTGGGCAGCCAGCAGTCCGCCGAGCTTGCCAAGCTTCAGGCTGGCCCCGGCCGCTGCACCGATCGCCTGGTGGTCGCGCAGGTCGCGCGCACTGCGCAGACCCTCGTCGCAGCCGAGCGCGATCGGGCTGGCTGCGGCCACCCGTGCCATCGCGGCGAGGTCGTCGCCGTGCACCGGTTGTTCGAGGAAATCGAGCTGGCTGGTCGCGGCAACCGCCCGTACGTACTCGATCGCATTCGCTTCGGTCCATCCCTGGTTGGCGTCTGCGCAGACGAGTATCTCTGAGGCTGCGCGGCCAACCTCGGACCTGCGGAGCTCCGCGCTCGTGAGTGTCTTGCCAAGGACGGCGCACACGGCGCGCGTGCGCTCGATATCCTCGCGAAGTTGCCGGGCGCCGACCTTCAGCTTGAACGCCACGCAGCCGTCGGCCCGCAGCCTTGCAGCATCGGCGATGTCGGTATCGGTATCGCCCGAGGCAATGTAGCGCAGCACCGGGATGCTGTCCCGGCGACCGCCGCCGAGCAAGGCATGAACGGGCTGGCCCCTCACCTTTCCCAGCGCGTCGTACAACGCCACTTCGATGGCTGCCTTCACGCCAGGATTGCCGTAGAGCGCCTGCGCCATGCAGGCAACTGCGCCCTCGATATCGTCGAGCGACCGGCCCTCGAGCAGCGGCGCCACGAAACGCACCGCTTCCACCATGCCGGGCAGCAACTCGCCGGTCATCGCCGGCGCGGCTGCAGCCTCCCCCCACCCGACGACTGGACCCGCCTCGACGCGCACCAGCAGGTTGTCGGCGGTCGTGGTCGTGCCGGTCGCGCGCTTCAATGGCTGCGCGAGCGGCAGGTGGACCGCGATCGGTTCGATCCGCCCGATCGTCACCGGCATCGCTGCATGCTCACTGTGGCTCGACCTTCGCGGCACGCAGGATTTCCGCGTATCGCTCGATATCGCGCTCGATGATCTTGCGGAACGCTGCCGGACCCTCGGCGCGCGGATCGTAGCCGGCACCCGCAAGGTAGTCCCGCAGCTTCGGCGTGGAAACCGCCTTGCGCAGTTCCGTGGCCAGACGGTCGATGACCGCCTTCGGCGTGCCGGCCGGGGCAAGCCAGCCGTGCCATCCCGCATCGAATTCGAAGCCTGCGAGGCCAGCCTCGGCGATGGTCGGCACGTCCGGCAAGGAGGCCACCCGTGTAGCCCCGGTAAACCCGAGGGCCCGTATCTTGCCAGCGTGTATGAAGGGTGCGGCGGGCGCGGCAGACGGGAACTGTACGTGCGTCTCGCCACTGACCACCGCCGATAACGCCGGACCGCCGCCCTTGTAGGGCACGTGCAGCATGCGGATGCCGGCACGCAACGCGAACAGTTCGGCTGCGAGGTGCTGTCCGTTGCCGACGCCTGCAGAACTGAATCGCAGCGGATCTGTACGAGTCCTGGCGTGGGCAATGAGTTCCTGCACCGACTTCACCGGCAGGGCCGAGTTGATGACCATGAGGTAGCCGGCGCCGACGATGTGGTTGGTGATGGGCGCGAAGTCCTTGAGGGTGTCGTAGGGCAGCTTCTTGTACAGGCTCTGGTTGACGGCGAAGGTGAACGGCGTGCTCAGGAGGGTGTAGCCGTTGGGTTGCGACTTGGCGACGAGGTCGGTTCCGTTGATGCCGTTGGCGCCACCCCGGTTATCGATCAGGACCGTAACGCCCAGCTGCTCTTCCATCTGTCGTCCGATCACCCGACCAAGGACGTCGACGTTTCCCCCAGGTGGAAACGGGATCACCAGTCGGATCGGCTTTGCCGGAAAGCCGTCGACCTGCGCATAGGCGAAGCCAGCCATCATCGTCAATGCAACGAGTGTCATGGCCGCCGACGATGCGGTAGCCCCACCGTGGGGGAATGGGTCGGGGACGATCGCGATACGCGCGCCAAGGTTGGTGTACATCCTGCTCCTCCTCCGTGTGCAAGCCCGTGCCGCTCATGGCCACTGGACGGTTCGACCGGTGACCCTGGCGGCTTTCTTGTGCGGCACTCAATCGATACGACGGCGCCGTCTCAATTCACTGATGATTGCCGAGTTGTCGAGTTCGCCCTCGCCCTGTGCAAGACAGCCCTCGATCAGCTCGAGATAGACGCTCGCCAGTGGCAACTCCTGCCCGCAGCGCCGCGCCGCTTCGTGCATCAGCGCGAAGTCCTTGCGCGACTGGGCAACCTTGGCGTGCGGCTTGAAGTCGCTGTTCACCATCTTGATGCCGCGGTTGTCCATGGTGCGCGAGTAGGCGGCAGATGCTTTCAGAACCTCGAGCAGCGGGATCAGCTCGAGGCCCATCGATTCGGCGAAGGCCAGGCCCTCGGCGAGCACCGCACGGTTCAGACCGCCGATGAGGTTCACCGCCAGCTTGGCCCGACCGCCGGCGCCGACAGGGCCGAGGTGGAAGGATCGCGCGCACAGCGCGGCGATCACGTCGTCGGCCGCTGCGACATCCGCCGCCGCGCCGCCGATCAGCCCGACGCCGTTGCCGAGCGCGATCTGATCGCTGTTGCCCGACAGGGGCATCTCGACGAAGCGGATGCCGTCGGGCGCAAGGCGACTCGCCAGTGCTTCGATGCGGTCAGGGTCGCAGGTGCTGGTGCAGATCACGAGGCTGCCGGGCGGCAGACGTGCGCCGTCCATCACCGCCTCGACCTGATCGGTACTCAGCACGGCGATCACGATCGTGCCGCAGCGCTCGCCGAGGACCGAGGGCGCGTCGACCGGTTGGCCGCCGAGCTCCGCCAGCAGGGCGCGTCGTTCGGCCTGAATGTCGTAGCCAAAGACCGTGAAGCCTGCAGCGAGCAGCCGCCTTGCCAGCGAAGTGCCGATCAGGCCGAGGCCGACGATGCCAACCTGCCGCGATTGGGCGTGGCTGTGCGCCGCTGTACCGGGGTGAGACTGCTTGTCCAATGGGTGCGCCTGGAATCGTCGCTGGATAGCGTCTCAAGATGCGCGCGCGTTCATCGACTTGTCAACATTCGCGCGCCGTGCAGGTGACCCCGCCGGGCGCGGCCGGTGGAACCACAGCACCGACAGCGCGCCCGACAACACCAGCAGTAGCAGCGACACTGCGGCGAACAGCGCGCTGACTTCGGTGTCGCGCCGCTCCAGCGCGAACTCGGTGCCGAGGTTCTCGTAGATCTTCTTCAGTTCATCGCCGCTCGAGGCCTGGAAGAACTGGCCGCCGGTGATCTTCGCGACCTGCTTGAGCGTCTCTTCGTCGACCATTGCAAAGAACGACCAGCCGGCGACCGAGATCGGTGCGCCGTCCTTGCTGCCGAAGGCGACGGTATGCACCTTCACGCCGCGCTCGGCGGCGAGCTTCGCGGCTTCGATCGGGTCGGGGCCGGTGGTGCGGCGGCCGTCGGACATCAGGATGATCGCGCCGCGCTTGTATGAGCCGACCGGCATCGGCCGCCTCGGGGCCTTCGGCGCCGCGGCCGCCTTGCGGTCGAGCGAGGCGCCGCCGCTGGCGCTGGTGCCGCCCTGCGGGCTGTTGCGCGAGAAGCCGGCGCCGAACACCGCGGATTCGACGTCGATGCCGTCGTCCGGGAACAGGATCGACAGCGCGACCAGCAGGCCGCTGCCGGTGGCGGTGCCGCGCTGCAGTTCGAAGCGGTCGATCGCGGCGACCATGTCTTCGCGGTTCTCGGTCGGCGCCTGTACCACGGCGGCGGTACCGGCGAAGGTCGCGATGCCCAGGCGCACGTTGCGCGGCAGGCTTTCGATGAAGGCCTTCGCCGCATCCTGTGCGGCAGTGATCCGGTCGGGTGCGACGTCGGCTGCACGCATGCTGCGCGAGACATCGATCGCCAGCACCAGGGTGGTGAAATCCGACGGCAGGGTGACGGTCGCCATCGGGCGTGCCATCGCGACCAGCGCGAGGGCGAAGCCGGCGAGCAGCAGCGCGGGCGGCAGGTGGCGGCGCCACTGCTGTCCGGGCCCGAGCGCGCCGCGCACCAGCGAGAGGCTGGCGTAGCGCACCGCGCCGCGCCGGCGCCGACGCAGTGCATACAGGTACGCAACGATCACTGCCGGCACCAGCAGGGTGAACCACAGCAGGTCGGGCCAGAGGAAACGCATCGGATCTCCGCGAACGGCAGCGCAGGGGTAACGGCACGGGGACGGGAACGGGGATGGGTTTTTCCCGACCATGCGGGCAGCAGGTACGCTCCTCGCTTATAGCACCGCACGCCGACGCGCCGGAAGGTGGCGGATACCCCGGCGGTGTGGTCCGGCGTCGGGGAGGCGTGATACCGTCTTTTCTCGCAGCATTTGATCGACGCGCCAATGCGACGTACCGGCCTCTACAGCAGCGCTGACCGTTCCCGTGGGATCGCCGGGAAGGCGGGTGCGCAGGCGGCGGGTGGCGAACCGGCGTCTGCAGCCGCGCCGGCATCGGCGCCGGCGGGCGGGGCAGGCAGGATGGGCGGCCTGCGCGGGCGGGTCGCGCGCGGGTTCGCCCGATACGAGCGTGCCGGCCTGGTGCTGGCCGGGGTGCTGATCGCGCTGGTCGTGATGATCGCCCGCGATGCGTTGCAGGCGCCAGCGCGGGCGCTGACGCAGGACGATATCGACCGGGCGGTGCTGCACACGCTCGACACCAAGCCGATTCCGTCGCGCGCGGCGAAGGCGGCCGAGACGGTGCGACAGTCGATCGTGCGGGTGACCGGCTATCCGGACGAGGCGGCGCCGGCGGCGGCCGGGCCGGGCGAGGAATCGAAGGGCGGCGGCGCTCGGTCTGCGCGCGGGCCAGTGGGTGGGGCGCCATTGAACGAGGGGCGCAGCACCGGGTCCGGCGTGGTGATCGTCGATGACGGCATGATCCTGACCAACCTGCATGTGGTCGCCTCGGCGAAGCGGATCACGGTGATGTTCCACGACGGGTCTGAATCCGAGGCCCTGCTGGTCAGGGCCTGGCCGGAGAACGACCTCGCGGTGCTGAAGGCGAAGCGGATCCCGGACGACCTGCCGGCGGCGACGCTCGGGTCGAGTGCGAACCTGCGGCCGGGCGACGAGGTGGTGGCGGTCGGCTTTCCGTTCGGCATCGGTCCGTCGGTCTCGGCAGGCGTGGTGTCGGGCCTGGACCGGGTGTTCCTATCGCCGAAAGGTAAGCGCGTACTTACACGGCTGATCCAGTTCGACGCGGCAGCCAACCCGGGCAACTCGGGCGGGCCATTAGTCACGATGGAGGGCGAAGTGGTCGGAATCGTGACCGCGATCCTGAGCCCGAACGGCGCCGGGACGTTCATCGGCATCGGCTTTGCGACGACGATCGAGGCGGCAGGCGGGGCGGTCGGCATCCCGCCGTTCTGAGGATGCACCAGCCAGACAGGGAAGGTGGACGGCATGGATGACGCGGCGACGGAAGGCTCGGGCGGCGATTTCGGACGCGGGGAGGACACCGCAGCGCTGATGGAGCGCGTGCTGTTCGAGGTGAAGCGGGTGGTCGTCGGGCAGGACCACTTCCTCGAGCGGGTGCTGGTCGCGATGCTCGCGCAGGGTCATCTGCTGGTCGAGGGCGTACCGGGGCTGGCCAAGACGCTGACCGTGAACACGCTGGCGAAGACGGTGCGCGGCTCGTTCAAGCGCATCCAGTTCACGCCCGACCTGCTGCCGGCCGACCTGATCGGCACCCGGATGTACAACCAGAAGTCGGGCGAGTTCAGCACCGTGCTCGGACCGGTGTTCTGCAACCTGCTGCTGGCCGACGAGATCAACCGGGCGCCGGCCAAGGTGCAGAGCGCGCTGCTCGAGGTGATGCAGGAGCGGCAGGTGACGATCGCTGGCGAGTCGCACCCGGTACCGCAGCCGTTCCTGGTGATGGCGACCCAGAACCCGATCGAGACCGAGGGTACGTATCCACTGCCGGAGGCGCAGGTCGATCGCTTCATGATGAAGGTTCTGGTCGATTACCCGTCCGAGGAGGAGGAGTTCGTGATCGCCGAGCGGGTGACCGGGCCGGCGGTCGCGGTGGCGACAGTCGCCTCGACCGGACAGTTGCGCGCGTTGCAGGCACGCTGCCGTACCGTATACGTCGACCCTGGCATCCTCTCGTATGCGGTGAAGCTGGTGGCCGCCACACGGCGGCCGGAAAAGTACGGCCTGGCCGATATCGGGCGCTACATCACTTTCGGCGCCAGCCCGCGCGCGACGATCGGGCTGATCGAAGCAGGGCGAGCACTTGCTTTCATGCGAGGCCGCGATTACGTGTTGCCCGAGGATGTGGTCGATCTCGTGCCGGAGGTGCTCCGGCATCGCCTGACGCTGTCCTACGAAGCCCTGGCCGACGGCGTCGGCGCCGACGACCTGGTGATGACGATCCTCAAGGCGATCCCCGCGCCCGACCGGCCGCTGGCCTCCCATGTTCAGCTGGCTCCGACGCAAGCCTGATCCGCCCGAGGCCGGCGCCACGCCGGCGTCGGCGGGCGGCTCGCCGGAGGCCTTGCTGCGGCGGCTCGAATGGACGGTGCTGCGGCGGCTGGACGGGCTGCTGCAGGGCGACTACCGGACGCTGTTCCGCGGCTTCGGGCTGGACCTCGCCGACCTGCGCGAGTACCACCCGCAGGACGATGTGCGGCATATCGACTGGAACGTGACAGCGCGGTTGCAGGTACCGCATGTGCGCGAGTTCCAGGAAGACCGGCAGGTCGACGCCTGGTTCCTGCTCGACCTGAGCGGGTCCGTCGATTTCGGATCGACGGGTGTACGTAAGCGCCTGCTTTCGGCAGAGTTCACTGGTTCCTTTGCTCGGCTGCTGGTGCGTTATGGCAACCGGGTGGGTGCGATGATCCATGCCGGGGCTGGTGCGGACGGTGGATCGATGTCCGTCCTGCCGGCGCGCGGTGGCCGCCGGCATGTCCTGCACCTGATCGACCGGCTGATGGCGGCCACGCCGCCGCCGCCTGCAGCCGGGATGCGTACCGACCTGACGCAGCTGATCCGGCAGGCGCAGCAGGGCATCCAGCGCCGGTCGGTGGTGTTCCTGGTGTCGGATTTCATCAGCGAGGGCGCGTGGCCGGATGCGCTCGACCTGCTCTCGCGGCGCCATGAAGTGGTGGCGGTGCGGCTGTTCGATCAGCTCGAGCAGGCGCTGCCCGACCTCGGGCTGATCGTGATGCAGGATGCCGAGACCGGCGAACAGCTCTACGTGGACACCCACGACCGAGGCTTCCGCCGCCGCTTCGCGCAGGCCGCCGCGGCGCGCGAGGCGGCGTTGCGCGACACCCTGTCGCAGCTCGGGATCGACTGCCTGGAGCTGGCGACCGGCGAGGCGATCGACGAGGCCTTGCTGCGCTTCATCGATGCGCGCAAGCGGCGCAGCCAGCTCGCTGCTGGCAGCGTGGCGAACCGGAACGCGCGGTACGCACAACGGACGCGGTCGTATGCCTGACCTTCCTGCCTGGCTGCCCGCGTGGCTGTCCGGCGCCGGTACCGGCGCCTGGCTGACCTTCCAGTGGCCGCGCATGCTGTGGCTGCTGCTGCTCGTGCCGCTGCTGGCGGCGGCTTTCAACCGGCTCGACCGGCGCCGGCGCACGGCGGCTTCGGCCGGGTCGATGCTCGAGCTGGCGGATACCGACGATGCGAGCCTCGCAGCCGGGCGCTGGGCTGAGCGCATGCCGCGGCTGTTCTGGATCGCGGCGATGACCGCGCTGGTGCTGGCCATCGCCCGCCCGCAGGCGATCGTGCCACTGCCCACGCGAATGGAAACGGTGATCCTGGCGATCGATGTGTCTGGCAGCATGCGCGCGACCGACCTGAAGCCAAACCGGATTGCTGCAGCACAGGACGCAGCAAAGGCATTCATCGCCGACCAGCCGGCGCACGTGAAGATCGGTATCGTCACGGTCGCCGGCACCGCTGCCCTGGCCCAGAGCCCGACCCGCAACCGCGAAGAACTGGCACAGGCGCTCGAGCGGATCCAGCTGCAGCCCGGTACCGCGATCGGCAGCGGGCTGCTGATCGCACTGGTCACCCTGCTGCCGCATTCCGGCATCAACGCCGACGAGATCATCAACGGGCCTCGGCCCGGCGACCCGCCGCCGGGCAAGGCACTCGGCGGGCAGAAGAATGCGGACAGCTTCGAGCCGGTCGAGCCGGGGTCGAACAGGCAGGCGGCGATCGTCCTGCTGTCCGACGGGCAGAGCAACACCGGCCCGGACGTGATGAAAGTGGTGCAGCTGGCCGCCGAACGCGGGGTGCGCATCTTCACTGTCGGCATGGGTACGCCGGAGGGAGTCACGCTGTCGGCCGAGGGCTGGTCGATGCGGGTCCGGCTGGACGAACCGGCGCTGAAGAAGATCGCCGAGGCGACCGAAGGCGACTACTTCCGCGCAGCAGATGCGAAGGCCCTGAGCGAGATCTACCGCGGCCTGTCGCGGTCGCTGACCTTCGACCGGGCGACCCTGACCGAGGTCACTGCGCTGTTCGTCGCCATCGGCGCGCTGTCGATGGCGATCGCAGCCGGACTGTCGATGCTGTGGTTCGGGCGCGTCCTGTAGCGCAGGCAGGCTCCAGACGCGGATCGATTGCTGCAGGTCAGTGCCGCAGCATTTTCCGCACTTCGTCCAGCACGCGGTCGATGCCTGCAGCATCGACATGCCGGTGGGTGACGAGCCGCAGCTGCTTCTGTGCACCATAGGCACCGACGCGGATGCCGACTGCGCCCAGCTTCCGCTCCCAGGTTTCGGCATCCAGCGGGCTCTTCGAGACATCGATCCGCACGATATTGGTCTCGATTGCTGCAGGGTCGACGAGGCTAGGGTCGAGCGCGGCGAGGCCGGCGGCGAGCTGCCGTGCGGTGGCGTGGTCTTCGCCGAGGCGGGCGGACATCTTCTCGATCGCGAGGATGCCGGCGGCAGCCATCGGGCCGGCCTGACGCATCGCGCCGCCGAGCATCCGCCGGTAACCCCTTGCCTGCTCGATGAATTCCGCCGTGCCGCAGAGCAGCGAGCCGATCGGGGCCGACAGCCCTTTCGAGATGCAGAAGTTCACGGAGTCGGCATGCTGCGCGATCACGTCGACGCCTACGCCCAGTGCGGTTGCAGCATTGAACAGCCGGGCGCCGTCGACGTGGACTGGCACGTTATGCTGCAGTGACAGGCTGCGCACGGCGGCCATCAGCGACAGCGGCAGCACCGCCCCGCCCGCGTGGTTGTGCGAGGTCTCGAGCTGGATCAGTGCGGTGCCGACATTGCTGCGGCCGATGCCCGGCCGCCGCACGGCCGCACGCAGCGCATCGAAGTCGGGCGCGCCGCGATGACCGGGCAGCGGCCGGGTGAACAGACCGGCGAGCGCGCCGATGCCGCCCAGTTCGGACGTAAGCGTGTGCGAGGTGGCTTCCATCAGCACTTCGCCGGCGCGGCCGGTGTGGGCGAGGATCGCCACCAGGTTGGCCATCGTGCCCGATGGCAGGAACAGGCCGGCTTCCTTGCCGCAGCGCAGCGCGGCGAGATCTTCCAGCCGCTCGACGGTCGGATCGCCATCGCGGGAATCGTCGCCGAGGCTGGCATGGGCCATCGCCGCCAGCATCTCGGGCGTCGGGCGCGTGACGGTGTCGCTGCGCAGGTCGATCTCGGGCGCGGTCATCGGAAAGCTCCATTGGCTGGGTCAACCCTGATTCTGCACGGTCGCGGCGGGCGCAGCATCATCGGCGGGCGCCCACGACAGGGACCCACGACCGTGACGCCTGCCGCAGAATAGGGGGACGCCGCACGCTTCGTGCGGACGGATCTGGTGGAAACGACTGGTGAGCCCTGATTCCTTTGTCCCGGCTGCCTCGGCTGCCCGCGCCTTGAGCCTTGCCGCCGCCATGCTGTTCGTCGGCCTGCCGGCGGGGCCGGCTGCCGCCCAGGCCTGGCCTTCGAAGTCGATCCGCTGGATCGTCCCCTTCCCGCCGGGTGGCGGCAACGACACGGTCGCGCGCGCGGTCGGCCAGCGGCTGGCCGAGTCGATCGGCCAAGCGGTGGTGATCGACAACCGGCCGGGTGCAGGCGGCACGATCGGCGCTGACCTCGCGGCACGCGCGCCGGGCGACGGCTACACGCTGTTCCTCGCCGGTGTCGCGTCGCACGGGATCAACCCGGCGCTCGGCGGCCGGCTGCCCTACGACCCGGTGCGCGACTTCACGCCGGTGAGCCTGCTCGCGACCGCGCCGCTGCTGCTGGTGGTGCACCCGTCGCTGCCAGTGCGCTCGGTGAAGGAACTGGTCGCGCTCGCGCGCACGCGCCCCGGAGCGCTCAACTATGCGTCCAACGGCCGGGGCAGTTCTTCGCACATGGCGGCGGAGCTGTTCGGATCGCTCGGGCAGGTCCGGATGGAGCATGTGCCCTACAAGGGCTTCGCACCGGCGCTGACCGATCTGCTGGGCGGCCGGGTCGAGCTGATGTTCAGCAGCCTGGTGGCAATTCTGCCGCATGTGAGCGCTGGCAAACTTCGTGCCGTGGCGACTACGGGATCTGCGCGTTCGCCAGTACTCGCTAACCTGCCGACGATCGCGGAGGCTGGTCTCACCGGCTACGAGACCGCGTCCTGGTACGGCGTCGTCGTACCGGCGGGTACACCGGGGCCGGTGGTGGAACGCCTGGCCACCGAGTTCGGACGGATCGTCCGTACGCCGGCGGTCCGCGAGCAGCTGCTCGCCGATGGCGCGGTACCGGTCGGCGGGACGCCGCAGGCATTCGCCACGCACATCAAGGCGGAGCTCGCACGCTGGTCGAAACTGGTGCGCGAGGCGAAGATCCAGCCGGATGCGTGAACCCGGTGCGGTGCGCCCGCTGCCGTTGCCGTCCCTGCTGTCCCTGCCGTCCCTGCCGCCGAGGATTCGACCGATGATCCGCTGCCCCGCCCGCCTGCCCTTGCTGGCCGTCGCCTGTGCCCTGTCCGTTCCGCTCGCCGCGTCCGCGCAGGGCGAGTGGAGGCCGTCGAAGCCGATCCGCTGGATCGTCCCGTTCGCGGCCGGCGGTGCAGCCGACATCGTGTCGCGGGTGATCACGGCGAAGGCGGCCGAGATCCTCGGCACCCAGATCATCGTCGACAACCGGGGCGGCGCATCCGGGATCATCGGCGCGGATTTCGGCGCGAAGGCCGCGCCGGACGGCTATACGGTCACGCTCGGCGGGCTGTCCAGCCATGTACTGAACTACTACCTGTTCGAGAAGCTGCCTTACGATCCGCGCGAGCAGAGCCATGTTGCGCTGCTCACCCTGGTGCCGAACGTGTTCACCGTGCACCCGTCGCTGCCGGCAAAGAGCCTGAAGGACTACCTCGCGCTGGCGCGCGCGCGGCCGGGCGAGCTCACCTACGCGTCGTCCGGCGTCGGTTCGTCGCAGCACCTGAACGCGGTCGTGCTGCAGCAGATGACCGGGATCCGGCTCACGCACGTACCCTACCGCAGCGGCGCACCGGCGATCAGCGACCTGATCGGCGGACAGGTGATGTCGATGTTCGTGACCATCCCGTCGGGGGCGCCGCTGATGCGCGCCGGCCGGCTGCGCGCGATCGGCATCGCCTCAGCCACCCGCTCCGGCGCGCTGCCCGACGTGCCGTCGATCGGCGAGACGGTGAAGGGCTACGACATGACGACCTGGTACTCGCTGCACCTGCCGCCGAAGGCACCGCGCGAGATCGTCACCCGGCTCGGCACCGCGGTGAACCAGTCGCTGGCCGATCCGGCAGTGCTCAAGCGCCTGGTCGAGGACGGCGCGATCGTCAAGCCGATGTCGCCGGAGGAATTCTCCGGGTTCTTCCGCGCCGAGTTCGAGCGCTGGGGGCCGGTGATCCGCAACTCCGGCATCAAGGCGCAGGGCTCCTGAGCAGCCCGTCCCGGCTCCGCTCGCAAAACCCGGGTCAGACACGCATTTCCGCACGCGCCGCATGGGCGGTTGGG
>CAIQON010000054.1 GCA_903873475.1 uncultured bacterium
CCGCCTGCTTCCTCTGGTGCGCCTGGCTCATCAGAAAGGGCCTACACGGTTCAGGCCGGTGACTGGTTGTCAAAAATAGCGATGCGCCCAGACGTGCTCAAAGATGCCTTGCTCTGGCCGCTGGTGCATGATTTCAAGCAAAACCGGTCGATCATTGGTGAGGATCCAAACAAACTCAGACCCGGTATGGTCATTGTGCTGCCGCAATTGACTGACTTCACACCGACCCAAATGGCTGATGCACGTCGCCGAGGGCGTGACTGGCGTCGGTAGTTTTTGTTCCAACGGCGGGCCGCGATGCGCCTCAAGCGGAGAACGCTCGTGCACGTTGGCAAGACCTTGTTCGCTCAGCTCATGGAGTTCGTGCCATGGACTACCTTCGCCCGCATCGTCAGTCGCTACGGCGGCAACTCCGGCGTGCGTACGCTGTCGTGTGCCGAGCAATTCCGAGTAATGGCGTTCGCCCAACTGTCGCGGCTACCGCAGACAATCATCCGGGTACGGCCCAGTGGCCTTCGCAGCAATCACCGTCACCGCGGATCAGTAGGGCTCACCGGGCGGTGGAAAGATCCAGAAGTACTCGCCCGCCCGGCCGCCCTCGGCAGCGGCCGTCATCGCCACGTGCTCACATTCGCGGCGCAGCGACTGTGCCGTCCAGCCCAGGCAGGCACGCATCTTCAGCGTGACCGGGTCGAAATCCATCGCGTAGCTCGCCGGCGCGCGCACCATCAGCGCCGAGGGCAGCACGACACAGTGGTACACCCGCAGCGCCACCGGCAGAGCCCGTGCACGCTCGAAGCTGCGGCGGAAGTTCTCCGGCGTGTCGCCGGGCAGCCCGAGAATGATCTCCACGGCCACCTTCGACACCGATTTCAATTTCCAGAGCGTGTCTTCGAAGCGGCGCTCGTCGTAGGAACGCTCGACATGCGCCAGCACCCCGTTGTCGAAAGACTGCAGCCCGATGCCCACCAGCGCCTGCCCTATCCCGCCGAGGAAGCGGATGTGCTCGTCGCGTACCGCTGCCGGATACACCTCGCAGACGAGCGCGCGCTCGCGCAGGAACCCGTGCCGCTCGACCGCCTCGCGCAGGTTGCGGAAGGCATGCGGGTTGAGGTTGAGCCCCGCATCGACCAGGATCGCACCCTGCACATCGAGCGCAGCCATGCCCGAGAACTCGCGCTCGAGCTGCGCCACCCCGCGCACCCGCCGTGGCGACTCGAGCGTGCCCCACTCGCAGAACGAGCAGGTCATCGGACAGCCGCGGTAGGTCTGCAGCACGGCAAGCCCGCCCTCCGGCACCACACCGAGTTCGTAGGGCGAGGCCAGCGCATCGAGATCGGCGAGCGGTCGTTCCGGCGTCGACTGCCAGCCCTGCTCCGTGGGCAGGGCGAGGCCGGGGATTCCGGCGAGCGACTCGGCGCTGCGGTCGGTCGCCGCGACGATCTGCGCAAAGGTGTGCTCGCCGTCGTTGATCGCCAGCGCGTCGACCCACCGGCGCGCGGCGCGGAACGGCAGCAGCCCGAACATGCTCGGGCGCGCCGAGGGTCCGCCGAAGACGATCAGCCGGGACGGGTCGTCGCGCTTGAGCTCCCGGGCGACGTCGACGAAGAACGGGAAAGACCAGATGTAGGCAGAAAAACCGACCACGTCCGGATCCCAGGCGACGAGCGCGGAGACCAGTTCGGCGGCGGAGCCACCGGAAAGGTCCCACACCTTCAGTTCGAGATCCTCGATGCCCGCGGTACGCAGCGCCGCCTCGACCATGCGCAGCCCGTGGTTCGAAATGAACTGCGGCATCGCGCGGTCACGCGCGGGATAGCGCGCGACCAGTGCGACCCGGCGGCCGCTGCGGCGGGCGCGCGCGCCGTCGGGCGCCGGATCCGGGGACAGCGGAATCATCGCGGCGGAAACGACCACCAGTAGCGCCCTGCCCGGCCACCGGCGGCCGCAGTCTCGCGCGAGAGCATGTCTCGCGTGCGCAGGATGTCCTCCTCGGACCATCCCCGGCAGGCAATCATCGCGAGCGTCTGCGGGTCGAAGTGCATGTCCCAGCCCGCGCGCGCACGCGATAGCAGGGCATCGGGCAGCACCAGGCAATGATAGGCACGTACGCCGACCCGGAACGAGCGGGCGTACTCCAGCGTGCGCAGGAATCCATCGGGCGAGTCGCTCGGCAGGCCGAAGATGATCTGCAGTTCAGGGGTGGCCACGGTGACCAGGTCGCGCATCGCACGCTCGAAGCGCGACCGGTCGAACGGCCGGTCGTGCTCGCGCAGCACGTCGGGGTCGAGCGACTGCAGCCCGACGCCGAGATAGGACGCACGCACCCTCGAGAGGAAGTCCAGGTGCTCGCGGCGAATGTGGGTGGGGTAGATCTCGGCCCACAGGTCGGCCGACTGGAACAGTCCGGTGCGCGCCTCCGCCTCGACCAGGTTGCGAAAGCCGCGCGCATTGAGGTTGAGGCCCGCGTCGAGCAGGAACACCGACGGGACGCCGTGGTCGCGGAAGGCCCGCAGTTCCCGCTCGATGTAGTCGGCGGAGAACACGGCGCGGGAAGTCTCGGCTGCCCCCCATTCGCAGAACCGGCAGGACATGGGGCAGCCGCGGTAGGTCTCGAGATACGCCACCGACCCGCGCGGCATCAGCCCGAGCTGGAACGGCGAGGCGATCGCATCGAGGTCTGCGATCGGATCGCGATGGGCGGTCTGCAGCCACCCCTCGGGCGTGGGCAGGTGCAGGCCGGCGACACCACGCAGCGCCGCACGGGTGAACACCGGAAGGCGGGCCACATCCTGGAACACGGCCTCACCCTCCGAGCTCACCAGCGCGTCCATGTAGTCGTGCGCGGGCGCATAGGCCGGAAGGTCGAACAGTTCGCGCCGGGCCGACGGGCCGCCGAAGACCACCGCACAGGCGGGACGTGCGCGCTTGATCCGGCGCGCCACCTCGACCAGGCAGGGCGTGGACCACACGTAGATGGAGAAGCCGACGAGATCGGGCTCGAACTGCAGCAGCGCGTCCACGTAGGCCTGCGGATCGGGACGCGCGAAATCGACCACAGCGATGCGCGCATGGGCGAGCGCGGGATCTCCGGCGACGGCGGCCAGTACCCGGCGGATGCCATAGCTGGGAAGCGTGACCCCATCCAGTTCGCCGCCGTCCGGCGTGGGCGTCATGCACGCAAGCGCGATGCGAAGCGCGCTCATCGTGCAGCCGGCTCGAGGCGCAGCAGCACGTAGCGCAGATGCCCCTCGTCGTGCAGCCACTTCAGCATGAGCGCCGCGCGCGCGGCCGGCCCCGCCGCGGGCGAGGCCAGGGCCTCGCGCAGGGTGATTCCGCCGGGGGCGGTGAACCGATGACTCGGACGGACCTGCTCGCTGACGTCCTCGAGCACCGAGCAGTGCAGACCGGCCTCCCGGGCGAGTCCATGGTGCCCGCCCTCCTCGCCCCAGAAGTCAGGCCAGGGACCGTAACCTTCGTCCAGTACCCGGCGGATCGGAAACGACGGGCCGTCGAACGCGCGCGCCGCCGCCGACACGATCAGGTCGGAAGCCACCAGCACGCCGGAGGCGCGCAGCACCCGCGCCGCCTCCGTCATGAACCGGCGTCGCGACGAGAAGTGGAACATCGCCTCGACGCAGAGCAACCGGTCGAATCGATGCGCCGCGAAGGGCAGCGCACAGGCGTCCGCGGCAACCCAGACGAAACGGTTGCCTGACCGGGCAACGAGTTGTCGGCAGAGGGCGAGTTGGCGCGGATCGCTGTTCAGCCCGCATAGCACCACCCGCACCTCGCGTTCGTTTATGGTGTCCAGCGTTCCGCCCAGCCCGCAGCCGACATCGAGCACGACATTGTCGGGGCGAAGGTCTGCCAGCGCGAGCAGCCGCTCATCGAGCCGGTGCTGGGCGAGCGCGAAGCGCTGCGCCGAATGCTCCCCAGGCGCAGATGTTTCACCTGGGGGCGGCGGCGGGTCCCAGAAGCCCAGGTGCGCAGTGCGCTGCGACGGGTCGCGGCGGCACAGCTCGATCAGCGAATCGAAGTAAGACGGCACGCGCACGGTCAGCCCCAGCAGTAGTTGACGTCGCCGCGCTGCGCGCGCGCGATGAAGCTGCAGGCGGTCCAGCGTCGCGAGGCGCCGACCACTGGCGTCACGCGGTGCAGGTATCGGCCGGAATCCACGATGATCATGTCGCCAGCCGGCACGCGGAAGGCGACCGACGCGAGGTCATCGATGCGCGGGCGCTCCGCCCCGTCGGCGCTGATCATGCGCGCATCGCCCGGCTCGCACCGGCAGTCGAACACCTCGAGCGCGCCCCCGGCCTGCGCCATCGACAGCGTGAGCACGAACGACGACATGTCGGCCTCGACGATCTCGCGCAGGTGGGCGAAACCCGGCCGCAGGGCCTGCTCGTTGTCGAAATGCGGAGGAATATAGCCGCCTTCGGCGTGGCCGCGCAGGGTGGTGAACAGGTAGCGCGTGTCCGGGCGCGGCCCTGGCGGGGCGAGAAAGGGGCGTCCGTCATCGAGCGCAGAGAGGATGGCCGACACGCGCTCGACCAGCGGCGGTGCGCCGGCGAACGCCTGTCGCAGCTGCGCATGGAACGCGTCCTCGAGTTCGAAGTAGCCGGGCAGTCCCGGCTCGGACAGGTTCACGTTGACGCCGTAGAACCAGGACCGGAACTTCTCGGGGAACCAGGTCTGGACGAACGGCGGATCGTGGCGCTCGAGGCGCTCGAGCACAGGGGCGAGCTGGGCGGGGGAATAGACCCCGCGAACAACAATCGCCTGCAGCGCACCCCTGCGCAGGCGGGCATAGGCGTCCGGGTACCGGCAGGCCTGATCTGCGTCGATGTCGAGCACCTGAACAAACCCGACTTCAGACGCCTGCGTCGCCGTCTCCAACAGCCCTCCGGCAAGTAAGCGGACACGCCGCGGACAAGATCGCCGTCCGCGCATCATGGTGCGCTTCCCAGCCCTGGGAAATTACCCTAGACCCCGGCGTATTGCAACGCAGAAGCCCATCGGACCCACGACCAGACCGGCCCTGCACCTGCTCGTCAACCGCACCTCCGCGTGGTGCTGTCGATGACGTGGCTCGCACCCGATGGAACTCGTGTGAATCCGACGGTGCACGGCGTATGCTGGCGCGGTACCGACCTGAGTCAGGCCACCGTCCGCCGGCTCCGCCTCAGGCGCTGGCCACCATACCGGGGGCTGCGCCGATTGCGGGCGAGCAAGATGACCAACGAGCGCTCCAACCCACCCCAGGCCTGGCATGCCTTGCAGGCAGACGCCGCCCTGGCACACCTGGGCTGTGAGGCCGGTGTCGGGTTGTCAGCGCCTGACGTCGCGCAGCGCATGGCCGAGCACGGGCCGAACGCCTTGCCTGAAGCCGCCCGGCGCCCAGTCGTCCTGCTCCTGTTGACCCAGTTCAAGAGCCCGCTGATCTACATCCTGTTCGTCGCCGCCGCACTGGCCAGCGCCATGGGTTACTGGGGCGACGCTGCCGTCATCCTGGGCGTGGTGCTGGCGAACGCCCTCATCGGCACTTGCCAGGAAGGGCGTGCCGAAAAGTCGATGGCTGCGCTGCGCCGGCTGTCGACGCTGCAGGTGCGGGTTCTGCGCGAAGGCGCGGAAAGCACCATCGCAGCGCGCGACCTCGTGCCCGGCGACATCCTGCTGCTGGCTGCGGGCGACGCGGTGGGCGCAGACGCGCGGCTGGTGCAGGCGGCCTCATTGGCCGCCGCCGAGGCGGCGCTCACCGGTGAGTCGGTGCCGGTACCGAAACACGTGGCACCGTTGCCCGAAGCCACGGGCCTGGCCGACCGCCGCAACATGGTGTTCTCCGGCACGTATGTCACCGCGGGACGCGCACGGGCGGTGGTCACGGCGACGGGGATCCACACCGAGGTGGGTGGCATCGCGCGCCTGACCGAAGGTGCAGCGGAGCCGAAGACGCCCCTGGAACTGCGCATCGCCCAGTTCGGCCGCTATCTCGTGGTCGCCGCCCTGGTGCTCTTCGGGATCGTCATGGCGCTCGGCCTGCTGCGCGGGCTGCCCTTCGCCGACGTGCTGATGGTGGCGATCAGCCAGATGGTGTCGATGGTGCCCGAGGGCCTGCCGGTGGCGATGACCATCGCACTGGCCGTCGGCATGCAGCGCATGGCAGGGCGCGGCGCGATCATCCGTCGCCTCTCTGCGGTGGAGACCCTGGGATCGACCACGGTCATCTGCAGCGACAAGACCGGCACGCTGACCCGCAACGAGATGACCGTCAGCGTCTTGTGGCTGCCCGGTGGGCGGGCGGTCGCCGTCAGCGGCGTGGGCTACTCGCCGGAGGGCGCGCTCACCGAAGCCGGAGCCGCCATCGATCCTGGCGACGCGGCCGTCCATGCGTTGCTGCAAGCCGTCGTGCTCTGCAACGACGCCGAACTGGTGCCGCCCCGCGATGGCGTGACCCAGTGGACGATTCTCGGTGATCCGACCGAGGCAGCGCTGCTCGTCGCCGCAGGCAAGGCCGGCATCGACGTGGGCGCCCTGCGCCGGCAATGCACTCGCGAAGCCGAGTTGCCCTTCGACTCCGATACCCAGATGATGGCGACGCGTCACGGCGGCTTGCCGACGCCACGCCGAGTGTTCATCAAGGGCGCACCGGAAGCCGTGTTGCGCCTGTGCACGGCCGACGGTCAGGCAGCGCTCCAGACGGCCCGGGAGGCTGCCGAAGGCATGGCAGCCCGGGCGCTGCGGGTGCTGGCAGTCGCAGTGGTGGCGGAGGACGCACTCGAAGCGCACGCGGGCTTCGATGCGCTGGCGGGCCGCGCCATGCTGCTCGGGCTGATCGGTCAGATCGACCCGCCGCGAGAAGAGGTCAAGGTGGCGGTCGCCCAATGCCGGGCAGCCGGTATCCGGCCCATCATGGTCACCGGCGACCACAAGCTCACGGGCCTGGCCATTGCCCGCGAACTGGGCATCGCGCGCGCAGGCGACCACGGCATCGACGGCGCCGAACTGGAACGGATGAACGAGGCCGAACTGCTGGAAGGCCTGGATCGCATCGTCGTGTTCGCGCGCGTGCATCCGGCGCAGAAGCTGCGCATCGTGGAAGCGCTCCAGTCGCGCGGTGACGTGGTGGCCATGACCGGCGACGGCGTCAACGACGCCCCAGCGCTGGCCCGCGCCGACGTGGGTGTGGCGATGGGCATCACCGGGACCGAGGTGGCCAAGAGTGCCGCCAGGATCGTGATCACCGACGACAACTTCGCGACCATCGTCGGTGCAGTCGAACAGGGCCGGGTGGTGTACGGCAACCTGAAGAAGGTGATCCTGTTGCTGTTCGTCACCTCGGTCGACGAGGTGCTGGTGCTGCTGCTGGCGCTGGTGGGTGGCTTTCCGTTGCCGCTGGCCGCCGTGCAGATCCTCTGGATCAACATCGTCACCGAGAGCACGCTGACGGTGAACCTGGTGATGGACCCGCCCGATGGCGACGAGATGGCGGTTTGGCCCTGAGCATCGTGTTGCAGGCGTCGGTGTTGTACTGGCCGCCGTTGAACACGCTGTTCCACACGGTGCCGATTCCGCTCGCCGATCTGCTGCCCATCATGGCCGTGGCGAGCGGCGTGCTGTGGATGGAGGAACTGCGCAAGGGCTTCATTCGATGGCGCAGAAGCCGTTCGACTTGAAGAACGGCCCGCTCAGGGCCAGCGGGTAATCGAGAAACCCACGCGCAACTGGGCCGGCAGCCGCCGGTTGTAGTCGAGGATGCTCTCGCCGTAGCCGTTGAAGTACTGGAAGTAGAAGTAGCCGTCCAGGTTGCCCAGCGACACCTGGCGCAACGGGTAGGTCGCCTCGAGCAACGACGAGCTGAACGCGTTGCCGGTACCGCGTCGAACCGTCGCCGATAACTGCCACCTCTCCGGGTGGCCGACGCTTGCGAACAGGTCTGCATGGCCGCGATAGAGGGCGATATCGGGATTGCCGGTCCGATCGAGGTAGGCGTAGACCTTGGGCCCCAGCGTCAGATGCCAGGCCTCGGGATCGCCGATCTTCACTGTCGGACGCACGAACGCGGTATTGATGCTGCGCGATGACAGCCCTTCCCGCCCGTTCGACTCATGTTCCAGGCCGCCCTGCAGCCCGAGACGCAGGTCGCGCGCAGCCGAGGTCCAGATCAGGTCATTGCGGTAGAACAGGCTCGGACGGTAACTGGAATCGCGGAACGGTGCCGAGTCCGCTTCGAGATCCCAGAGCGAGGTCTGCGTGTATCCGAAGTAGAGGTGCTGCAGCCCGGGCAGGTCGCGGGCGAGCCCGCCATTCTCGTTGAAGAAACGGTACTTGAACGAAATCTGGAATCGCGCATTACGTCGGTAGCGGTTACCGAAGGCGAGATACACCGGCTCGTTGGCGGAAATGGCGCTGCTCAGTCGATCGAGCGGCGGCTCGCGCGCCAGCGGCGTGC
>CAIQON010000055.1 GCA_903873475.1 uncultured bacterium
CTCCGCACGTCCGTCCAGGATTCCATCCCGTCCACCGCGGTCTCGACCCGCTGCGCGCCCGCCGGGTCGAGCACATGCGCGGCCAGTGCGCGGAACTTCGCGCGGATCTCCGATTCCGCATACGGCCGCTCGAAGTCGCCGCGCGGCAGGTCGCAGGTGCCGCTCGCGGTGCGCCCGTCGACCAGCGTGACCGTCGCACGCGAGGGCTTGTGGTGGGGCAGGGCAGCGGTCATCTCCGGATCCTCGGCGACATGCACCCGTGCACGCATCGCCGCCCACGCCGGGTCGTGCACCGTGTCGTCGTTCAGCGTATCGAAGCCGGTGCTGTTGAACAGCGCGAGCCCGGCGGCGGCATGGGGCAGCGAGTAGCGCGAGGCGAAGTAGTTTCTCGGGCTGCGCTCGTCCATCTTCGATGCGAACTGGTAGGTCTCGATGTCGATGCGTTCGATGGAATCCGGCGCGGGACGCAGCTTGGACAGTGCTTCCTCCAGCGCATCGAGCGCCGAATGGATCGGATTGCAGCAGGCGCGCAGGCGGAACCAGTTGCGGGTGATCTCCCAGCGGCTGCCCAGGTCCTGCAGCACCTCGTCCGGACGGAAGCCCTCGGCGACCAGTTTGCCGAGCGACAGCTCGATCGCATCGGCCTGCGCTTCGAAGCCCGCCAGCGCCAGTTCCGGGGCGAGCGACACCGCATGGCCGCACATGCCGCCTGCGACGTTGAGCGCGGTGGCGCCGGCGATCGCGTCGGTGTAGCTCGGCGTGAGCATCAGCGTCGCGCCCAGCCGCAGTGCGAGGCTGGTGCCGGCGGCGTCGAGCCCGCGCAGCCGTGCACCCGCGGCCGAGGCCCCGAGCAGCGTCGCCTGTCCGTTCTGGTGGACGAGCGCGCGTGGGGTCATCGACAGCGACAGCCGCGCGCCCGCGTCGTAACCCAGGATGAAGGCGGCGAGCACGTCGCGGCCGGACAGCTGCCGGTCTTCCGCGACGGCCAGCAGCCCGGGCAGGATCTGCGCCCCGCCCTGGAACATCACGAACCTGTGGCCCTCGCACAGCTCGAGCGAGCGCGCGGCGATGCCGTTGACCAGCGCCACGCTGCGCGGGTCGCCGGTCGGAAAGCCCACGGCATACGCAGTGGACGGGCCGGACGGGCCGTCGCCGGGGGCGGCCAGCAGCGCGCTGCGCAACTGCCTCACCTCCGGCCGCTGCGAACCCGCGAGCATCACGCCCAGGGTGTCGAGCACCACCAGCTTCGTGTGCCGGCGTACCCGTTCCGGAATGTCCTCGAAGCGTGTCCCGGCGACGAAACCGGCGAGCGTCTCTACCTGTCTACCCATGTCCTGTCCTTGCGGCAGCTGCGGAGTCCAGCATGCGTCGCATCACTCGCCGACGCTCAACGATCCAGCAGGTCTCCCAATGCCTGGCCACGCCAACCGGCAAGTTCCGGCGATTGTCCGCCCCGTACCCATGCTTCCAGCAGCCTTCGCGGGCAGAGCAGCGCCGGCGGCAGGTCCAGCTCGGTCGCCCGTGCTGCGACCTTGTCGCGCACCTGCGCCAGCAGCTGGGCCGGTTCACCGCGGATCGGTGGCGGGATCGGTGGCAGCTCGAGTTCCTCGTCGGTCAACGGCGACGCCAGCAGTTCGAACAAGGGCAGCAGTTCGCGCTTCGGGAAGCTGCGCTGCCCGCGCATCCGTGAAGCAAGCGCATCGGTGTCGGCGGGCGGCGTCTCGACCAGGGAGGTGGCGAGTGCATTGTCGAAGATCCAGGCGCGCGGACGGTTGATCCGGCGCGCCAGCGCTTCGCGCCAGCGCAGCAGCTGGCGCAGGCGTGCCTGCAACTCGGACGGGGATTTCCACAGCGCCGTGAACGAAAGGTGCGGCTCGTCGTCGGGGGGCGGGCCGGCGGACAGCCTGTCGCAGTCCTCCTGGCACCAGTCGAGCATCTTCCGCTGCTCGAGCTTGCCGGACAGCAGGTCGTGCATCGCCGGCAGGTGCACCACGTCGATCGCCGCATACAGCTTCTGCTGCTCGGTCAGCGGTCGCTGCAGCCAGTCGGAGCGGGTCTCGCCCTTGCCGATCTCGACGTCGAGCAGCATCTGCACCAGGCGCTGGTAGCCGATGCCCGGCCCGAGGCCGGCGAATGCCGCGGCGACCTGCGTGTCGAACAGCGCGGCGATCGGCGCGCCCGCGACCGGTGCCAGCGCGACCAGGTCTTCGCTCGCGCTGTGCATGATCTTCACGCATCCGGCGTTGGTGAGCAGTGGTGCGAGCGGCGCGAGGTCTTCGCAGCCGATCGGATCGATCAGCGCCGGCGGACCGTCGGCCTGCAACTGCACCAGCGCGAGATCCGGCCAGAAGGTGTTGACTCGCATGAACTCGGTGTCGAGCCCGACGAGCGCCGATCCGGAAAGGCGGGAGAGCAGGGCCGACAGGCCCGCAGCGGTGTCGATCCAGGCGGCGGTGGGTTCAGTCATGCGCGATCATAAGCCGTTGGCGGCCGGAAGGGCTTGTGGCTACACTCTTGCCGGCAGCCGGGTGACCACGCCTGGCAGGACCGTACAGGGCACAGAACCCGGAACGAGGAGAAGGGCATGCGAGGCAGGAGCAGCCGCGAAGGCGGCAGGGATGCAGGCGGGATGACCGACGGCCGCGCGGCAGGCGACGGCAGCACCTTGAGCGCAGCCGGCCCCGGCACGGTCGTCGCTGCCGAGGGCAGCGCGGCCGCCGTGCGCCGCCACCGCCGCGCCTTCCTCCAGGGCGCTGCCGCGTCGGCCACTGCCGCGGTCGCGGCGCCGGCCATCGCCCAGTCCGGCCCCTCGGTGCGCTGGCGGCTCCAGTCGAGCTTCCCCAAGAGCCTCGACACCCTGTTCGGCGCGGCGCAGATGTTCTGCGAGCGCATCGACCGCCTTACCAGCGGGCGCTTTCAGATCCGGCCGTTCGCCGCGGGCGAGATCGTCGGCGGCCTGCAGGTGCTCGATGCGGTTCAGAACGGCACCATCGAGATGGGCCATACCGCGAGCTACTACTACATCGGGCGCAACCGGTCGCTGGCCTTCGATACGGCGGTGCCGTTCGGCCTCAACGCGCGCCAGCAGAACGCCTGGATGTACTACGGCGGCGGCCTCGAACTGATGCGCGAGGTGATGCGCGAGTTCAACGTGATGAACTTCCCGGCGGGCAACACCGGCACCCAGATGGGTGGCTGGTTCCGGCGCGAGATCCGTACGCTGAAAGACATGCAGGGCCTGCGCTTCCGCATCCCTGGCCTCGCCGGCGAGATGCTGTCGCGCATCGGCGTGCTGCCGCAGGTGATCGCCCCGGCGGATATCTATTCGTCGCTCGAGCGCGGCACGATCGATGCCACCGAGTTCGTCGGCCCGTACGACGACGAGAAGCTGGGCTTCGCCAAGGTCACCAAGTTCTACTACTACCCCGGCTTCTGGGAGGGCGGTGCGCAGCTCTCGATGTTCGTCGGCATGAAGGAGTGGGAGAAGCTGCCGCGCGAGTTCCAGCAGGCGATTGATGTCGCCTCGGCCGAGATCAACGTCAACATGCTGGCCGAGTACGACGCGAAGAACCCGCCAGCGCTCGCCCGCATACAGAAGACGGGCGTGCAGGTACGGCCGTTCCCGCCAGACGTGATGGCC
>CAIQON010000056.1 GCA_903873475.1 uncultured bacterium
TGACCCCCCCTCCCTTCTACATCGCCTCGATGATCGCCTGCGTCATCGCGCGGGTGCCACCGTCCGCGCCACCGCCCAGGTCGCCGGTGACCCGGTCCCGGCGCTCGAGCACCGACGTCAGCGCCCGCTCGATGCGCGCCGCGGCTTCGAGCTCGCCGACATGCTTCAGCAGCATCGTCGCCGACAGGATCATCGCCATCGGGTTGGCGATGTCGCGGCCGGCGATGTCCGGCGCGGTGCCGTGCACGGCTTCGAAGATCGCGCACTGCTCGCCGATGTTCGCCCCCGGCGCCATGCCCAGCCCGCCGATCAGCCCGGCGCCGAGGTCGGAGACGATGTCGCCGTACAGGTTGGCCAGCAGCAGGCAGTCGTAGCGGTCGGGCGCCAGCACCAGTTCCATGCACAGGGCGTCGATCACCCGGTCGCGTGCCTCGATCTGCGGGTAGCCGGCGGCGACATCCATCGCGGCGCGCAGGAACAGGCCGTCGGTCAGCTTCAGCACGTTCGACTTGTGCGCTACCGCCAGTTTCTTCCGCCCGAGCCGCATCATCGTCTCGCAGGCGAACTTCGCCGCCCGGGTGGTGGCGCCGCGGGTGATCGTCTTGATCGCCTCGGCGGTGTCGTCATCGACCATCCGCTCGCGGCCCAGATACAGGTCTTCGCTGTTCTCGCGGAAGATCAGCAGATCGACGTCCTGGTAGCGCGACGGCACCGCCGGGAAGCTGCGGATCGGCCGCAGGTTCATGTAGAGGTCGAACTCCTTGCGCAGCGCGATCGCCACGCTCGGGTAGACCCGGGGCTCGGCTTTCGGGTTCATGCGGTGCGCGCCGACCTCGATGCGGTAAGGCGTGCCGAACGGCGTGCCGGTCGGCCCCTTCAGGGCCAGGCCGGTCCTGCCGATGGATGCAAACACCGCCGGGCCGAGGGCGGGCAGGCCGGATGCCTGGGCGGCGAGCCCGGCCGGCTGGACGTCCCAGTCGAAGGCGGCACCGCTCGCCTCGACGATGGCCCGCGCGGAGGCGGTGACTTCCGGGCCGATGCCGTCGCCCGGTATCAGTGTGATTTCGCGCCTGCCGGCCATGGCCGTCCTCCATCCGTAGTCGTGTCGCCCGATGATACCGAACGGCTGCCGGCATCCGGGCCGACCCCTCGGTGCGTCTTGTTGCATTTAAGCAACAGGCGGCTGGGGTAACAGCCCCGGAATGCACACCGACGTTGTGAAGCCTGCGACTCTGTCGGCAGAATGGCGACACTTCTCAGTTCTGGGAAGACTGGGTGGCGGCGAACCTTAAGGCGTCGGCATCCACCACTTCGAAGCTTTTCAGGAGGCTCTTACTGTGAAAAAGAAACTTCTCGCGGCGGCAGTCGTGTCGGCCTTCGCAGCCCCGGTCGCGTTCGCGCAGACCGCCCCGGCCAACGTCACCGTCTACGGCAGCCTGCAGATGGAAGTGTTCACGATGACGGGTGACGGTGCCAACGGCAACCCGGACCGCGCCCGCACGAACAGCGTCAGCAGCCCGGGCGTGTTCTTCATCGGCTTCCGCGGCAGCGAGTCGCTCGGTGGCGGCTTGTCGACCATCTGGCAGATCGAGCAGGGCGCCGGCGGCGACGGCACCGGCACCTCGAGCACCTGGGGTGGCCGCAACACGTTCCTCGGCCTGGCTGGCGGCTTCGGTCGCGTCTATGTCGGTCTGATGGACAGCCCCTACAAGCGCGTGATGGGCATCAACAACACCCCGATGATGCGCGCTGGCCTGACCGGTCCGCAGGGCATCAACGCGATCATGAACAACGGCGACACCTCTGGTGATCTGTTCCAGAATACGACCAGCGTGAATTCTGGCACCGGTGCCGTTGTTGGTGGCACCGCTGCCAATAACTCGTCCTTCAGCCGTCGTGTGGCCAACTCGGTCAACTATGATTCGCCGAGCTTCGGCGGGTTGTCGGTGTCGGCGCAGTACGGCGCAAACGAGGGTCGTGATCAAACGAACGGCGCAGCTTTTGTTAACGCCGACCCGTCGCTGTACAGCTTGTCGGCTGTCTACCGTGGCGGTCCGTTTGCCGTCGGCCTCGGCTGGCAGCAGCACAACGACTTCCGCGGCGCAGGCTTTACCGACTCGTCGTATATTTTGTCGGCCAGCTGGACCAGCGGCCCGTTCCTGGTTCAGGGTGCGTACAGCAAGCTCATGTACGACACGGCTAATGGCGACGTGAAGCGTGACAACTTCCTGATCGGCGGCGCGTACGCGATGGGCAACCACCGCTTCCGCCTGCAGTACCAGCAAGCCAACGACACCAAAGGCGCCAGCATCGGCGGTACTGCGGCAGCTCCTTCGACCGTCATCGGCAACGTGGCCACGTTCAACGGTTCGGGTGCCGACACCGGCGCGAAGATCTACAGCCTGAACTACGGCTACGTGCTGTCGAAGCGTACCGAAGTGTATGGCTTCTACGCAATGCTGGACAACGACGTCAACGGCCGTACCAACCTTGCTGGTTCCGCTTCGTTGACCAACTCGCGAGTGTTGAACACCGGAAGCAATCCTGGGCTCCGCGGCATGGACGCCACCATCATCGGCGTCGGTATCGCCCACTCGTTCTGATCGCCACAAGCGAAAAGAAGCGTTTGAAAA
>CAIQON010000057.1 GCA_903873475.1 uncultured bacterium
GATCTCGGCGGCGGCGGCCTGCTTGCGACCGAACTGGCGGCACGTGCGCAGCCCGATGGCTACACGCTGCTGCTCGGCTTCATCGGCCCGTTCTCGATCTCCCCGACGATGCAGAAGGTGAACTACGATCCGGTGCGGGACTTCATCAGCCTGGACTTCTTCGCGTCGTCCTATCACCTCCTGATCGCCCATCCGTCGGTCCCGGTGAAATCGGTGAAGGACCTCGTCGCCCATGCCAAGGCCAACCCGGGGCGTCTCAACTACGCATCGAGCGGCTCGGGCGCGAACCTGCACCTGTCGGGCGAGCTGTTCAAGATGGCACCGGCACCGACCTGGTGCACATCCCGTACAAGGGCGCCGGCCCCGCGGCTGCCGCGGTGCTGGCTGGCGAAGCGCAGCTGCTGTTCTCGTCGATCACCGCAGCGCTGCCGCTGGCGCGCGCCGGACGGGTGACCGCGCTCGCGATGACCAGCCCGAAGCGCTCGCCGCTGGCGCCCGAGGTGCCGACGCTGAACGAGCAGGGCATCTTCAATGTCGAGGTGCCGTCCTGGTACACGCTGATGGCCCCGGCGAAGACCCCGCGCGACGCGGCCGAGCGGCTGCGGGCGGAGGTACGCCGCGTCGTGGCCATCGGCGAGTTCCGGGATTCGCTGGCCAGGCAGGCGATCGACGTGCAGGTGATGCCGCAGGCGGAGTTCACGACGTTCCTGAAGGCCGATACCGCCAAGTACGCAGCGGTGGTGAAGAAGTCGAAGATCACCGCGGAATAGCAGGACTGCCAGCGCGCCGGGGCCGCCCCGCCCCGACCGGCCGCATCAGTCGATGCGGATGTTCGCTTCCTTGACGATCTTCGCCCACTTGGTCGACTCGCTGCGGATCAGTTCGGCGAACTGCTGGGGCGTGGACAGGCGAACCTGGAAGCCTTGCGCATCGAGCTTCTCCCTGACCTCGGCGGTACCGAGGACCTTGTGGATCTCGCCATTGAGGCGCATCACGATATCCTGGGGCGTCTTCGCCGGTGCCAGCACGCCCTGCCAGTCTTCCGACGAGAAGCCGGGCAGGCCGGATTCGGCGACGGTCGGCAGTTCAGGCGCGCTCGGCACGCGCTGGGCCGGCGCGACGGCCAGCGCGCGCAGCTTGCCTCCGCGCACATGGGGCAGCGCCGAGGGCATGCTCGCGAACGAGAAGCCGACATGGCCGCCGATCAGGTCGGCGACCGCGGCACCACCCCCCTTGTACGGGACGTGCACCACGTCCACCCCCGCCATCGACTTGAACAGCTCGCCGGTGAGGTGGGTGGCGTTGCCGATGCCACTGGAGGCGAAGCTGAGCTGGCCGGGCCGCTGTTTCGCGAGTGCGATGAGCTCCATCATCGACTTCACGGGCATCGAAGGGTGCACCACCAGCACGTGCGAGGACGCTCCGGTCAGCGTCACGGGCGCGAAATCGCGCTGGCTGTCGTAGGGCACCTTGCGGAACAGGCTCTGGTTCACCGCGAACGGGCCCAGGGTGCCGATGGTCAGGGTGTAGCCGTCCGGGGGCGACTTCGCGACCAGTTCGTTGCCGAGCATCGCACCGGCACCGGGCCGGTTCTCGACGATCACCGACTGCCCCAGCGATTCGGTCAGTCGCTGGCCCAGGATGCGCGCGACCAGGTCGGCACTACCGCCCGGCCCGAACGGCACCACGATGCGCACCGTCCGGGAAGGCCATGCAACAGCGGCTGCCTGCTGCGCATGCGCGGGAATGGCCACCCCTGCAGCAAGGCCGGCCGGGAGGGAAACCAGCAGCGACGATATCGACAGCACGGATGCACGCACGATCCAACACCCTCCCGATCACGGTGGACAGTCAGGACACGGATGACAGCCGGGCCAGCGTTCAGAAACCCGGGAATTGCAGGTGGGTCCACTTCGCCTTGATCTTCGCGCGCAGCTCGGCGCTGACGTCGACCACCGTCGGGAAGGTCTTCTTCAGCTTCATGTCGTACGGGATGCATGCATCGACCAGGATGCGGTTGTTGAAGTTGCCTGGCAGCCACAGCGGATCGCGCTTGGACGCCCATGCCTTCTGGATCAGGTCGATGTCGGTCATCGGATCGAAGCGGGTGCTCATCGCCCACAGCACCTGGTCGAGGTCGCCGGCGTCGATGTCCTCGTCGACCACCACCGTCCACTTGCCGGCATAGGCACCGCCCCTGGCAGTTGGCGGCAATGTGCAGCGCGTTGCGCGAATGGCCGGGGTAGCGCTGGATGATCTGCACCACCGTGAACCGCGTCGCCGGGCCTGCCTCGTGGTTCCACACGCCGAGCACGTCGGGGATACCGCACGCGTCGAGCGCACGCCAGACCTCGGCCGCGCCCGCGATGCCCTTGAGCAGGCCGGTCTCGTCGACCGGCTTGTGCTGCGGCGCGCAGCACAGGATCGGGTTGTTCCGGTGCAGGATGGTCTTCACGTTCACGTAGGGACGCGGCACCGAGTCGTCGGAGTAATAGCCCATCCACTCGCCGAAGGGGCCTTCAGGCAGCACCTGGCCGGGGACCATCTCGCCCTCGATCGCGATCTCGCAATCGGCCGGGATCGGAAAGCCGGTGAACGGCCCGCGCACGCACTCGACCGGTTCGCCGCGCAGGCCGCCCATGAAGTCGATCTCGCTGATGCCATCGGGCAGCGGGCTGGCCGACAGCATGAACAGCAGGGGATCCTGGCCGCAGAGGATCACGACCTTCATCGGCTCGCCGCGCTCGAAGTACTTGTCGCGATGGATGCGGCCGTGCTTGCCCTCGGTGATCTGGCAGCCGATGGTCTTGCCGTCGTACACCTGGCTGCGGTAGGCACCGACGTTGTACCAGCCCTCGTCCGGGTCGAGCGTGATCACGCCGTCGGCGGTGCCGATGAAGCGCGCCTTGTCCGCCTCGTGGTGGCGCGGCACCGGGAACATCAGCACGTCGCAGGCATCGCCCGTGATCACGTTCTCGAGGATCGGGCCGGTCTCGACGATCTTCGGCGGCAGCGGCTTGAGGGTGCGGATGCGCTCGTGGTAAGCCTTTACGATGTCTACCTTGCGCGCGTGTTCGAGCGGCAGGCCGAGGGTCAGTGCCACCCGCTTGATCGACGAGAACTGCCCGTACAGCGTGCGGAAGCCGGCCGGATAGCCGGGAATGTTGTCGAACAGGATGGCCGGCGCCTGCCCACGGCTCTTCTCGGTCATCATGTGGGTGATCGCACCCATCTCGGTGTCCCAGTGTGCACCGTCGATCTTCAGCAGTTCGCCGAAACCTTCGCTGTGCTCGAGCCATTCGCGCAGTCCGCGGTAGCCTACGGTTTCATCGAGGGTGGACTTGGTCATCTGACTCTCCGGGGTGTCGAACAGGTGTCTAATTTCTGATACCGTTCTCATAAAAGTAACAGATCGATCAGGGCGTCGCAATTGCGTCGCCGGGCGCGCCCCGGCGCTATGCTCGGCCATGGTATCGGGCTATCGGGCACGACAGACACAGGAGAGATGTCGATGGAAAACCAGGACCTCCGGAGCTGGCTCGCGCGGATGGAAGCCGCGGGCGAGTTGCAGCATGTGAGCGGCGCCGAGCGGATGGAAGAGATCGGCGGCATCGTCGACATCTACCAGCGCAAGATGGGCCGCCAGGCACTGCTGTTCGACGACGTGCCCGGCTATCCGCGCGGCTACCGCGTGCTCGCCAACGTGCTCACCTCGGTACGCCGCATCGCGATGACGCTCGGCCTGCCCGACGATTCCACCGAGATGGACCTGGTGCGCTACTGGCGCAACTACATCGGTGGAGCGAACACGCACAAGCCGGAAGTGGTGAAGACCGGCAAGCTGCTCGAGAACGTGCTGTACGGCAAGGACATCGACCTGCTGAAGATCCCGACGCCCAAGTGGCACGAGGACGACGGCGGCCCGTACATCGGCACCGGCTGCATGGTCATCATGAAAGACCCCGACTCGGGCTGGATCAATTACGGCGCTTACCGGGGCCAGGTGTTCGACAAGGCAATCGCGACCGTGATGTGCTCGAAGGGCAAGCACGGCGACCTGCTGATGCAGAAGTACTTCCAGCGCGGCGAGCGCTGCCCGATCGCGGTGGTGGTCGGCGTGCATCCGGCGCTGTTCATGGTCGCCGGCCTCGAGATCCCCTACGGCAAGAATGAATACGAGGCAGCCGGTGCGCTGATCGGCGAGCCGGTGCAGGTAATCGAAGGTCCGATCACCGGGCTGCCGATCCCGGCGCACGCCGAGATCGCCTATGAAGGCTTCGTGTCGCCGGGGGACAAGATCGATGAAGGTCCGCTCGGCGAATGGACCGGCTACTACTGCAGCGGCAAGTCGCCACAGCCGGTGATCCGGGTCGAGTCGATGCTCCACCGCAACGACCCGGTGCTGCTGGGCGTGGTGCCGGCGGTACCGCCGAACGACGACAGCTACTACCGCGGCCATTTCCGGGCCGGCGCGGTCTGGCGCCAGCTCGAGGGCGCCGGCATCCCCGGCGTCACCGGTGTCTGGTCGCACGAGGCCGGCGGCGGCCGCTACTGGCTGACGGTGGCGGTGAAGCAGATGTACCCGGGACACTCGAAGCAGGTCGGGCTGGTCGCGGGACAGGTGCACGCGGCCGCCTACTGCAACCGCTACGTGGTGGTGGTCGACGACGACATCAACCCGGCCAACATGGATGAAGTGGTGTGGGCGATGTGCACCCGGGTCGACCCGCGCGAAGACGTCGAGATCCTGAAGGGCTGCTGGAGCACGCGGCTCGACCCGATGTCCTACCCGGAAGACCAGCCGGTGCTCAACTCGCGCATGGTGATCGATGCCTGCCGGCCGTGGATCAAGCGCGACACCTTCCCGGCGGTCGCGCGCTCGAGCGCGGGGCTGGACGCTCACATCCGCGAGAAGTTCGCACACGTCCTGCCCAAAGGCGCCTGACCACGACAGGAATCAGGGTCAGACACGGATTCCTGCCCGGGCAAACCGCATGGGGGCGAAATCCGTGTCAGACCCTGATTAATCCGTGTCTGACCCTGATTCTCTTGGGGTCGGATCTACCCGCAGATCGCCTTGGGCAGCCGCAACGCGATCTGCGGGTACATGTAGATCGGCCCGATGGCGAACACCCATGGGTGCGCACCACCGCGGAGCGCGCCCGCTGAAGACGGAGCAGCGATCACATGCAACCAACGGTTTCCCCTGTCGCGCTGGCGCGGACGCAGTCTGCCCTTCGGGTCCTGGTCGGCGCAGCTTTCCTCCTGTCCGTCCCCGCACCGGTCCTCGCGAACGAATGGGCGTCCTGCGTGAAGGAGCTGCGTACGATCGCCATCGGCAAGGGCATCGATGCACAGGTCTTCGACACGTCGCTGGCGGGGGTCGAGCCTGACGCAGATATCCTCAAGGCCTTCGACAACCAGCCGGAATTCACGATCGCGATCTGGGACTACCTGTCTGGACTGGTCGACGAGGAACGGGTGGCCGATGGCCGTGCGCTGATGGAGAAGTGGGCAGCAGTACTGGCCCAGGCGGAGGAAAAGTTCGGCGTCGACCGCTTCGTGATCGCCGCCGTCTGGGGCGTCGAATCCGACTACGGTCGAATCATGGGCAAGCGGGAACTGGTGCGCTCGCTGACCACGTTGTCCTGCTCCGGTCGGCGCCAGGCGTTCTTCCGCGGCGAACTGCTGGCGACGCTGCGCATCGTGCAGAGCGGCGACATCCCGATCGGCTCGCTGGTCGGTTCCTGGGCCGGTGCATTCGGACAGACCCAGTTCATCCCGTCGACCTACCAGCGCCTCGCGGTCGATTTCGACGGCGACGGTCGGCGCGACATCATCGGGTCGGTGCCCGATGCGCTGGGCTCCACTGCCAACTACCTGAAGCGTGCCGGCTGGGTCACCGGCCAATCATGGGGATACGAGGTGCGGCTGCCGGCGGGCTACGCAGGTCCGGTCGGGCGGCGCACGAAGCAGGCGCTCACCCAGTGGAGCGAACTCGGCATCCGGCAGGCCGATGGCAGTGCGCTCACCGGTACCGGCCCGGCCGGCCTGCTGCTGCCCTCGGGCGCGAAGGGTCCGGCATTCATCGTGTTCCGCAACTTCGATGCGATCTTCGCCTACAACGCGGCCGAATCGTATGCGCTGGCCATCGCGCACCTCGCCGATCGGCTGCGCGGCGCGGGTGCTTTCCGCACGCCTTGGCCGACCGACGATCCGGGCATCGGCCGAGCCGAGCGCCGCGAGGTGCAGCAGCGCCTGCTCGACCGCGGCTTCGATGTCGGCGTGCCGGACGGTATCGTCGGCGCGCGCACGCGCACCGCGATCAGGGCGTTCCAGGCGTCGGCCGGACTGGCGCAGGACGGTCGCGCGGGCACCCGGGTCTTGCAGGCATTGCGAGCGTCGACATCGAGCCCTGCCGTGGCACCGCTGCCGAAATAAGCGTACGTTGACACCATGAAACGCTCGCCCCGCAGCCTTCACGCATGATCACCGACGCCATCTCGCACGCGATCCAGCTGGCGGTCGCGCCGGTGTTCATGCTGACTGCCATTGCCGGGCTGATCGGGGCGCTCGCCACGCGACTCGGCCGGATCATCGATCGCGCACGCAGCCTGGAAGAGCGCATCCGCGAGGGCAGGCTGGTCGACCAGCCCGCGGTCGAGGCCACCTACCTGGAACTGCGGCGGCTGAAGGTGCGCGGCCGCGTCGTCAACGCCTCGGTCGGCCTGCTTGCATTGGCGGCAATGATGATCGGCGCGACGGTGCTGTCGCTGTTCCTCGGCGAGACGACGGATTCCCGGATCAGCCCGCTGGTCTCGGTCACCTTCCTCTCCGGTGTCGTCTGTTTCGTGCTCGCGCTGGTCGGCTTCCTGCTGGAGACCCTGCTGGCCGGCTACACGCTGCGCTTCCGCGACCAGCCGCCACTGGAGTGACTGCGCGGCCTAGGGCCGGGCGCGTGCCTGCTCGTACCAGGAGGCATCGTAATACTTCGACGGCGGTCCCATCTTCTTCTGTGGCACGCCGTAGCGCTCACGCAGCATGATCACGTTGCGCAGGCCCTGCAGGTCCATCTCGCCACTGCGCTGCAGCGCCGACGGGCCCCGCGTCATGCCGTCGATGCTGCCCAGGGCGGCAGCCTCGCCCACCTTCACCCGCGACGCCAGGATGCGCGCCGCTTCGTCGCGGTTCGCCGGATCGTAGATCCAGTCGATCGCCGAGCGCAGGGCCCGGATGTAGCCGACCATCGCCTTCGGGTTGTCACGGGCCCAGGCGCGATTGGCGATGCGCACGTTGGCCTGGTAGCCACCCAGCGTGGACACGCCCTCGCCGAGCAGGGCGAAACCTTCCTGCCGGGCCACGCCGGTGAACGGCTCGGTGATCAGCGCCGCCGCGAACTTGCCGTCGCGCAGCGACTGCAGCCGGGCGCGCGAGTTGCCCACGGCGACGAAGCGGACATCGGCGGGGCCGAGCCCGCCCTTCTCCAGCATGTAGCGCAGCACGAAGGCATAACCGGTGGACAGCGAGTCGAGCGCGAGGTCGCGGCCCTTGAGGTCGGCGATGGTACGGATCTCGGGCAGCGCGAACAGCGACAGTTCGGCCGAAGAAATGCCCATGAAGGCCACCATGTCAGGCTCGCGGTCGAGCTTTGCGGTGCCCTGCCCCTCCTGGTAGGCGATCAGGTTGTCGATGGCGGTGCTTGCGACATGGAACTTGCCGGCCACCAGGCTGCTGATCTGGAAGCCGGAGTTGGGCGTTGCGGTGATGTTCACCGCCAGTCCCTCGCGCGCGAAGAACCCCTTTTCCTGGGCGACATAGGACGGCATCGCATTGGCGCCGGCGAACACGATCACCTCGATCGGCTGCAGCGGCATGGCCGCCCGGGCCAACCCTGCAAACCCGGCACCGAAGGGCGCCAGGGCAAGGGACGCTGCAAGCGCGAGTGTCCTGCGCCGCTCACTGTGGATCGTCGGTTGCATCCGCTCGGTCATGGCTCCTCCGTCCGGCGCCTGGCGCCTGTTGATGGATGGCCCCAAGCGTAACGCTTTATCACCTGGCCGGAACCGAAGCGTCATACCCGGACTGCGCACGCGGGCGGCACGGTCGCGCAGTGCCGGCCCGGGTTAGGAAAGCCACCGTCGAGCGCAGGGCGGGCGACAGACTTCGGCTGGTCGGGCGGGTCAGCGGTCGACGCGCACACCGGCCGCCTTGATCACGCGGCCCCACCTTGCGATCTCGTCCTTGATGAATGCGCTGAACTGCTCCGGCGTCGACGACCGCGCTTCGCCGCCGGCAGCCGTGATGCGGTCGCGCACCTCGGGGGATTCGACGGCGGCGATCGTCTCCTTGCTCAGCCGGGCAACGACCGTCTTCGGCAGCCCGGCCGGCCCGCCGATACCCGCCCAGCTGGTCGAGCGGAAACCCTTGTAGCCGGATTCGTCCATCGTCGGCACGTCGGGCAGTTGGGGCGACCGCTTCTCGCTGCCCACCGCCAGCGCCTGAATACGACCGCCCTTGATGTGCCCGAGGCTCGCCGGCATGTTGACGAACATGAAGTCGAGCCGGCCGCCGAGCATGTCGGCGATCGCCGGGCCGCTGCCGTTGAACGGCACATGGGTCGGATCGATCTTCGCCACGCTCTTGAACAGTTCGAGCGTCAGGTGCGGCGTGGAGCCGATGCCGGTCGACGCTGCATTGGTCGCGTTCGGCTTCGAACGTACCAGGGCGACGAGCTCCGCCACCGTCTTCGCACCCTTGCTGCTGGTGACCAGCACGTTGGGCGTGGTGCCGATCAGGCCGATCGGGATGAAATCGCGATCGGTATCGAACGGCAGCTTCGACACCAGGTTGAGGTTCAGCGAAAACCCGGTCGACAGCGTGACCAGGGTATGGCCGTCCGGCACCGCCTTGGCGACGATGCTGTAGGCGAGCGCGCCGGCCGCACCCGGCCGGTTGTCCATCACCATCGGCTGGCCGAGCGCATCGCTCATCTTCGGCGCCACTGCCCGGACCAACTGGTCGGACAGCCCGCCTGCGGAGAAGTCGACGATCATCCGGATCGGACGGTTCGGGTAGGCCTCGGCTGCGCGCGACTGTGCGTGCACCTCACCGGTCGGCATGCCCACCGCCATGGCGGCAAGCATCGGGACGACGGTCGTCGCGAGGAGCGTCGGGACGCCCGTCACGCGGCGTGCATGGCTGGCTGCGCATTCGTTCGCTTGCCGCATGGTGGTGCCCTCCGTGAGGTCAGAACGGGATGTCGTCCTCGAAATCGTCGAAACCCGCACCGCCACCCTTGCCCGCGGCCGCGGCCGGCTTGCCACGCGGCGCGTTGCCTCCCCCGCCGCCGCCGGATGAGCGCGGCGAATCACCGTCGCCCATCGAGTCGCCACCGCCCATACGGTCGCCGCCCGGCGCACCGGCACCGCCGCGGCTGCCCAGCAGTTGCATGCTGTCGGCGACGATCTCGGTCGTGTAGCGCTCGATGTTCTCCTTGTCGGTCCACTTGCGCGTGCGCAGCCGGCCCTCGATGTAGACCGGCGAACCTTTCTTCAGGTACTCGCCCGCGACTTCGGCAAGGCGATTGCGCAGCGTGACCCGGTGCCACTCGGTCTCTTCCTTCTTGTCGCCAGATGCCTTGTCCTTCCACGCATAGGTCGTGGCCAGGTTCAGGTTGCACAGCGCATTGCCATCGGGCATGTAACGCACTTCAGGGTCGCGACCGAGGTTGCCGACCAGGATTACCTTGTTCACAGATGCCATTCGATACCTCCGCTACGGGCTTGGTGTTGGGTGATCAGGCCTTGGTGGGATGGACGTCGCGGATGTCGCCGGCGCTCGCGCGCAATCCGTCCGGATCGCCCGCGCCGGCACTGGCGGCAGGGCGGCCCGGCACGCGCATGCCGACCGCGATGGCCAGCCATGCAGCGGTCAGCAGCGTGCCGAACCAGAGCACGGCAGCCAGGCCCGCAGTCTGCGCAAGGATGCCGCCGACCGCGCCTCCCAGAAAGATCCCGAGGAACTGGATACTGCTGTATACCCCGATTGCGGTGCCGCGCAAGGGACGCGGTGCCAGTCGAGAGACCAGCGACGGCAGCAGCGCCTCCAGTACGTTGAATCCGATGAAGAAAGCGGCCAGCGCGATACCGGTCCCGAGCACCGAATCCAGCGTCAGCAGGAAGCTGCCGAGCGAGGCCAGCGTGAGCACGATGCTCGCCAGGAACACCTGCTTCAGGCGCTGGCGGCCCTCGGCGTAGCCGATCGCGGGCACCAGTACGGCAAAGCTGGCCAGCATCGCCGGCCAGTAGACATGCCAGTGTGCGGCCACCGGCATGCCGGCATCGCGCAACGACACCGGCACCACGAGGAACAGCGCGGTCAGCAGCGCATGGAGCACCAGCACGCCGAAGTTGAGCCGGCGCAACTCAGGGTCGATGAAGACCGCGCGCAGGTCAGTCCAGAAGCGGCCGCGCACCGACCGCCGGGCATCGGCATCCGTGGCGGTGCCGGCGTCGACCGGCACCTCGGACGGGTCAGGCACCAGCCAGCGCACGACCCCGACCGCGAGCAGGGCCAGCACCCCGGTCATCGCGAAGATGCCGCTGACGCCGATCGCGGCATTGAGCAGCGGCCCGGCGATCAGCGATGCAGCGAAGGCGATGCCGATCGTCGAGCCGATGATCGCCATCGCCTTCGATCGCTGCGAATCGCGGGTGAGGTCGGCGGTCAGCGCGATCACCACCGCCGAGATCGCACCCGCCCCCTGCAGCGTGCGGCCGAGGATCACCAGCCAGATGCCGGAGGCCGAGGCTGCGACGAAGCTGCCCAGCGCGAACAGCGCAAGGCCTGCGTACATGACCGGCTTGCGGCCGTAACGGTCCGACGCCCACCCGAACGGAATCTGCAGGATCGCCTGTGTCAGGCCGTAGATGCCTATCGCGATGCCGATCAGGACCAGGTTGCCGCCACCGTGGAGGTGCTCTGCATGCACCGCGAACACCGGCAGGATGATGAACAGCCCGAGCATGCGCAGCCCGTACAACGCGGACAAGGCCAGGCTCGCACGCCATTCGAAGGCATTCATCGACAGGCCGGAGGCGCGGTTGGGCAGGCGTTGAAGGTCAATGGGGACGTACGGCGTGATGACTCGGTTATAGTAACAGGTTGCCTTTTTCATACGGCGTTGCGGGCAGGGCGGGCATGGCAGGCGAAACGAACACCGGAAGCACACGAATCACCGGAACGTCCGGAACCAGAACGTCCGGAACGGACTTCATCCGCATCCGGGGCGCACGCACGCACAACCTGAGGAACGTGAACCTCGACCTGCCGCGCAACCAGCTGGTGGTCATCACCGGGCTGTCGGGTTCGGGCAAGTCGTCGCTCGCCTTCGACACGCTCTACGCCGAGGGCCAGCGGCGCTACGTCGAGTCGCTGTCGGCCTATGCCCGCCAGTTCCTGCAGGTGATGGAAAAGCCCGATGTCGACCTGATCGAGGGCCTGTCGCCCGCGATCTCGATCGAGCAGAAATCGGGCAGCCACAACCCGCGATCGACCGTCGGCACGATCACCGAGATCCACGACTACCTGCGCCTGCTGTTCGCCCGGGCCGGCCAGCCGTTCTGCCCTGAACACGATGCGCCGCTGGCCGCGCTGAGCGTGGCGCAGATGGTCGACCATGTGCTGGCGCTGCCGGCCGAGACCAGCCTGATGATCCTCGCCCCGCTGCTGGCCGACCGCAAGGGCGAGCAGCGCGAATTGCTGTCCGAACTGCGGGCACAGGGGTTCGTGCGGGTGCGCATCGACGGCGAAGTGTTCGACCTGGACGACGCGCCCAGGCTCGCGAAGAACCGCAAGCACACCGTGGACATCGTGGTGGACCGT
This sequence comes from uncultured bacterium, assembly GCA_903873475.1. Lineage (GTDB taxonomy): Bacteria > Pseudomonadota > Gammaproteobacteria > Burkholderiales > CAIKXV01 > CAIKXV01. Next base: position 11,884 of record CAIQON010000057.1, read on the forward strand.
CTGAAGGTGCGCGAAGACCAGCGCCAGCGCCTGGCAGAGTCGTTCGAGATGGCGCTGCGCCATGCCGACGGCCGCGCGATCGCACTCGAGATGGACAACGGCCGCGCGCACCTCTTTTCGTCGCGCTTCGCCTGCCCGGTCTGTGGCTGGTCGATCCCTGAACTGGAACCCCGGCTGTTCTCCTTCAACAACCCCGTCGGCGCCTGCAGCCGCTGCACCGGGCTGGGTACCGAGCCGTTCTTCGATCCGCGGCGGGTGGTCGCCTTTCCCGAACTGTCGCTCGCCTCGGGCGCGATCAAGGGCTGGGACCGGCGCAACGCGTTCTTCTTCCAGATGCTGCAGAGCCTGGCGAAGCACTACGCGTTCGACCTCGAGGCACCCTTCGACTCGCTGCCCGAGGCGGTACGCACGAAGATCCTGTTCGGATCGGGCGAGGAGACGATCCGCTTCCACTACCCGGCCGAGAAGGGCGCGAAGCAGCATCGCGAGCATCCGTTCGAAGGCATCGTGCCCAACCTCGAGCGCCGCTACCGCGAAACCGAATCGCCGGTGGTGCGCGACGAACTCGCCCAGTACCAGAGCGTGCGCGCCTGCCCCGACTGCGGTGGCACGCGGCTGCGCAAGGAAGCGCGCTGCGTGCGCATCGCGGGGCGCGCGATCTACGACATCGGACACATGCCCCTGCGCGAGGCGGTCGAGTTCTTCGACACCCTTGAACTGGAGGGTGCACGGCAGGCAATCGCCGAGCGCATCAACCGCGAGATCGGCAACCGGCTGGGTTTCCTGGTCAACGTCGGCCTCGACTACCTGTCGCTCGATCGCTCCGCCGATACCCTGTCCGGCGGCGAAGCCCAGCGCATCCGCCTGGCCAGTCAGGTCGGGTCGGGGCTGACCGGGGTCATGTACGTGCTCGACGAGCCATCGATCGGCCTGCACCAGCGCGACAACGAGCGGCTCCTGGCGACGCTCGCGCACCTGCGCGACATCGGCAACTCGGTGATCGTGGTCGAGCACGACCAGGACGCGATCCTGTCGGCCGACTACGTGGTGGACATGGGTCCGGGCGCGGGCGTGCACGGGGGGCTGGTGGTGGCCGAAGGTACGCCTGCGCAGGTGAAGGCCAACCCGGCGTCGGTGACCGGCCTCTACCTGTCCGGACGACGTGCCATCGCGGTGCCGGCCCGGCGCAACCAGCCGCAGCGCGGCCAGTGGCTTACGCTGTCCGGCGCGCGCGGCAACAACCTGCAGGCCGTGACGCTCGAACTGCCCGCTGGACTGTTCGTCTGCATCACGGGTGTATCCGGCTCGGGCAAGTCGACGCTCGTCAACGACACGCTCTACCCCGCGGTCAACCAGCACGTGAACCACCTGCCGCCGGGCACCGGCACCGAACCCGCGCCATTCGACACGATCGACGGGTTGCACCTGTTCGACAAGGTGGTGAACGTCGACCAGAGCCCGATCGGACGCACGCCCCGGTCCAACCCCGCCACCTATACCGGGCTGTTCGCCCCGATCCGCGACCTGTTCGCCGGCGTGCCCGAGTCACGCGCCCGGGGCTATGGCCCCGGACGCTTCTCTTTCAACGTGAAAGGCGGCCGCTGCGAAGCCTGCCAGGGCGATGGCGTGATCAAGGTCGAGATGCACTTCCTGGCCGACATCTACGTGCCCTGCGACGTCTGCCACGGCAGCCGCTACAACCGCGAGACCCTCGAAATCCGCTACAAGGGCGCCACCGTGAGCGACGTCCTGGGCATGACGGTCGAACACGCGGTCGGCTTCTTCAGCGCCGTGCCGATGATCGCGCGCAAGCTGCGCACCCTCGCCGATGTCGGCCTCGGCTATATCGGCCTGGGCCAGAGCGCAACCACGCTTTCAGGTGGTGAAGCGCAGCGCGTGAAGCTCGCGCTCGAACTGTCGAAACGGGACACCGGCCGCACGTTGTACATCCTCGACGAGCCCACCACGGGCCTTCACTTCCACGATGTCGACCTGCTGCTCAAGGTACTGCATCGCCTGCGCGACCATGGCAACACGGTGGTCGTGATCGAGCACAATCTCGATGTGATCAAGACGGCAGACTGGGTGATCGACCTGGGCCCGGAGGGTGGGTCAGGCGGTGGCCTGATCGTCGCAGCCGGAACACCGGAAGCCATCGCGGCGAACGAGTCGAGCCAGACAGGGCGCTACCTTGCGCCATTGCTGGCGCCCTTCAGCGCCAGAATCACAGGGGGCTGAGCCGAAGCCGGGCTGTCTGCCGGCCAGGAGCGTCCCCGACAACCGTCAGCCCCGGCCGCCGCCGGAGGCTGACGTACGGACGCTACTGTGCGTCGGTGGCTGCCGCGTCTGGCTGGTCCATCAGCATGACCAGTGCCATCGGCGCGTTGTCGCCCTGACGGAAGCCGGACTTGAGGATGCGCAGGTAGCCGCCATTGCGGGTGGCGTAGCGCGGACCGAGTTCGTCGAACAGCTTGACGACCATGTCACGATCGCGCAACCGATTGAACGCGAGACGCCGGTTGGCGACCGTCGCGGTCTTGGCCAGCGTGATCAGCGGCTCTGCCACGCGGCGAAGTTCCTTCGCCTTCGGCAGGGTCGTCTGGATGGTCTCGTGCTTCAGAAGCGAGTTGGTCATGTTCCGCAGCATGGCCAGCCGATGGCTGGTGGTGCGGTTCAGTTTTCGCAGGCCTTGACGGTGACGCATGGCGATACCTCAGTACGGCAGATTGTTGTTTTGAAGCCGGATCGACAGCCGGAAGATCAGTGCCCGGCAACCTTCTCGAGCCCGACCGGCGGCCAGTTCTCGAGTTTCATGCCGAGCATGAGGCCACGCGAGGCGAGCACTTCCTTGATCTCGTTCAGCGACTTCCGACCCAGGTTCGGCGTCTTGAGCAGTTCCGTCTCGGTGCGCTGGATCAGGTCACCGATGTAATAGATATTCTCGGCCTTCAGGCAGTTGGCCGAACGGACCGTGAGTTCGAGGTCATCGACCGGACGGAGCAGGATCGGATCGACGGCCGGCTCTTTACGGTCGTCGCGCGCGCCCGGCGTGCCCTGCAGGTCGGCAAACACCGCAAGCTGATCGACCAGCACGCGTGCCGCGTAGCGGATGGCCTCTTCGGGCTCGATCACGCCATTGGTCTCGATGTCGATGATCAGCTTGTCGAGATCGGTACGCTGCTCGACCCGTGCGCTCTCGACCGCGTAGCTGACGCGATGCACCGGGCTGAACGATGCGTCGAGCAGGATGCTGCCGATCGCGCGGCCTTCGCGCGCAGCCGGACGCGACGAAGCCGGCACGTAGCCGCGGCCCTTCTCGACCTTGACCGTCATCTCGAGCTTGCCACCCGGGGTCAGATGGGCAATCACGTGCTGGGGATTGATGATCTCGACGTCGTGTCCGATCGTGATGTCACCGGCGGTCACCGCGCCCGCGCCGCTCTTGTTCAGGGTGAGCGTGACCTCGTCACGATCATGCAGCTTGAACACGATGCCCTTGAGGTTCAGCAGGATATCGACCAGGTCTTCCTGAACACCGTCGAGCGCGGAGTACTCGTGCAGCACGCCAGTGATGTGGACCTCGGTGGCTGCGTACCCGGGCATGCTCGACAGCAGAACACGGCGAAGCGCGTGGCCGAGCGTATGGCCATAGCCACGCTCGAACGGCTCCATCGTGATCTTCGCCTGCACGGCCGACACCGGTTGTACATCGATGATGCGCGGCTTCAGGAAGCTGCTTTGCATGAATTGACCTCTCGACCGGAAATGATGGCGACGCGGGTACCTGCGTGGTCACGCAGGTACCGGGCCGCGAACTGGAGCTGTTGTGTGCGGTACTGCTGTAGTACGGTGACAGCAGCACGCGAAAGGGCGGCAACCAAGCTCGCCCCACTCGCATGCAGGTCGATTACTTCGAGTAGAGCTCGACGATCAGCGACTCGTTGATCGTGCTGGGCAGGTCGGTTCGGGAGGGGACGCTCTTGAAGATGCCCTTGCCTTCCTTGCCATCCACGGACAGCCACTCGGGTACGCCACGCTGCTCGACGGCTTCCATCGCCGCCTTCACTCGCAGTTGCTCGCGTGCGCCAGCCGACAGGCCGATCACGTCGCCCGGGCGGACCTGGAACGACGGAATGTTCACGCGGCGACCGTTTACCGTCACGCCGTTGTGGCGAACAACCTGGCGCGCTTCGCTGCGCGACGCGCCGAAGCCCATGCGGAACGCGACGTTGTCGAGACGGCACTCGAGCAGCGCGAGCAGGTTCTGGCCGGTGATGCCCTTGCGGCGATCGGCCTCCGCATAGGTGCGGCGGAACTGACGCTCGAGGATGCCGTAGATGCGCCGCACCTTCTGCTTTTCACGCAGCTGGAGCGCATAGTCGGACATGCGGTTGCTCTTCTGCCCATGCTGGCCGGGCGGGTTGGTGCGGCGCTCGATCGAGCACTTGTCGGTGAAGCACTTCTCGCCCTTGAGGAAGAGCTTTTCGCCTTCACGACGGCACTGGCGGCATTTCGGATCGGTATTGCGGGCCACGGTATGTGTCTCCTGGTCAGACGCGACGGCGCTTGGGCGGGCGGCACCCGTTATGCGGCACCGGAGTCACGTCCGAGATGCTGAGGATCTTGAAGCCAACGGCGTTGAGCGCACGCACCGCCGACTCGCGGCCCGGTCCCGGGCCCTTGATACGCACTTCGATGTTCTTGACCCCGCACTCCTGCGCGGCACGACCGGCCTGCTCGGCAGCGATCTGCGCGGCAAAGGGCGTGCTCTTGCGCGAGCCCTTGAAGCCGGAGCTTCCGGTGGACGCCCAGGACAGGGCGTTGCCCTGCCGGTCGGTGATCGTGACGATCGTGTTGTTGAACGACGCGTGGATGTGTGCGACACCCTCGGCGATGTTCTTCTTGATCTTCTTGCGGGTCCGCGTTGCGGTCTTGGCCATGTCTGTCGAATCCTTTTAACCCGGCTTGCCGGACGTCGCCCGGATTGCCTTGCGCGGACCCTTGCGGGTACGTGCGTTTGTGCGGGTGCGCTGTCCGCGAACCGGCAGGCCGCGGCGGTGCCGCAGGCCACGGTAGCAGCCCAGGTCCATCAGCCGCTTGATGCTCATGTTCACCTCACGGCGAAGGTCGCCCTCGACGGTGAACCTGCCGACGTGGTCACGGAGCTTGTCCATCTCCGCGTCGGTGAGTTCCTTCATCTTGGTGTTGGTCTTGATCCCCGAAGCCTCGCAGATGGCTTTCGACCGGGAAGGGCCGATGCCATAGATCGAGGTCAGGGCGACCACCACGTGCTGATGGTTGGGGATATTTACGCCAGCAATACGAGCCATGCGATTGTGCTCAGAACGAAAAACCGCTGATTATATCCGCCGGAAGCACCTGAGGCAACCTCGAAAGGTCATGCCTGCGCGCCCCGGACGGGCCTGAGGGTCGAGCCGATTGAACCCGGATCAACCCTGGCGCTGCTTGTGCCGCGGATCCGTGCAGATCACCCGAACCACGCCGTGGCGTCGGATGACCTTGCACTTGCGGCAAATCTTCTTTACGGAAGCCTGTACTTTCATGATGACCCCTGGAGAGAGCTGTCTGGACTGCAGGCCGCGCGGGCGGCCTCATGCTGTTCGGGAGGACTGTTGCCTGAGTGCGCCGCGCCGCGGCGACTCGAATCAACGTGCGCGGAACGTGATCCGCGCCCGGGAAAGGTCGTAGGGACTGACCTCCACCGTCACCTTGTCGCCCGGCAGGATCCGGATGTAGTGCATCCGCATCTTTCCGGAGATGTGCGACAGGACCACGTGCCCGTTCTCGAGCTTTACGCGGAATGTCGCGTTGGGCAGGGTCTCGAGGACCTCGCCCTGCATCTGTATCGTTTCTTCCTTCGCCATCCGGTCGGAGCGCCTGTCTGGGAATTACGGTGGTATGCGGCAGTTACTGGCGTGTCGGGAACATCCCGCCGCCCTTGAGGTTCGCCTTCTTGAGGAGGCTCTCGTACTGGTGCGTCATGCTGTAGGCCTGAACCTGCTGCATGAAGTCCATCGTCACCACGACGATGATCAACAGGCTGGTACCGCCGAAGTAGAACGGCACGTTGAAACGGACGATCAGGAATTCGGGTATCAGGCAGACCACGGTGATGTAGATCGCGCCGACGAGGGTCAGGCGGGTCGTGATGTCGCCGATGTACTTCGCGGTCTGGTCGCCGGGGCGGATGCCAGGCACGAAGGCCCCGCTCTTCTTGAGGTTGTCCGCCGTCTCTTTCGGGTTGTACATCAACGCCGTGTAGAAAAAGCAGAAGAAGATGATCGCAGCGGCGTACAGCATCACGTACACCGGCTGTCCGGGATGCAGCATGCCCGAAAGGTCTTTCAGCCAGTCCATGCCTTCGCTGGCGCCGAACCAGCCGGAGATCGTGGCCGGAAACAGGATGATCGAGGACGCAAAGATCGGGGGAATGACGCCAGCCATGTTCAGCTTGAGCGGCAGGTGCGAGCTCTGCCCGCCATACACCTTCCGGCCGACCTGGCGCTTGGCGTAGTTGACGAGGATCTTGCGCTGCCCACGCTCGACGAACACCACGAAGCAGGTGATGCCCACGGCAAGCACCAGCAGGATGACCACGAAGGCGATCGAGAACGAGCCGGTGCGGGCCAGTTCGAGCGTGCCACCGATGGCCTGGGGCAACCCGGCGACGATGCCGGCGAAGATGATCAGCGAGATACCGTTGCCGATGCCACGTTCGGTGATCTGCTCGCCCAGCCACATCAGGAACATCGTACCTGCGACCAGCGTGACGACGGTGACGAACATGAACATCGGGCCTGGGGCAATGACCAGCCCCGGCTGCGCCTGGAGCGCGACCGATATACCCATGGCCTGGAACAGCGCCAGTACCGCCGTGCCGTAGCGCGTGTACTGGGTGATCTTGCGCCGCCCGGCCTCGCCCTCTTTCTTGAGCGCCTCGAGGTGAGGCGACACCACAGTCATCAGCTGCATGATGATCGACGCAGAGATGTACGGCATGATGCCGAGCGCAAAGATGGAAAACCGCGACAGTGCGCCACCCGAGAACATGTTGAACATGTCGAGGATGCCGCCGCGCTGCTGGTTGAACAGCTGCGACAACTGGTCAGGGTCGATCCCGGGCACTGGCACATGCGTCCCGATCCGGTAGACGACCAGGGCGCCGAGCAGGAACAGGAGACGCCGTTTCAGGTCCCCCATCTTGCCGCCACCGATTGCCGATGCTGCTGTAGCCACGCGCTATCCCTTGTAGACCGGCCGAAACCGGCCGATTTGGATGTAACAGTTACCGCTGGAACTAGGCCGAAGCCGGCTCGTCCGCCTCGGGCATGGACACCGTTCCGCCCAGTGCCTCGATCGCGATTTTCGCGCCCTTGGTCACGCCCAGGCCCGAAACCGCCACCTTCTTCTCGAGCTTGCCGCAAAGGAATACCTTGGCGCGCTTCGCGGACGACGGCACCAGCTTGGCGGCGACCAGCGCAGCGAAATCGATCACGTCGGCCTCGACGCGCGCGAGATCGGCCAGGCGGACCTGCGCGACGGCGTTCGGTTGCAGCGGCGTGAAACCCCGCTTCGGCAGCCGACGCTGCAGCGGCATCTGGCCACCCTCGAAACCGACCTTGTGGAAGCCACCGGAACGTGACTTCTGGCCCTTGTGCCCCCGGCCAGCCGTCTTGCCGAAACCGCTGCCGATGCCACGGCCGACACGCTTGCGTTCGGTCTTCGACCCGATACCCGGGCTCAGTTCATTCAGGCGCATGGTCTCAGCCCTCGCACTTCAGAAGATAGGACACCTTGTTGATCATCCCACGCACTGACGGGGTGTCCTCGACCTCGACCGTGTGTTGCCGGTGCTTGAGACCGAGCCCGCGCACGCAGGCGCGATGCGACTCGCGCGTGCCGATCACGCTTTTCACCAGCGTGACCTTCAGTTTCTTTGCTGTCGTCGACATGGCAGTACTCTCGTTCTATCCGTTTGCAGCGCCGCGTCCCGGTCGGGACCGCGTGCGCCCTGGCACTCTCAGGCGCCGGTGACTTCGGCGACCGTCTTGCCGCGCTTGGCGGCAATCTGGGCCGGTGTGTTCATCGACGCAAGCCCGTTCAGCGTGGCACGCACCACGTTGTAAGGGTTGGTCGACCCGAGGCACTTGGCGAGCACGTTGGTCACGCCCATCACCTCGAAGATCGCGCGCATCGGACCACCGGCGATGATGCCGGTACCGTCGGACGCGGGCAGCATCAGCACGACCGATGCACCATGACGCCCGACCACGGAGTGCTGCAAGGTACCGTTCTTCAGGTTGACCTTGACCAGCTTGCGCCGCGCCTCGTCCATCGCCTTCTGCACGGCGACCGGCACTTCCCGCGCCTTGCCCTTGCCCATTCCGATACCACCGTCGCCGTCGCCGACTACCGTGAGTGCCGCAAAACCGAGGATACGGCCACCCTTGACCACCTTGGTCACGCGGTTGATCGCGATCATCTTCTCGCGGAGGCCCTCGGAGTCGTCCTGCTTTTCCTGCCGGCGGTTGTCGCGCCGGTTGCTGTTTTGCGCCATTCGAGTCTCTCGCTTGGTCTTGTGTCGGTCAGTGTTTCAGTGGCTGCGATCCGGGAACCCGGATCAGAACTTCAGCCCGGCTTCGCGCGCGGCTTCGGCCACGGCCTTGACGCGGCCGTGATAACGGAAGCCGGAGCGGTCGAACGCAACCGCCTCGATTCCCAGGCCCTTCGCCTTCTCGGCGATGGCCTTGCCGACGAGGCTCGCGGCCGCGATGGTCGCGGTCTTGGGGCTTGCGCTGCGGATCGACTCGTCGAGCGTGGACGCCGTCGCCAGCACCCGGTCGCCGGACGCGGCGATGACCTGCGCGTAGATGTGGTTGTTTGAGCGGTGCACTGCGAGGCGCACTGCGCGCGACAGCGCGACCTTGCGACGGGTCTGCTTCGACCTGCGCAGGCGGGAGAGTTTGCGATCGAACATGGTGTCGGCCTCGCCTTATTTCTTCTTCGTTTCTTTGATCACGACGACTTCGTCGGAGTAGCGCACGCCCTTGCCCTTGTAGGGCTCCGGCGGACGGTAGCTGCGCACTTCGGCGGCGACCTGCCCGACCACCTGCTTGTCGATGCCCTTGATCAGGATCTCGGTCTGCGTCGGCGTCGCCACGGTGATGCCCTTGGGCATCTGGTGCACGACCGGGTGCGAGAAACCGAGGGTCAGGTTGAGCTTGTCGCCCTGCGCCTGCGCCCGATAACCCACCCCGACGAGCTGCAGCTTGCGCTCGAAGCCCTTGGTGACACCGGTGACCATGTTGCTCACCAGTGCACGCAGGGTGCCGGACATCGCGGCAGCCTTGGTCGAGTCGTCGAGCAC
>CAIQON010000058.1 GCA_903873475.1 uncultured bacterium
GCAGATCGGCGGCCCGACCGGGGCGTTCATCGTGATCGTCTACGGCATCGTGGTGCAGTACGGCGCTGCCAACCTGCTGATCTGCACGATGATGGCCGGCGCCATGCTGCTGGCCATGGGCCTGGCCAGGCTGGGCACCTGGATCCGCTTCATACCGATCTCGGTGATCAGCGGCTTCACCAAGGGCATCGCGGTGCTGATCCTGCTGTCGCAGGTGAAGGAGTTCCTCGGACTGGAGATCGAATCGCTGCCAGCCGAATTCTTCGGCAAGGTCCAGGCGCTGTGGGCCGGGCTGCCGACCACCAACCCGCAGAGCGTCGCCCTCGGCATCGCCTGCGTGCTGTTGATCGCCCTCTGGCCCGGGCGCTGGCGCAGCGTGCCCAGCCCGGTGGTCGCTCTGGTCGCGGGTACGGCGGCGGCGGCCGCGCTGGGGCTGGATGTCGAGACGATCGGCTCGCGCTTCGGCGGCATCCCGTCAGGCCTGCCGGCCTTTGCGCTGCCTTCGATCTCGTTCGCGGAACTGGGCCCGCTGTTCGCCCCGGCGTTCACCATAGCCCTGCTCGGCGCGATCGAATCGCTGCTCTCGGCGACCGTGGCCGACAACATGATCGACGACCGGCACGACCCGAACCAGGAACTGGTCGCGCAGGGGCTCGCGAACATGGCCGCGCCACTGTTCGGCGGCTTCTGCGCGACCGGTGCGATCGCGCGCACCGGCACCAACGTGCGCATGGGCGGGCGCACGCCGGTCGCCGGCATCGTGCATGCGCTCACCCTGCTGGCGGTGGTGCTGGTGGCCGCACCCGCTGCCCGGTATATCCCGCTCACCGTGCTGTCGGCGATCCTGATCGTGGTCGCCTGGAAGATGGGCGAATGGGGCGAGTTCCGGGAATTGCGGCGCTACCGCGTCAACTACCAGGCGGTGCTGCTCGCGACATTCGCACTGACGGTCATCTTCGACCTGACCGTCGCGGTACAGGCGGGCCTGGTGCTGGCGGCGATCTTCTTCATCACGCGCATGTCGGGGCTGACCCGGGTGCGCGAGCTCACGCTGCCGGACGGGCTGGCCGCGGCAGGTACCGATGCGCCAGCCGACATGCGCCCGGTGCGCATCTTCGAAGTATTCGGGTCGCTGTTCTTCGGTGCAGCGAACAAGATCGAGCCGCTGCTCGCGCTGGCCGAACCCGCGCATCCGGCGCGGGTGGTGGTGCTCGACATGCAGAAGCTGATCAACGTCGACACCACGGGCCTGGACATGCTCGCCACGCTGCAGCGCAAGCTGGCGCGCAACGGCAAGCAGTTGTTCATCGCGGGTGCCAATGCACAGCCGCTTTCGCTGTTCTCCCGCTCGGGTTTCGTGGATGTCCTCGGCCGGGAAAAGCTGTGCGCGACGGTGGACGAGGCGCTCGCCCGGGTCGGGAACGGAGAAGGCCGCCAGGCCTGAGTGCGGCGGTCGCCGGGCATCGCGCCCAGGCCTGACGCTACTGCAGCGCGGCCACGATCTGCACCGCCAGGGCTTCGCTCGACTGCGGGTTCTGGCCGGTCACCAGGCGGCCGTCCCTCACCGCATTCGAGGTGAACGCAGGTGCCACCACCACCTCGGCACCGAGTTCGCGCAGGCGCTGCTCGAGATGGAACGGGACGACGTCCGCCAGTCCGACCGCGGCCTCCTCCTCGTCGGTGAACCCGGCCACCCGGCGGCCTGCGACCAGCGGCCGGCCATCGGCCAGCGAGGCACTCACCAGCCCGGCCGGACCATGGCACACCGCGGCCACGACGCGCCCGGCGTCGAATGCGCTGCCGACCAGACGAGCCAGGGCCACGCTCGACGGCAGGTCCCACATCGTGCCGTGCCCTCCGGGCAGGTACACGGCGTCGAAGTCGTCAACGCTGCAGGTGTCTACCGCAGGAGTGTCGCGCAGGGCCGCCATCGCCTTTTCGTCGCCGAGGAAACGCTCGACCGCCGGGGACAGGTTGGACGGCTCGCGCGAGCCCGGATCGATCGGCGCCGCGCCGCCGGCGATCGATGCAAGGCGCACCGAATACCCGTGGTCGAGCAGGTACCAGTAGGGAACGGCGAGCTCCTCGAGGTAGACGCCGGTCTGCCTGCCGGTGTCGCCGAGCTGCGCGTGCGAGGTCAGGACGAACAGTACTTTCTTCATCAGGCTTCCCTCTCGGTACGATGGACGGGTCATCTCCGCATCATGCGGCAATCATGCCTGCGCGCTCACGACCGGGCGGCCATCAGTAGACGATCTCTACCGCCTCGGGCTTCAGCCATTCGCCGAGCTTGCAGACCAGTTCGTCGTGCAGGCTCACGTTCCAGCGCTCGCCGAGCGTGATCGGCGCGGTCGCGCGGCCGTTGTCGTACAGGATCTGCACCGGGCACGGCCCCTCACGATGCGGGCCCAGCAGATCCTGCAGGCGGCGGATGTTCGCCTCGGTCGTCGCCGCCGCGAGCTGGCCGTTGCAGTGCAGCCGCAACCCGCGCGCGAAGCGGTTGCGCGCGGCAGTCAGGTCGTACACCTTGTCGGCAGAGATCCGGCGGAACGTCTCGCCGGCTTCGCCGTCGGCACCGCCGCGCCGGATGTCGCGCACCTTTACCTCCAGCACCAGCACCGCGTCTTCCACGATCGCCTTTCGGTGCTGGTCGTACAGTTCGCCGTAGAGCGTGACCTCGACCGCAGCCGTACCGTCGGACAGCGTGACCACGATCAGGCGGTTCGAGCTCTGCGTCTTGAGCTGGCGCACGGATTCAACCACTCCGGCGATCACCTGGTTCGACTGACCGAAACCACCGCCGCCATATTCGCCACCGCCACCGCCACCGGACGACGGGGCGAGCGTGGCGAGCGTCGAGCGCACGAAGCGGCCGATCTCGTCGCGGTAGGCCGAATACGGGTGGCCGGAGAAGTAGAAGCCGAGCGCCGCCTTCTCCTCGCGCAGCTGAACGCGGCGATCCCAGGGCGCGGGCTCGGGCAGCGCGACCTGCGGACGCGCCTCGGTCTCGCTGGCACCGAACAGGGACACCTGCTGCGCGTTGCGCTCGCGCTGCTCGGCCGAGGCGATCGCGATGCCGACCCAGGACAGCTGCCGTGCGCGGTGTTCGTCGAGCCCGTCGAACGCACCGGAGCGTGCCAGCGCCTCGATCACCCGCCGGTTGACCAGCCGCTTGTCGACGCGCGCACAGAGGTCGAACACGTCGCGGAACGGGCCGGCCTTCGCGCGCGCGGCCGCGATCGCATCGATCGCCGACTCGCCGGTGCCCTTGATCGCGCCCAGCCCGAAGCGGATGGTCTGCCGGTCGATCGGCACGAAGCGGTACTCACCGCTGTTCACGTCGGGCGGCAGCACGGCGAGCCCGTTGTCCTTCGCGTCCTCGCACAGCGCACGCACCTTGTCGGCATCGTCCATCACCGCCGAAAGGTTGGCTGCGAAGAACGCCGCGGCGTGGTGCACCTTGAACCATGCGGTCTGGTAGGCCACCAGCGCATAGGCGGCGGCATGCGACTTGTTGAACCCGTACCCGGCGAACTTCTCCATCAGGTCGAACATCTCGTTCGCCCGGTCGCCGTCGATACCGGATTTCGCCGCGCCTTCGGCGAAGATCTGGCGGTGCTGCGCCATCTCCTCGGCCTTCTTCTTGCCCATCGCCCGGCGCAGCAGGTCGGCGCCGCCGAGCGAGTATCCGCCCACCCGCTGCGCCATCTGCATCACCTGCTCCTGGTAGACCATGATGCCGTAGGTCTCGGACAGGACTTCCTCGACGCGCGGGTCGGGGTAAGACACTTCATGCCGGCCGTGCTTGCGGTCGCAGAACTCGGGGATCAGGTCCATCGGGCCGGGCCGGTACAGCGCGACCAGCGCGATGATGTCCTCGAAGCGGTCCGGACGCGCGAGCTTGAGCAGGTCGCGCATGCCGCGCGATTCGAACTGGAACACCGCGGTGGTGTTCGCACGTGCGAACAGCCGGTACGACTCGGGGTCGTCGAGCGGCAGCTGGTCCAGGCGCACGTCGGCGTCCGGGTCGATGCGCGCGATGAACTTCAGGGTCCAGTCGAGGATGGTCAGCGTGGTCAGCCCCAGGAAGTCGAACTTGACCAGCCCGACCGCCTCGACGTCGTCCTTGTCGAACTGGCTGACCGCCGCCTCGGTGCCGGCCGCCATGTACAGCGGGCAGAAATCGGTCAGCTTGCCGGGGGCGATCAGCACGCCGCCGGCGTGCATGCCGACGTTTCGCACGACGCCTTCCAGGCGCTCGCCGAGCGCAAGCAGTTCGGCGACTTCCTCTTCGGCCTGTTCGCGCGCCTCGATCTGCGGCTCGACCTCGCGCGCGTAGATCACGCCGGAGTCGCCCTCGCCTTCGCGCCGGCGCAGCGTCACCAGCTTGCCCGGCTGGAACGGGATCAGCTTGGCGATCGCGTCGCAGAACAGGAACGGCAGGTCGAGCGCCCGGCCGGCGTCGCGCACCACCGCGCGCGCGGCCATCGTGCCGAACGTGACGATCTGCGACACGCTCTGCGCACCGTACTTCTGGCGCACGTAGCTGATGACCCTGTCGCGGCCCTCCTGGCAGAAGTCGATGTCGAAGTCGGGCATCGATACCCGTTCCGGGTTCAGGAAGCGCTCGAACAGCAGGTTGTAGCGCAACGGGTCGAGGTCGGTGATGCACAGCGAATACGCGACCAGCGAGCCGGCGCCCGATCCCCGGCCCGGGCCGACCGGCACCCGGTTCTGCTTCGCCCAGTTGATGAAGTCGGCGACGATCAGGAAGTAGCCCGGGAAGCCCATCGTGATGATGGTGGCGATCTCGAACGCGAGCCGCTCGCGGTAGCGCGGCATCTCGCGCTCGCGCTCCTCGGGATACGGATAGAGCAGCTGCATGCGCGCCTCGAGGCCGCGCTGCGCTTCCATGCGCAGGAAATCATCGAGGGTCACGCCGTCGGGCGTCGGGAACAGCGGCAGGTGCGTGCTGCCCAGCGTGAGCTCGAGGTTGCAGCGTTTCGCAATCTCGACCGTATTGGCCAGCGCCGAGGGCAGGTCGGCGAAGCGCCTGGCCATTTCATCGGCCGGCAGCAGGTACTGGTCGGCGGTGAAGTCCTTCGGCCGCCGCTGGTCGCCCAGCGAATAGCCCTCGGCGATGCAGACACGGGCCTCGTGTGCCTTGAAGTCGTCCGGATCGAGAAACTGGATCGGATGGGTCGCCACCACCGGCAGGCCGAGCCGCGCGGCCAGCGCAGCGGCGGCACGCAGCTGGGGCTCGTCGTCGGCGTGGCCAGCGCGCTGCAGTTCGATGTAGAAACGGCCGGGGAACCGGGCTGCCCACTCGTTCGCCAGCGACTCGGCCAGCGACGCGTTGCCACCGAGCAGCGCCGCACCGATCTCGCCCTTGCGCGCACCGGAGAACGCGATCAGGCCATCGCTACCCTCGCCATCGAGCCATTCGCGCCGCAGTTCCGGCCGGCCGCGATGCTGGTTCTCACGGTAGGCGCGGGTGATCAGTTCGCACAACCGCCGGTAGCCCGACGGCGACTGGCAGAGCAGCAGCACGCGCATCGCCCGGTCACGGTCGGCATCCTGGGTGACCACCATGTCGACACCGGCGATCGGCTTCACGCCGCGCGACATCGCCGCGCGGTAGAACTTGATCAGGCCGAACAGGTTCGCCGAATCGGTGATCGCCAGCGCCGGCATGCCCAGCGCCTTCGCACGCTCGAGCGCCGCATCCGGCTGCAGCAGGCCGTCGCTGACCGAATACTCGCTGTGCAGGCGAAGGTGGACAAAGGCAGGCTGGGACATTCGGGGCAGGTGTCGCGGGGTGGCCGATCATTTTACGCGCGACCGGCAGACGATTGAAAATCCCCTTCAACCGGCCCAGACTCTGTCGACAGGCAGTTACCGTCCACGGCGGTACCATGCCGCACGTTGAATACCGGTGGCAACACCCCGGCACCCGTCAGCATGCACCAGGAAGAGAGCGATCCCATGTCCACCGACCTGCCGTCATCCAGGCGCCACCTGCACCCGTTCGCCACCACCGCGATCGCCTGCGTCCTGATGGGCGCGGCGGGCGCACAGGCCCAGGCGATCTACAAGTCGGTCGATTCGACCGGGCGCGTGACCTATTCGCAGGAGCCGCTTGCGGGTGCGGTCTCGGTCGACAAGGTCGACGTCACGCCGAAGGTCATTGTCGACCGCCCCGCAGGTGCTGGCAGCGCCGCTGCGCCGAATGCGGCGGCCGAGGCGAAGCGTGCCGAGACCGCTCGTCAGAGCGAGGAGTTCCGCCAGCGCCAGCTGGCCCGCGAAGCGCAGCGGCAGCGGGCGATGGATGCAGTCAATGCCGCAGAGCGCGAACTCGACGCCGCCCAGAAGGCACTGATCGCAGGCCAGGAGAGCGACCAGCCCGGCGACCGACAGGGCGTCGGCGGCGTGCGCAGCCGTCCCACCGAGCAGTATCTCGAACGCGTGCAGCGCCTGGAGGCTGCAGTCGAGGCGGCGAAGAAACGTCTGGTCGAGGCGCAGAACCGGCTGCGCGACACCCAGTAGCCGGGTAGCCCCGTCAGGCGCGCCGGCTCATCAGGCCGCCGATCACCAGGAACGCGGAGGCGAGCAGGAACACCGGCGCGACCCCCACCAGGGTGCCCAGCAACCCTGCCCCGGTCGGCACCAGCACATGCGTGAGGTTGTTGATCGCCAGCCTCAGCCCCGTCACTTCGCCGCCCCTGCCCTCCGGCGAACGATTGAACACCATCGCCAGGGTCAGCGGCTGCCCGGTACCGAGCGCGCCACCGACCAGGAACGCGAACAGCAGCAGCAGCGCATAGTTTTCGATATACGGAAACACCACGTAGATCGCCGCCCCGAAGAACATCGCGGTCATCAGTACCGGACGCACCCGGAACCGGGTGGTCAACGGCCCCAGGCACGCGCGCATCACGAAGCCGCCGACCGCGAACGCGCCGAGGACCTTGCCGATCTCGGCCGGGGAAAGCTTGATGTTGTAGCCGTGGATCGGCACGTAGAAGGTGAACAGATCCCAACCGGTCACGATCAGCGCGCTGGCGATCAGGATCTTGCGCAGCTCCGGGTTGGCGAGCAGGTCAAACGAACTGCCCGGCTTGCCCGACCTGCCGGATGCAGGCGTGGTGTTCAGCGAACGGATGAAGTAGAGCACCACCAGCGCGAAGAACATCGAGCAGGCGAGCAGGCCCGAGGCCCGGGAATGCCCGTACCACTCGATCAGGTAGCCGGTACTCACCGGCCCGATCAGGTTCGACGCCGAGTAGCCGAGCGACAGCGTCGCGAAGTTGCGCGTGCGCTCTTCCTTGGGGCCGTACTGTCCGGCCAGGCTCTGCGTCGACACGTTGTAGAAGGCGAACCCGAGCCCGACCATCATGGCCGAGGCGAACAGCGCGGTCAGCGTCGGGAACACGAACGGGATGATCAGCCCGACCGTCATCGAGGCGATGCCGAAGAGCATCGGCTTGCGGGTACCCAGCCGGTCTGCCACCCGCCCGGCATAGATCGCCAGCAGCAGCGGCAGGAAAGAATAGGCCGCGATGAGCAGGCCGATCGTCCATTTGCTCGTCTGCAATTCCAGCGCGAACAGGGTGGCCAGCACCCGGCTCCCCATCTGGGAGCCCTGGACGATCATCGTGACGAACGCGAGCAGGTACATGGCTTGGCCCGATCCACTGCCGCGGGCGCGATCCCGAATGGGGCGACCCCTTATTGTCTCAGCTTATGGGGTACCCCGTCTGTATCCTCTGCCTGCCCGCGTCTGCCGGAAGGCCTGCAACGGCCGCCGCAGTAGGGTCAGTCGGTCGACTTGACGTCGTACTGCCGCACCGCCTTCGCCCAGCGCGCGACCTCGGCGCGCAGGTACTTGCCGAAATCGTCCGGCGACATCGGCGTCGGGTCGAAGCCGCGGTCTTTCAGGGTCTGCGCAGCCGGCCCGCCGGAAAGCACCTTGTTGACCGCTTCGTTCAGGCGCATCACCACCGGCCTGGGCGTGCCCGCCGGTGCCATCAGGCCGTACCAGCCGCGGATCTCGAAGCCCTTGTAGCCGGCCTCGCCCATCGTCGGGACATCCGGCAGTTCGTTCGAGCGCCTGGGCGAAGTGACACCGAGCGGCCGTACCTTGCCCGCCTTGATCTGCGGCAGGGCCGCCGTGGGGCCGGAGAAGATCACCTGCACCTCGTTGGCCAGCAGCGCAGCCATCGACGGGCCGGAGCCGCGATAGGGGATATGCGTCATCTTCAGATTCGCGGTCGCGTAGAAGACTTCCTGTGTGACATGCGCGGTCGCATTGCCGGATCCGAAGTTGTACTTGCCCGGATTGGCCTGCACCAGCTTGACGAATTCGGCGAGGGTCTTCGCCGGCACCGACGGGTGGATGCTCATCAGGTACGGCTGCTCGACCAGCATCCCGACCGGAACGAAGTCGCGTATCGCGTCGAACGGCGGCTTCGGGCTCATCGGCGGTGCGATCGCCGTCGCGCCGATCTCGGCGATCACCAGCGTGTAGCCATCGTTCGCCGAGCGAGCGCCGATCTGCGTGCCGACCACGCCCTGTGCGCCGCCCCGGTTGTCGATCAGAACGGGCTGCCCGAGCTGATCGGACAGTGGCTGCTGGATCACGCGCGTGACGAAATCGGTGCCGCCGCCCGGCGGGAACGGCACGATGATGCGTACCGGCTTCTGCGGGAAGGCGGCCGCGGCAGCCGCCGGACCGGCAAACAGGACCGGCAGTGCGGCGGCCAGGGCCAGGGTCAGGGCAGCCAGCAAGGGCTGCCGAGCCGGCGATACCGGTTGGCTGGAAACGGATTTCGAACAGCGTGATTGCAGGTTCATCTCGGGCTCCCGGTTGACAGGGCAGACAGCCACTCGGGCGCGAGTGTATCAGCGGTGGATGAACGTAATGCAACAGCCCCGCGCGTCCCGGCGATGCGGCCCACAGCGCCCCGAAGCAGGACCCGCTGCGCTCAGCCGCGCAGGATGCGCTTCATCTTGGCCACGGCGCTCTCCGGGCTGGTGAGCGGTTTCTCGCCAGTCGCCGCCTCGACCGCCGCCGCGGCGCGCGCCATCGAGAACTGCGACAGCAGCAGCCGGCCACGGCCCCTGTAGCGCAACGCCGCCTCGGCGATCAGGCGGTCGTGCGCCGCCGCGTCGCCTTCTCCGAGCAGGCGCTGTGCATCGGGGACGTGCACGCCGATCAGTTCCGGCATGCGCCCGCCGGGGCCGATCGCCTCGCGGAAGTCGACTTCCATCGAAGGAATGCTGGGCGCGAAGGTGGCAAGCACCACGATCGGCATCGCCGTGGCGACCGCCTCCTCGACCATCGCCTCGTTCGGCTTGAGCATCGGCAGCGGTGCATTCCGGCGCACCGCATCGATCGCTTCGCCGAACGCAGAGCAGGTGTAGATGATGCCGTCGACCTTCTGCGCGATGCAGTAGTCGGTCAGTATCCGGAAGCGCGGCGCGAAGTCGACCTCCATGCCGCCGGGCGCGGCGCGGTCGACCGCGAGCGAGTCGTCGAGCAGGTTCATCGGCTGCGTGCCCGGCAGGCCGGCACGCAGCGCGTCGTTGATCGGGGCGACCGCCAGCGGCGTCGCGTGGATGAGTCCGATGCGAAGAGTCATTCGGGTACGTCCCGTTCAGGCGTTGGCCAGGGCCTGCACCACTTCCGCGGTGAAGGCAGCGGTACCGAGCGGCCCGCCGAGGTCGCCGGTGCGGCGCTCAGGATCGACGACCACCGAGTCGATCGCACGTTCCATCGCCGCCGCCGCATCGACCAGTTTCGCGTTGCCGGTGCGCCGGCCGTACCAGTCGAACAGCATGCCGGCGGAGAGGATGAGCGAGGTCGGGTTCGCGATGCCCTTGCCGGCGATATCCGGGGCCGAGCCGTGCTGGGCCTGGGCCACGCAGAAGTCGTCGCCCTGGTTGGTCGAGCCGGCCAGCCCGAGGCTGCCGGACAGTTCGCCCGCTTCATCGGACAGGATGTCGCCGAACATGTTCTCGGCCATCACCACGTCGAACTTCGACGGATCGCGTACCAGCAGCGCGGCCATCGCGTCGACGATCTTCTCTTCGACCTCGACGTCGGGGTAGTCTTTCGCCACCGCGCGCGCCTCGCGCAGCCAGAGGCCGTCGGACATCTTCATCACGTTGTGCTTGTGCACGATCGTGACCTTCTTCCGGCGCCCGCGCGCCAGTTCGAACGACACGATCGCTATCTTGCGCGAGGCCTCGGCGGTGATCTTGCGCACCGCGATCGCGAGGTCGGGCGTCGGCATGAACTCGCCCACGCCCATGAACATGTTGCGGTCGGCGTAGAAGCCTTCGGTGCACTGGCGCACGATGATCAGGTCCATCGGCACGCCCACGCGCGACAGGCCCATCCGGCTCTTCGCCGGACGGATGTTCGCGTAGAGGTCCCACTTCACGCGGAACTCGCCCGACGGGTTGATGCCGCCCTGGTCGCGCGGCGGGTAGTCGAGGTGCGACACCGGCCCGAGGATCACCCCGTCGCTGTGGGCGACCTTCGCGCGCACATGGTCCGGGAACGTCGACTTGAACTTCTCGAGCGCGGGGAAGCCGATCAGGTCGTGGTCGTACTTCAGGCCGAGCCCGAAGCGCGCATCGGCAGCGTTGCACACGGCGAGCGTCGCATCGGTGATCTCGGGGCCGATGCCGTCGCCCGGCAGAACCAGCAGTTTCATTGCCTTCTCCTCAGTGCCTCGGTCACGCGGCGCATCCGTTCGTACGGTGCATCGGCGCCCCCCGTGCGCGCAGCGCGCATGCGTTGCGCGGATGCCTGACGGAGGGGGGTATCGGCCGACCACACGCGCCGGCCCGGGAAACCGCCGATGATCGCATGCCGTACCGGGCTCAGGCCAGCCATGGCCGCGGCCCGGATGGCTGCCAGCCGGAAGCGGTGCCCGAGGCACCACGGGCGCGTGCGGCTACAGGCGCAAGCCCATCGACTGCAGCCGCGCGCGCGCTGCCGGGTCGTGCAGCAGTGCGATGAACGCCTTCACCGATGGCCGATCCGCGCGCGCCTTTGGCACCACGAAATCGTAGTGCTCTTCCTGCATCGGGATGAAGCCCAGGCCGTACTGCGCGGCGACGGTATCGATCGCGATGCCCCAGTCGGCGCGCCGCTGCGCGACCGACGCCGCGACCGCGTTGTGCGACCGGGTCTGCACGCCGTAGCCGGGCGGCTGCCGGCCGTCCAGCAACTGGTCGACCAGCACGCGCGTACCGCTGCCCGGGTTGCGGTTGACCAGCGTGCAGTCGGGATCGGCCAGCGCCGCGGCCACCGCGCCTGCGATCGGCCGACCTTCGAAACGCGCGTCACCCTGGCGGAACACCAGTCCCTGCATGCGCCGATAGCCCTCGACCAGCAGGAGCCGGTCATCGAGCAGGTGGCTGTTGTAGCGGCCGGTGGCCGGATCCATCAGGTGGATGCCGGCGATGTCGCACTCCCCGCGCCTGGCCGCCGCCAGCCCGCCCATGCTGCCGACATGCATCGCCCGGGTGGTGGTGCCGCGTGCCTGCAGTTCGCCGAGCAGCCAGTCGAGTCCGGCACAGTGGCTGCCGATCGCGACCAGCCCGGGCGCCGCCAGACCCTCGCCCAGCAACTGCACTTCGACCGGGGTGTCGGCGTCGACGATCTCCTGGTGCTGCCCGATGGTCACGAAACCGTCGGCATGGCTGAAGGTGGTGACCGATCCCGAGCCCTTGCCCATCGGATAGGCGACGGTACCGCCATCGGCCTCGAACAGGCCGACCAGCAGGTACTCGGTGCGGCCGCGCTCCGAGTTCACGCGCAGGGGCAGCCGAGCCTGCACCGACTGCCGGCGCTGCGCAGGCTGTCCGCCGAAGGCGCGCAGCACCGGTGCGACGAACTCGTGGAAGGTGAAGATCGCCGAGGTCGGGAAGCCGGGCAGGATCACCACCGGTTTGCCGTCCGTCACTGCGAGGCAGATCGGCTTGCCGGGTTTCAGCGCGACGCCATGGGCGACGATGCCCGGGTTGCCCAGCCGGCTCACAACCCGGTACGACAGATCGCCTGCGCCCTTCGAGGTGCCGCCGGACAGGATCACCATGTCCTCCTGCAGCGCGCGCGCGAGCACCGCCTCGAGCCGGGCATCATCGTCGGCGACGATGCCCAGCTGCACGGCCTCGCCGCCGAGCTCCTCGACCGCCGCGCCGAGGATCGCCGCATTCGAATCGAACACGGCCCCCGCCCGCGGTATCGCACCGGGCGCGACGATCTCGTTGCCGGTCGACACGATGGCCACCCGCGGCCGGCGCCACACCTCGACCTCGGCCAGCCCGATCGCGGCGAGCACGCCGATCTCGCGCGACGTCAGGCGCTGGCCTGCGCGCAGCACGGTCTCGCCGCGCGCGATGTCGGTGCCGGCGAAGGTGACATTCTGCCCCGGTGGCACAGAGTGGCGGCACTCGACGCCACCGTCGTCGGTCGCCTCGGTCTGCTCGACCATGATCACCGCGTCTGCCCCGCGCGGCAGCATGCCGCCGGTGGCGATGATCGACGCGCGCCCGCGGGCGACCGACTCGGTGGGGACGCGTCCCGGCTCTATGACTTCCGCGTTGAGCGCGAGCGCGTGCGGGCGTTCCTCCATCGCGCCGAAGGTATCGGCGGCGACGAGCGCGAAACCATCGACGTTCGAACGGTCGAACGCCGGCACGTCGACCGGCGAGACGATGGTGGAGGCCAGCACGCGCTGTCGCGCCAGCGCGAGCGGCACGGTCTCGCGGCCCAGCGGTGCCAGCACGAGATGGCGCCGGAAACGATCGGTGGCTTCATCGCGGGTGATGACTTCCAGGAACTGCTCCTGGCGGGCGGCACTGCGCACGCCAGGCCTTGGTTTCTTGTCCGGCATTCGATCCAGGCCGTCTACGGGCAGCGGTGATCAGGGTTCATAAAGGTACACGTCGACAGCCGTGCCTGCCGCCTGCCCTTCGCTGTCCCCGGGGACGATCACGAAGCCATCGGCCCGGGTGGTCGACGAGAGGATAGAGGCGCCGCTCAGCGCCAGCGGTTCGGCACCGTCATCGCCGAGCCTTACCCGGCAGTAGTCGACCCGTCCGACCTGGGAGGCGATCTTGCGCGTGAGCACCGCGCGCCGCACGGCGTGCGGCCATGCGGGCGCGCGTCCGCCGAGGATGCGCAGCGCGCGTCCGGCGAAGAAGTCGTACGCGCACAGGCAGGACACCGGGTTGCCGGGCAACAGGAACACCAGCGTGCCTCCGACGCGACCGAACCCCGCCGGGCTCGAAGGCCGCATCGCTACGCCATGAACGGCGAGTTCCCCCGCCTGCGCGAGGATGCCCGGCGCATGGTCTTCGCTGCCGACGCTGGAGCCTCCGGACACGAGCACGACATCGACCCCGGGCGCGACGATCGCCTCGCGGATCGACTCGGCCCGGTCGGCCACCCGCAGCATCGGCGCGGACAGGCCACCGTCGCGGCATACCAGCCCGTGCAGCATGCTCGAGTTGGCATCGTAGATCTGGTGCAGGCCCTTGGCGGTGCCCGGCACCGCGAGTTCGTCGCCGGTGACCACGATGCGCACGGCGGGCCGCCGCACGACCGCCGCCCGGTCGAGCCCCACCGACGCGATCAGCCCGACGTCCTGCGCGCGCAGCCGGCGTCCGGCGGCGAGCAGCAGCGCTCCGGCTGCGACATCCTCCGCGCGGCGTCCGACATGGCGGCCGGGCGCCAGCGGCGCGGTGACCTCGACCCGGCCATCACGCTCGGTCGCGTATTCGGCTGGCACCACCGCATCGGCGCCAGCCGGCAGCGGCGCACCGGTCATGATGCGCACGGCGCAGCCGGGCGCGACCGTACCCTCGAAAGGCCGGCCCGGCAGGGCCTGGCCGGCGATCGCGAACGACAGCGGGTTGTACTCCCCGGCACCGTCGGTCTCGGCACCGCGCAGGGCATAGCCGTCCATCGCCGAGCGGTCGAATGGCGGCACGTCGATGGCTGCGTGCAGGTCCGCCGCCAGCACGCGCCCGTGCAAGGCGTCGAGTGCGGCCGTCTCGGGGCCGAGCCGCCGCGCGTGTGCGTCGATCCAGGCCAGCGCAGCCTCGACGGTGGCACGCGCGGAAAATCCGCGCATGCGCACATCCTTTCCGGGGCTGGTCATCGACTGCGGTGCCAGGCGATGCGCGCAGCGGTCGCAGGCATCAGGGCGCCAGCGCCTGCGCCACGCCGATCATGCTGTCGCGGGTCACCAGCGCGGCGAGCCGTTCCTCGTCCCATCCCCCGGTGCCCTGGGGACGCAGCGGGATGACGAGGTAGCGCATGTCGGCGGTCGAATCGACGACGCGGATCTCGCGCTGCGCCGGCAGTTCGGTACCGAACTCCTTCAGCACGGCACGCGGCTCGATCACCACGCGCGAACGGTACTCGCGGCTCTTGTACCAGGCCGGCGGGATGCCGAGGATGTTGCGCGGATAGCATGAGCAGAGCGTGCAGCAGACGACGTGATGGACCGCCTGCGTGTTCTCGAGCACGGTGAGTTCGGGCGTGTTCGCCAGGTCGAGCGCGAATGCGCTGCCCAGCGCCGGCTTCGCATCGGCGAGCAGTGCCGTGCGGAAGGTATCGTCGAGCCATGCACGGGCGATGATGCGGGCGCCCAGCGCCGGCGTACGCGATTCGGTGAGCTCGATCTGGCGCTGGATGTCCTCGGCGCTGAACACGCCCTGCTCGACCAGCAGTTCGCGCAGGGCCTGCTCCATCAGCAGCGACTCGGGCTGGTAGTGGTCGAGGTCATCGACCGGTGCGTGCGGATCGCCGCCGCCATGCTCGGGATGCACATGGTCGCCGTGGTCGTGCCTGCTCATGCCGTGTTCCCTTGCCTGCCGTCCGGCAGCGCCGGTTCGAGCCAGTGTTCGAAGATGTCCGCCATGATGCGGTAGGGAGCCTCGCGCAGCCGGTCGCCCCAGACCTCGGCCGCGTCGAACTCGACCTGGTAGAGCGTGACCGGCGGCAGCCCGGGCTTGTGGTAGGCGAGCGCTTCCGGATTCGGGTAGCAGCCGAGCGCGCGCACCACCACGCCGCGCTTGCCGCGCAGGTAGAAGGGCGTGCGGCAGTGGGTGGCCGGATCGGCAGTGCCGACCTTGACCGAAACGCCTGCGGCGAGCGGTGGACGGCTCACGGCCTGGCCGCTCGCTGCGTGGCGATCGAGGCCATCCGCTGCTCGAGCGCGGTCTGGCTGACGAGGCCACGTTCGATCGCCAGTTCGCGTACCGCGCGTATCCAGCGCTCGTAGTAGGCGAGGCCGTGATAGGCCTGCGGGTCGAGCGATTCGATCGACCGCCGCATCGCATCGACGGTGAAATAACCCTTCTGCGGATGTGCGAGCAGGCGCAGCATCGCGTCGACGCGCTGGTCGAACAGGGTGCGGGCATGCTCGGCCCGCTCGATCGGGCCGGCCGGGTCGCCACCCATGTCGTGGACGTTCTTGCTCATCTGCCTATTCTGCCTTGATACCGGCAGTACGGATGATCTTGCCGAGCGAGTCGATCTCGGCTTTCAGGAACGCGCCGAAAGCTTCGGGGCTGCTCGGCCACGGTTCCGCGAAGAGCGCAGCCAGGCGGTCTTTCAGCTCGGCGGTTCCCAGCGACCGGCCGATCGCCGCGTTGATGGTCGACACCACCGGCTTCGGCGTGCCGCGCGGCGAGACCAGTCCCCACCACTGCATGATCTGGTAGCCGGGCAGCCCCTGCTCGGCCATCGTCGGGATCTCCGGTGTCAGGCTGTGCCGCTTCGGCCCGGTGGTGCCGATCGCGCGCATCTTGCCCGCGCGCACCAGCGGCATGGCGGCGAGCATGCTGCTCGCCGTCAGGGTCACTTCGCCGCCGGCCAGCGCCGCCAGCGCCGGCACCGCGCCCTTGTACGGAATCACCGTGAACTCGAACTTGCCCATCATCCGCAACAGTTCACCGCTGAGGTCACCGGTGGTGCCACGTCCGGGCGAGCCGAAGTTCACCTTGCCCGGGTTGGCGCGCGCGAACGCGATCAGATCCTGCGCCCCCTTGCCGGGGACCGCGTTGGACACGGTCACCACCTGCGGCGCCGTCGCGATGCCGCCCAGCGGCGTGAAGTCGCGCAGCACGTCGATCGGCAGCTTGCTGTACAGCGACGGCAGGCTCGCCAGCGCCGGTTCCGCGAGCATCAGCGTATAGCCGTCCGCGCCGGCACGCGCGGTGAGTTCGGCGGCGATCAGCCCGCCGGCGCCGGTGCGGTTGTCGACGATGGTCGTCTGGCCCCAGGCCTGGCTGAACTGGGCGCCGATGGTTCGCGCCATCACGTCGGCCGCTCCGCCGGCGGCGAACGGAACGATGAAGCGTACCGGCTTGACCGGAAATGCCTCTGCCGCACGCAGCGGCGACGCGCCGATGGCTGCGGCGATCGCCGCTGCGCTGGCAGCCAGCGCAACGGCAGCCCGCCAGGGCACCATGGGCCTGCCGCGGACAGAGCCGTCGGTTCGGTTGCAGCGCGAGGTCATCGAAAGCCTTTCAGTGGGGAACCCGTGCGGCCATTCTAACGGTGCGCCGCGGGCACGGTGCCCGATCCGGTGCGTTCGCTCGCAGGAACGGCCGGCAGGCCGGTCAGTCGAACTTGAGCCCGATCCTGCGGATCAGTCAGTCGAGCTTGAGCCCGATCCTGCGGATCAGCTTGCCCCAGAGTTCGCGCTCTGCCCGCATGTGGGCGCCGAATTCCTCGGGCGTGTTGCCCACTGGCTCGGCGCCCAGTTCGAGCAACCGCTGGTGCACGGACTCCCGGCGCAGCACCGCGACCGTTTCGCGGTTCAGGCGATCGACGATCGAACGCGGCAGGCCGGCAGGGCCGACCAGTCCGTTCCATCCCTGGACGTTGTATCCGGGGACGCCGGCTTCGGCCATCGTCGGCAGTTCGGGCAGCAGTGCCGAACGCTTCGCCGGGGTCACCGCGAGCGCGCGCAGCCTGCCGGCCTTGATGTGGCCGATCGACGGTGGCAGGCCATCGAACATCAGGTGGATCTGTCCGCTGAACAGGTCCACGTGCGCGGTCGGGCTCGCCTTGTACACGATGTGTTCGATCCGGGTGCCGGTCAGCGCCTTGAACATCTCGGCAGCCAGGTGGATCGTGCCGCCGGCGCCGGCGGACGCATAGGACAGCTTGCCGGGGTTCGCCTTCGCATGGGCGATCAGTTCCGGCACGCTCTTCACCGGCAGCGCCGGGCTCACCACCAGCACGTTGGTCACCGAGTTGATCTGGGTGATCGGCGCGAAGGCCGTCGCCATGTCGTAGGGCATGTTGCTGAACAGGAAGCCGTTCACCGCCAGCGTGCTGGCCGAACTCAGGATCAGGGTATGGCCGTCGGGAGCTGCCTTCACGCCGAGGTCGGTACCAGGGTTGCCGCCACCGCCCGGCCGGTTGTCGACGAGGATGGGCTGGCCGAGCGCCTCGGACAGCGCCGGCATCGTCACGCGCGCGATCACGTCGGTGACACTGCCGGTGCCGAACGGAACGATCACGCGGATCGGACGGCTCGGATAGGTACCCTGCGCGAAGGCCTGCAGGGGCAGCGAACATGCAGCGGCGGCGCACAACAAAGGCACTGCCCGTCGGGCATCGAAAGGCATTCTCAGTCTCCTGGCAGCGTGCAACGGTCGAAGCGGAAGGTGTTCGCCGGCTCGGGGGCCCGCGCGAGCGGCTCGCGGATGCGGCGGATCATCGCGAACGCATGCGGCGCAGCGCGCAGCAGCAGGTCGAACTGGCGCTCGTCGAGCGCGAGGCCCGCCTGGCTGGCCAATGCCCCGGTGGCCGCGCGCACCGCAGCGGTCACCACACGGTCGTCCAGCGGCGCCGATGGCGCCAGCCGCACCGGTGGCCGCGCAGACCCGGGCACCAGCGCCGGCCGTCGCGTACGCCAGCTGGTCGCCTGTTCGTAGGCGTGCCCGACACGCAGCACGGTGCACTCGTCGAACGGGCGCCCGCCGATCTGCAGCCCCATCGGCAGGCCGTTGCCGGCGAATCCGCAGCACACAATCAGCGCCGGATTGCCGAACACGCTGAACGGGGAGAACAGCGAGGGCTTCTCCCAGAACGACACCGTGCGGTGCGCATCGAGCCGCGGTGCCGGACCGGCACCGGGAGTGACCAGCACGTCGAACCGTTCATACAGCGGCAGCGCCGCCTCGAGCAGGCCGCGCCGTACGCGCTGCGCGAGCATGTAGTCGGATGCCTGGAACAGCGCGCCGGCGAGGCCGCCGCGTCCGAGGAAATCCTCGCCGAAATCGCCCGGCCGCGCCACGAGCGAGTCACGGTAGATCGAGAA
This sequence comes from uncultured bacterium, assembly GCA_903873475.1. GTDB lineage: Bacteria > Pseudomonadota > Gammaproteobacteria > Burkholderiales > CAIKXV01 > CAIKXV01. The sequence continues at coordinate 18,363 of CAIQON010000058.1, forward strand.
AAGTTCCGACAGCGAGATCACCGTCTTCACGTCGTGGTAGACCTGCGCCGGGTGCATGCGCACGTCCTCGACGGTCGCACCGAGCGAACGCAGCACATCGAGCGATACCTCGGTCGCACGCACGAGTTCGGCCGGGGTGTCGACGTCCTCTTCCCACAGATGGCGCGGCACGCCCACCCGGATGCCGCGCAGGTCGTCGCCACGCAGCGCGGCCCGGTAGTCGGGGATCGAGCGATCGGCGCTGGCCGGATCGGCCGCGTCATGGCCGGCGATCACCTGCAGCAGGATCGCGCAGTCCTCGACCGTCCAGGCCATCGGGCCGCAATGATCGAATGACCACGAATTCGGAAGCACGCCGCTCCGGCTCACCAGCCCATAGGTGGGCTTGAACCCGGCCAGGCCACACAGCGCCGAGGGCGTGCGGATCGAGCCGCCGGTATCGCTGCCGAGCGCGCCCGGGGCGAAGCCCGCGGCGACGGCCGCGCCAGGGCCACTGCTCGAGCCGCCGGTGATGTGCTCGAGGTTCCACGGGTTGCGCGCGGGTGGCCATGACAGGTCGAAGGACGGTCCGCCATGGGCGAACTCGTGCGTCGCGAGCTTGCCGAGCAGCACCGCGCCGGCCGCATGCAGCCTGGCCACCGCGAAGCCGTCGCGCGCCGGCACATGGTCGATGCAGATGCGCGAATGGCCGGAGGTGAGCACGCCCGCCGTCTCGAAGATGTCCTTCAGCGCGTACGGCATGCCATGCATCGGCCCCCGGTAGGTGCCGGCGGAGATTTCCGCTTCTGCCTGCCGCGCACGAGCCATCGCGAGCTCCGCGGTGCGCGTGATGAATGCATTGACCTGCCCGTCGAGCGACTCGATACGGGCGAGCAGAGCCCCCGCGAGCTCGACCGGGGACAGTTGGCGCGACTCGATCCGGCGCGCCAGCTCGGCGAGCGTGAGGGTATGCAGCCCGTCACTCATGGGCAGGCCCCTGGCGCACGGTCCACAGCAGTGCGAGTGCCTGCACCGGGTCTTCCGGTGCGCCCGAGCTGCCTGGTCGGCGGCCCCTTCAGTTCGACCCTGTTGCCTTCCGGGTCGCGCAGGTAGATCGACCAGCCGAAGCCGTCCGCGCCATAGAGTTCACGCTTCGGTTCAGGCTGGCCGCCGCACGCGAGGATGTGCGCGGTGATCGCATCGGGGTCGAACGGGTCGACCCGCAGGCAGAAATGTTCCATGTTGTCGCCGGCACCATCGCTGCCGGCGACCGGCACGCGACCGGGCACGAGGTCGAGCAGCGCCTCGCCGATACGCAGTTGCACCAGGACGATCGGCTTGTCGATACGGCGCTCGACTGCGGCGCCCAGAAGGCTGCGGTAGAAGGCCTCTGCGCGCGCGAGGTCGTGCACCCTGAGGACGACATGGTCGAGGCGCAGGATACGCATCGGGGCCGGGGCGATAGTCATGGTTCCCTCCCTGGTTCAGGGTCGTTGCACGGCCGTCACATCGGCTTGAAGCCGATGGCCTTCGTGAGCTTCGCGTACTTGTCGAGTTCACGCCGGATCAGTGCTGCAAATGCGTCCGGAGGTTCGGCGATGATCTCCAGGCCCGCGCCGGTCATGCGCTCGGCCACGTCCGGCTGATTCACCGCTCGATTGATTTCCTCGTTCAGCCGCAGCACGATGGTGCGTGGCGTGCCCGACGGCGCAAGGAAACCGAACCAGCCCTGCGACGAATAGCCCGGCACCGCATCGGCGACCGTCGGCATGTCCGGCGCAGAGTTCATCCGTACCGGGTTGGTGATGGCCAGCATGCGCAGCTTGCCCGCACGCGCGAACGGCACCATCGACGTATAGCTGGCCATCGCCGCGTCGACCTGCCCGCCCAGCAGGTCGTTCACGATCTGCGCCGCGCCCTTGTAGGGCACGTGCAGGTAGGTGAAGCCGGCCTGTACCCGCAGCAGTTCGAAGGACAGGTGCGGGAAGCCCCCCTCCCCGTTCGACCCGAAGGTCAGCCTGCCCGGGTTGGCTTTCGCCCAGGCGACCATCTCGGCCACCGTGCGGTAGGGCGCCGACGGCTGCACCACCAGTGCGAGGTAATTCATCGCCACCAGCGCCACCGGCGCGAAATCGCGCTGCGGGTCGTAGCCCAGCTTGCGGTATGCATGCGGGGCGACCGCGACATTGCCTGCCTGGCCGACCGCTACGGTGTAGCCGTCCGGCGCCGCCCGGGATGCCAGCTCGAGCCCGAGCTGGCCGCTGGCACCGGCGCGGTTGTCGACCAGCAGCGGCTGCCCGATACGCTCGGTGATCTTCTGCGCGATCAAGCGGACGATGGTGTCGGCGGTATCGCCGGGTGGATAGGGAACGATCACCCGCACCGGCTTGGCCGGCCAGGCCTGCGCCGATGCCGGAATCGATGTCGCAGCAAGCGCGATGCCCGCGACAGACGTGATGACCGCTGCCCGCAGCAGCGCTCGATGTGAATGGACCAATACCGCCTCCGGATGCGCAGCAGCCGCCGACTGGCGACCGTCCCGCGCCAGAATACAAGCATTCAACGCGTACGGCGTCGGCCGCGCGCCGGCACGGCTACTCCGGCACGGCGCCGATCCGGCTCGCGAGCTTCTTCATCGCCGCCAGGTCAGCCTGCACGAAACGCGCGAACTCGGAGGGCCGCTCCGACGCGAACGGCTCGAAGCCGAGGTCGTCGAAACGCTTGCGCACGTCGGCTGATGCAACCGTACGCCCGATCTCGCCGTGCACGCGATCGATGAGTTCCGGGGCCACGCCAGCCGGGTACCAGAACCCGTACCAGGTGAAGTACTCGAACGCGGGCACGCCGGCCTCGTCGATCGTCGGGACATCGGGCAGGCGTGCCCAGCGTTTTCCACCGCTGAAGCCGATCGCCCGCATGCGACCGGTACGAACGAACTCCAGCGCGCCGGCAGGTACCACAAACGCGGTCTCGATCTGCCCGCTCATCAGGTCGATCGACAGCGGCGGCGCCCCCTTGTACAGCACATGGGTCATCCGCGTTCCGGTCGCAAGATTGAACAGCGCCATCGCCAGATGCTGCACACCGCCGGTGCCGGAGGATCCGTAATTGAGTTTCTGGGGATAGGCCCTGGCAAGCGCGACGAGTTCCTTTACCGAGCGCACCGGCAACGAGGGATGAACCGCCAGCAGAAAGCCCGGGATGCGCGCGACGCTGCCGATCGGAGCGAAGTCACGCAGCGGATCATAGGGAAGCGTCCGGGTGAACGCAGGCAGGGCCGTGAAGTTGCCCGAGGTCAGAAGCATCGTGTAACCATCCGCCGGCGCCTTGGCGACCAGTTCCATGCCGACGATGCCGCTGGCCCCGGGCCGGTTGTCGAGCAGCACGTTCTGGCCGAACGAGGCCGACATCTGAGCGGCGGCGGCACGGCCGAGGACATCGACTGGCCCGCCCGCGGCGAACGGCACGATGATCCGGATCGGTTTCAGCGGAAACTCGGCCGCCCGGGCGACTCCCCCCGCGAACGATCCGGCGACCATGACCAGCGACTGTGCAGCGAGGGCTGCCCGCAGGATGAACCGCATTGCCATCTCCTTCTGAAGACATCCAGCGACCACAGGCCCGGCTGCCACCCGGGCCTGTGGTCGGTCCGTGTCCGCCGGTCGCGCTGTCAGAACCGGGGTTCGTCCCGGTTGTTCCAGCCCTCGACCACTGCCATGCCTTCGATCGCCAGCCCGTAGCCCAGCGTTTCGTGGAACGACCGCTTCAGCTGCTGCACGAGCAGGGCCTTGGTGAATCGGCGCACCAGCGGCGGCTGCCTGAGCAGGATCTCTGCCAGCTCATGCGCACGCGGCAGGAGCCTGTCCCGCGGCAGCTTCTCGCAGATCAGACCGAGGTCGAGCGCCTCCTTTGCCTCGATCAGCTGGCCTGTCATCAGGAAATAGCGTCCACGGTTGAGACCGAGCAGCATCGGGTAGATCACATGCACGCCATCGCCGGGCACCAGACCGGTCATGAAGTGCCCGGTATCCTGGAATGCACAGGTATCGGAACCGATCACCAGGTCGCACAGCAGCGGCAGTTCGCTGTGCCGCAGGGCCGGGCCGTTGATCGCGGCGATCGTCGGCACCTCGATGTCCAGCAGGTTCTGCACCAGCCGCTTGCCGCCCCAGTACTCGTTGTACCAGCCTGCCGGTGTCTTCTGCGGCCGGTGATTCGACGGGTCGCCAGGCGGCCCGGAAAAGGCATCGCCTGCGCCAGTGAAGATCACCACCTTGTTTCCCGGATCGTTGCCGATGTCCGCAAAGACCTGCGGGAACTCCAGGTAGGGAGCCTGTCCCCACTGCAGCGTCCCGCCGTCGGTGTGGAACGTCGCGAGCAATACGCCGTCGGCGCTGCGCTCGAGCCGGATATGCCGGTACTTGCCCGAGTACTCTTCGAATGTCGACATCCATCCCCCCTTGCCGCGCTGTCCGGCAGCTGTCTGTTTACGTCGCATGCTAACCACGGGTGCGGTGCAGCAGCAAGCCGGACGTCGCACGCCCGGGCGCGCCCCGGCGCGCCAGTTGCCGGGCGGGGTTGCCCGGTAGCATCATCGCGCCTCGCGCAATTCACGTACGGCACGCGGAGGCAGGATGGACGATCGGAAAGTCGGAGTGGTCGGTCTGGGCAACATGGGCGGCGGCATCGCACGCAACTTCCAGCGCGCCGGCCTGCCACTGGCGGTCTGGGATCTCGATCCGGCGGCCCGCGACGCGCTCGCCGCGCTGCCGGGCGTCGAGGTGGCCACGCCGGGAGAGATGGCTGCCTCCTGCAGCACCATCTTCTTCATCGTGCCGGCGACGCCCGAGATCGCCGCCTGCTTCGACGGCCCCGACGGCGTGCTCGCGCACGCGGCGCCGGGGCTGGTGGTGTACGACTTCACCACGTCGGATCCGGTCCAGACGCGGGCGATCGCGGCGCGCGCGGCCGAGCGTGGCATCGCCTATCTCGACGCAGGCATGAGCGGTGGTGCGGCGGGGGCGGACGCCGGCACGCTGACCCTGATGGTCGGCGGCGACAAGGATGCATTCGAGCGCACGCGCGGATTGCTGGAGCGGATCTCGAAGCGGCTGTTCCACCTGGGCGCCAGCGGCACCGGCCACACGATGAAGCTGATCCACAACATGGTCTGCCACACGATCTTCCTGGCCACCTGCGAAGGCGGGCGGATGGCCGAAGCGGCGGGCATCAGCGTCGCCGACATGATCGGCGTGTTCAACGTATCCAACGCGCGCAGCTATGCGAGCGAGGTTCGCTTCCCGGCGCACATCCTGTCGGGCAAATGGGACGCCCGCTCGCGCGTGTACAACCTGCGCAAGGACGTGTCGATGGCGGTGTCGCTCGCCGGGTCGCTCGGCGCGCAGGTGCCGCTGGGCACGCTCACCAGCGAGTTCCTCGCCTCGGCCATCGAACAGGGCATGACCGACACCGATTTCGCCCACCTTTATCCGCGCTTCGACGAGATCGTGAGCGGCACGCGCAAGCGCTGATCGGCTGACCATCGTGCGGCCGCCCACTGTGTATGCTTGCGGCTGGACGGCATAACGCCCCCCATGCAAACGTAGAGGAGACACCATGCCCAGGCTGGCCATCGGCGACGGCGAGATCGCCTGCGAAGAAAGCGGCAGCGGCCATCCGCTGCTGTTCGTCAGTGGCCTCAACGGCACCGGCCGTTCATGGGCGCCGCAGGTGCCCTTCTTCAGCCAGCACTATCGGGTGATCACCTACGATCAGCGCGGCACCGGCGCCAGCGACCGCTTGCAGCGTTCGTTCTCGGTCGACGGAATGGCCGCCGATGTCATCGCGCTGCTGGACGCACTCGGGCTGGAGCGCGTCCACCTGGTCGGGCAGTCCACGGGCGGCGCGATCGGCCAGACGCTCGCGGTACTGCATCCCGAGCGGCTGTCGCGGATGACGATCTACGCGACCTGGACCTGGTGCGATCCCTGGTTCCGGCGATTGTTCGAGGCGCGGCGGCAGATGTACCAGCAGGCGGGGCCGGAACTGCACGGCCGCTTCCATCCGCTCTGGCTGTACCCGCCCGATTACGTGAATGCGCACGATGCCGAGATCGAGGAGGAACTGCGCCGCGCGGCCGTCAATCCGCCGCCGGCGGACGTCTCGGTCGGCCGCATCGACGCGATCATGGCCTTCGACCGCCGCGCAGACCTCGCACGCATCACCACGCCCACGCTGGTGATGGCCGCGCGCGACGACTACATAACCCCCGCCTACCACGCCGAGGCCCTGGCGCGTGCGATCCCTGGTGCGCAACTCGAGCTGATGGACAGCGGCGGGCATTCGCTGTCGAAGACCCGTCCGGACGCGTTCAACGCGCGCGTGCTGCGGTTCCTGCAGGAGGGCGGCTGAGACGGCGTGCCGGGGGGCGCAGCGCCCCGCGCAGCTACCGGAACAGCCGCACAAGCCCGGCGCGCTGGCCGGTTACTTGTCGGAGAAGAAGCGCACGCCGTAGTTGCAGGGGTTGACCTTGCAGTCTTCCATGATCACGCGCAGCGTGAAGCGGCCAGTCCACTTCGGACGGGCATTGACGATCGGGATGTCGTCGGTGGAGGTGTCCTGCGAGA